>CAJTZQ010000070.1 GCA_910583795.1 uncultured Muribaculaceae bacterium
GCTCCTACGTCAGTTTAGCAAACTGGTGGTTTCAGCCACTCACCCACCTCTCCAATGGTTTGTTCTGAATTTAAATGCCGGTTAAGACATCTTTTCACTCAAAGGATAGCCCCTTAAGCGACTGCAAAGTTAGAAATTTTTTCTTTCTCCTGCAATAGAATTTTGAAAAATTTTATAATTGCCAATCATTTTTATTAAGTAAAGGTGATTTATGTTTAAAAACATGATATTTAATATTAATTTTGAATAATCACTTAACCACTCTTTTCAAAGTTTTTATTAACTTTGGATTTTGATATCATTCAACCTTCGCAAGCAAAAGTTGAGGGTTTCAAGTGAGCTTGCGAAACTTAAATGATATTATATTCAATCCTCATATTGAGGATAATGAGGTTGAGTGAGCAAGGTCACTTAAAAATACCTTAAAACATATCTATAACCGCATAAAAACATACAAAAATGAAATATAACCGCATTCTTCTCAAGCTCTCCGGCGAATCTCTCATGGGGAAACAGGGTTACGGTATCGACACCGACCGTCTAAACTCATACGCACAACAGATACAGCAGGCTGTCAACAGTGGCGTGCAGGTAGGCATAGTGATAGGTGGTGGCAATATCTTCCGCGGTCTTTCCGGTGCATCCAAAGGATTTGACCGTGTGAAAGGTGACCAGATGGGTATGCTTGCCACAGTAATCAATTCCCTTGCACTCAGTTCCGCCCTCGAGGCTATCGGTCAGCCGGCTAAAGTGCTTACTGCAATTCCTATGTTCCCCATTGGTTATCCCTATTCAAAATGGGAGGCAATCAAGGCAATGAAAGAAGGAACGGTGGCAATCATGAGCTGCGGCACAGGTTCCCCATATTTTACAACTGATACAGGTTCCGCCCTCCGTGCAATCGAAATCGAGGCAGACGTGATGCTGAAAGGCACCCGTGTGGACGGTGTCTATACAGCTGACCCCGAAAAAGACCCTACCGCAACCAAATTCGATCATATCACATACGAGGAAGTGATTGCACGCAACCTCAAAGTGATGGACATAACCGCCACGGCTCTTTGCAAAGAAAACCACATGCCAATCTATGTATTCAACATGGACAAAGAGGGCAATCTCGCAAAGATGCTCAACGGTGACAATGTGGGAACGCTGGTGGATTAATTGATAATTAGGATTATAATTTAAAACTATATATTATGGAAGTTAAGGAATATCTCGACAACGCGAAAGATAACATGGAACTCGCCGTGGAATATCTTGACGACACTCTTTCGCATATCCGTGCCGGCAAAGCATCCGCACGTCTGCTTGACGGAATCCGTGTGGACTATTATGGCTCACAGGCACCCATCTCTAACGTTGCAAATATTTCTGTGCCTGATGCACGTACAATCGCCATCACTCCCTGGGAAAAGGCAATGTTCAAAGAGATTGAAAAAGCTATTATCAACTCTGAGCTCGGTATCACACCGGAAAACAACGGTGAAGTGATCAGACTCTCTATCCCCCCTCTGACAGAAGATCGCCGTAAGCAGCTTGTAAAGCAAAGCAAGGCTGAAGCAGAAACTGCCAAGGTCTCCATCCGTAATGCCCGCCGCGAGGCAATCGAAGGACTTAAGAAAGAAATCAAGAAGGGTCTTAGCGAAGATGCAGAAAAAGACGCCGAGAACGATGTTCAGAAGCTCCACGACAAATATATGAAGAAAATCGACGAGATCTTCGCAGCAAAAGAAAAGGAGATCCTAACTGTATAATTAGCAATTAGTAATTGGTAATTAGCAATTGGTAGCCATCTCCTATTTTTTTGATCTTTTTCAAATTTAATGGATATTGTGAAATTTTGATATTTTTGATAGGCGTCTTTTTTCTTGTGAAGAATGACGCCTATTTAATTTTTTACTTAAAAATTCGCGCATCTTAAATTTATTATATTGTGGTTTCTGTCATCATACCCGTTTATAATGCTGAAAAATATCTTGCGCAAGCGATAGACAGCGTGCTTTCCCAGACTTATACAGACTGGGAGCTGATACTTGTGGATGACGGGTCAACCGATTCTTCCGGAAATATATGTGATGAAGCATGTTCCAAAGATTCAAGGATTACAGTATATCATATAAGTAATGGAGGTCTTTCATGTGCCAGAAATTTAGGTCTGGATAATGCCGCCGGCGATTTTATATTTTTTTTAGATGCAGACGACATTCTTCCCTCCATAGCTATCGAGACCTTCTTACTTTTTTCAAAAGAATGTGATATCGTCTCCTCCCCTTTAAAGCACTTTAAAGATTCTAAAATACCTCCGGATAAATGTGTAGCCTCTTCTCTTAGAAATTATACACTTTCTTCTATTGAAGCTCTCGAAAATATACTTTATCAGAAAAATATTGACAATTCTGCATGTGGGAAACTTTTTTCTTCCAATATATGGAAAGGGATGTGTTTCCGTGTAGGCACCGGTTATGAAGACCTTGATATAATCTCGTCTTTATTTTTAAAAGCAAATAGAGTTGCAATACTTGAAACACCCCTCTACTATTACAGGCAACATCCGGAAAGCTATGTGCACACATTCTCACTAAGAAGGGCAGACGTTTTAGACGTGACGCAAAGGCTTACAGATTATATAGCCTATAGATGTCCTCAATTATTGCCTGCGGCACGATCACGTCAGCTAAGCGCCAATTTCAACATTCTCGGACTTATTGCAGCAAATAGAAAATTTATTATAGGAGAAGATAGAGGCAAAGCTGATAAAATAGCCGACAGCTGTTGGAATAAAATAAAGGAGTTGCGCGGAGAATCGTTGCGCAACCCCTCTGTAAGGTTAAAAAATAAAATAGGTATTATTCTATCTTATATAGGTGGCAGACCATTTTTCCAGACTGTCTCCAAACACTTCTACAAATAAAATATTCACTTACAATTATAGCCAACCGCTTACAAATTGCCATAATGCAATTCCTGCGCTCACTGAAACGTTGAGGGAATGCTTGACTCCAGCCTGTGGTATCTCAAGGACAATATCGGCTATATCAACGATACGCTGATCCACACCATTCACCTCGTTACCTACCACAAGAAGATATTTATTATCATCCGTGGGAGAAAACTCTTGTAGCGGCACACTATTGTGGGTTTGCTCAAGCACACAAATTTTCCAGCCCTCTTCATGCAATCTCATCACCTCAGCGAATGACTCTTCCACATGCCGCCATTCCACGCTTTCTTCCGCGCCCAGAGCCGTCTTGGATATTTCAGGATGAGGAGGACATCCGGAAATACCCGCCAATATCACCTCTCTTATAAGAAAAGCGTCTGCTGTACGGAAAATAGCCCCTACATTATACATTGACCTGACATTGTCGAGCAACACACACAACGGAAGCTTTTCCCTCTCCTTATATTGCCTGAGGCTACAATTGGTAAGTTCAAATATATTCTTCTTAGCTCTGTCCATTTCGGGAGTTTTATGTTTTATGTTTTATGTTTTAAGTTGCGAGTTCTTACAACTTACAACATACAACTTAAAACTATAACGACATTTCAAGCATACGTTTGATAGGACGGAGTGCCTTTTCGGCTATCTCAGGATCTACATTCACTTCAGGCTTGCCGTCGCGTAATGCCTCATATACCTTTTTAAGAGTGTTCAGCTTCATGAAATCGCATTCGTTGCACTGGCACTCCGCATCTTCTGCAGGAGCGGCGAGGAATGTCTTTTCCGGGCATTTGTTACGCATCTCAAAGAGTATGCCGCTTTCCGTAACCACTATATACTCGGGAGCATCGTCTTTAGTAGCGAAATCAAGAAGGACAGCCGTAGAACCTACCTTGTCGGCTATCAGTTGCAAGGGACGGCGACATTCGGGATGAACAAGCACCTTTGCCAATGGATGCTGTTTCTTCATCTCTGCTATCTTTTCGAGAGAGAAACGGTCATGGACATGGCATGCACCGTTCCACAATAGCATGTTTCGACCCGTCACACTATTTATATATTCACCCAGGTTACGGTCAGGGCCGAATATGATTTTTTCATCTTCCGGAAGCTGCTCCACAATCTTGCGGGCATTCCCGGATGTGACAACAATATCGGTATGCGCCTTGACAGCAGCCGAAGTGTTGACGTAGCTTATTACAGTATGGTCAGGATGCTCACTCACGAATTTTTCGAACTCCACAGGATCACAGCTGTCGGCGAGCGAACATCCGGCGGCAGTGTCAGGAATGAGAACAATCTTGTCGGGACATAAAATTTTGGCTGTCTCACCCATAAAATTCACTCCGCACATCACAATCACATCCGCGTCGGTCTTGGCAGCCTGTTGAGCCAAAGCAAGGGAATCGCCTATGAAATCGGCAATCTCCTGAATTTCGTCGCGCTGATAATAGTGTGCCATGATAAGAGCGTTTTTCTCTTTTTTAAGGCGTGCGATCTCCTCTCTGATGTTGTCAGCGGAAGATGCGTTGGGAGTTGCGTTCATCTTAGTTTATTATTTAATAAAAAATTTAAATCATTATAAAAAATAAACAACAACAATAAAGACTGTCAATAACCGCAAATAAGTTTTATGCCTAAAATTTGGAAATATGAGTTATTGAATTTTAAAATGCCGTTATTGTCATATTATCTACAGGCGGTTTTATTGTAAATCAGAATTATGCTGACTTTATTTACACGCTGTAGATAACTGCAAAGTTAATAAATTTCTGCGTGATGAGGAGTAGAAAACTGTAGAAAACCCCGGTTTTTGCTGTAGAAATCGCAGCAGACAACTATCAATAAAAATGGTTGCGAGTAAATAATATCATATAAATATCTATGTCTCAGAGAATATTTGTAATTTGCAACAGAAATGGCTATAAGTTTTAAATCACTTTTCATCGTCATTTCTACGGCTTTCCTTCAGCTTTTTTACCACTTTTCTACAAGTTATCTACAGGTATGAGATGGGGGTTTATAGTTTAGGGTTTATGGTTTAAGAATAATTTGAGACTAATGAATCCTTATGGTTTAAGAATAGTTGGAGCTAATGACAAAAATGAAAGCGGGAGCAGCAGACGCCACGTCCGCTTGCTCCCGCAACATCAAGGTTACGAAAAGGTGATTTCCTTTTAGATTGATGCCATCCCTTGAATTGGCATTCTTAGTTTTGATTTTATAAGCACAAAAAATATATCCTTTCCACTTTATGAATCTACCTGCAAATTCCTCTTCGTTGATTAATGTAAAAAAGAAAGAGGTGTATTCCGATCCTTTTAGTGGATGTTTGATATAATAACCATTAAAAAAATATGGAGGTTCACTGCCGGTATAAATTTTAACTTTTGGTATTTAGAGTATGTTTCCTTTTAACATTAGGAAGTCTTTAGAAGTCTTTTTGGTCTGTTTTAAGCCTTCATTCAGTCGTTATGGAACCCCATAACTCCTTCACTCAGTCTCAAAACAACCTCAAAAACTCTTTCTAAATATTAACTTATGCCAAAAGTAAACATACTCTTATCTTGGTTAAAAAGAAAAAGCGACATCATATGATGCCGCTTTATTAGGAAGGGATGTGCAGGTGTTATAACAAAGTCCTGCCTTTTTCGATTGCCTGCTGATTGAGGGGGATAAGGGCGTGGTGGCGTTCCGGAAGCGATTTCTTCAGACCTTTGATAACGTTCTCCATCGGCAGTTTATAAGGCATCGCCTCAAGAAGTGCACCCATTACCACCATATTATAAGCTTTTGGATGACCTATCTCAAGGGTGGCTTCCATAGCTTTTATAGGGAAAATATTGATATCGTCGCGTGAGGGAAGTTTGTGTATGCCACTTGTATCAAAAATAAGTATACCACCTTTTTTCACACGTGGAGAAAACTTGTCGAGACTCTGCTGATTGAGAGCCACGACAATGTCGTAGGTGTCCAGCACGGGAGAAGAAATGCGTTCGTCGGAAAGAATCACGGTTACGTTTGCCGTGCCTCCTCTTTGTTCCGGTCCATAAGAAGGCATCCAGGTCACTTCCTTATCGTCCATAAGTCCGGAATAGGCAAGGATTTTCCCCATTGAAAGAACACCTTGTCCGCCAAATCCCGCTATAATAATCTCTTCTTTCATTTCTTAAAAAATTAGATGTTTTTGAGGTCTCCGAGAGGATATTTCTCAAACATGTGCTGAGCCATCCATTCGTTAGATTCCACAGGATTCATTTTCCATCCGGAGTTGCAAGTGGAAACAATCTCCACCACAGAAGTGCCTTTTTTTGCAATAGCGTTTTCAAAAGCCTTTTTTATGCAGGCTTTTGTTTTCCTAACAGCCGCCGGCGTATGTACAGCCTGGCGGGTGACGTAGCATGTGCCGTCGAGTATAGCCATAAGGTTGGTTATTTCAAGAGGGTGTCCGTTAAGATCTACGCGTCTGCCGTAAGGAGTGGTGGCGGTCTTCTGCCCGATAAGGGTGGTCGGAGCCATCTGTCCGCCGGTCATACCATAAATTGCATTGTTGACAAAAATCATTACGATATTTTCGCCACGGTTGGCTGCATGGATAGATTCAGCCGTACCGATCGCCGCCATGTCTCCGTCACCCTGATAGGTGAACACCACATTTTCGGGCCAGAGCCGGCTGACAGCCGTAGCCACGGCAGGGGCGCGACCATGTGCCGCCTCAACCCAGTCAACATCTATATAATTATAAGCGAACACAGCGCATCCCACGGGAGAAACGCCCACAGTCTTATCGGCAATACCCATTTCGGCAATCACCTCGGCAAGCAGTTTATGGATTACACCATGACTGCATCCGGGACAATAGTGCATGTGAACATCATCAAGAAGTTCAGGCTTGCAATACACCTTATTTTCTTCCTTTATTATATCCTGGATTTCCATTGCTTTTTATCTTTAGAAGTCGTTGGTAATTGTCTGACAATACTATTTACTTTCAGCTATTAGTTTAGCTTCGAGGGCATCGACAATTTCCTGAGGACTTGGGATTATACCGCCGAGACGACCGTAGTGTTCAACAGGGAGACGGTCGTGGACAGCAAGACGTACATCTTCAATCATCTGACCGGCGTTAAGCTCCACACACAGGATCCCTTTTTTCCCTTGTGCGGCTTTTTCAACAGCCTCTTTCGGGAAAGGCCAGAGTGTGATGGGACGTAAGATGCCAACCTTTATACCTTTTTCTTTTGCAATTTCCATTGCTTTGGCACAAATACGTGCGATAGAGCCGAATGCCACCATAAGATAGTCGGCATCTTCCACCTCTATTTCTTCCCAGCGGGTTTCATTTTTCTCTATTTCCCTATATGTTGCCTGCAGACGTTGATTAATCACTTCCATTCTTGCAGACTCAAGTTCAAGAGAGGTAATCACGTTGCGTTTTCTACCATCTTTTTTACCTGTGACAGCCCAGGGACATTGTTTTCTTATTTCTTCATCCGTGCGGCGGGGACGTTGTGGCGGTAGAACAACTTTTTCCATCATCTGCCCTACAATGCCGTCTGCAAGAATCATGGCTGGAGTCCTATATTTGAAAGAGAGATCGAAGCCGAGTCCTACGAAATCTACCATTTCCTGTACGGAAGACGGGGATAACACAATCAGATGGTAGTCGCCGTGACCTCCCCCTTTGGTTGCCTGAAAATAATCTGCCTGTGACGGCTGGATAGTGCCGAGTCCGGGACCACCGCGCATCACATTTAGAATTAGAGCAGGCAGTTCAGATCCTGCAATATAAGAAATGCCTTCCTGTTTAAGGCTTATTCCGGGAGATGAAGATGATGTCATGACGGCTTTGCCTGTAGCGGCACCGCCATACACCATATTGATTGCCGCCACTTCAGATTCAGCCTGGAGCACCACCATACCGGTGGTTTCCCAAGGCATAAGATCTTCCAAGGTTTCAAGCACCTCTGACTGAGGAGTGATGGGATAACCGAAATAGCCATCGCAGCCGTAAAGGATTGCGGCATGAGCGACCGCCTCGTTACCCTTCATTAGTCTTACCTCTTCTTTCATTTTTCAAATTTCTTAATAGTTTAGGTGTAGTGGTTTAGGGTTGAATCAATTTAAAATGCATAATTGCTCTTTGGTCAGTTAACCTTTAGCCATGAGTGTTTGCTAATTGATCCGGCGGTCAAAGACCACCCCAACTGACAACTCGTAACTAAAAAACTACACTTTTACTCTATACACTTCTATACACGCATCGGGACACACCCAGGCGCATGAACAGCATCCTGTGCAATTGTCGGGATTAGCCATAAAAGCGTAATGGTATCCACGGTCGTTTACTTCGTTAGGCTGTAAGGAAAGCGTATCGGTGGGACACGCAGCCACACACAGATTGCAACCTTTGCAGCGTTCTACATTGACTGTGATTGCGCCTTTAACTTTTGCCATGTCTGTTTTTGGTTAATAATTATGGAAAAGTTATCGCATTGATACTTTTCTTGAGTTAGATTTCACAAAAGTAGTAAAAAACTTTTGCAAAAGTGGGTAATTTTATATGTTGGACAGCATAAAATATGTTATTCAACATAAAATGATATATAAAAACAGTAAAATTTTTGTTTATTGCTTTGCCGGAATGAGAATTTCTTTAAGTTTCTTCATCCCCTCGGTTGCCGTGGCTTTTATGACGGTGACGCCGGGCATTCCCATAGCCGAGGGTGCCGGATTAGGATCTATATAATATATAGGAGTACCGGGTTTGACACACTGTATGAGTCCGGCAGCCGGGTAGACAGCGAGAGAAGTGCCTATGACAACGAAAATATCAGCATCATAGACCCAGTCTTGCGCCAGCTCTATGTTAGGAACGGGTTCTTGAAAAAAGACAATGTGAGGTCTCATCAAATCCCCTCTTTTACCACGGGTTTGAGGGGTGGTCTCAAGATGCTCCATGTCTAACGGCTCTATATAATAAGGATCGCTGACAGAGCGCATCTTCATCAACTCGCCGTGAAGGTGGAGCACTTTTGAACTTCCTGCCCTTTCATGCAGGTCGTCTACATTTTGGGTTATGACATAGACATTGAAATATTTTTCCAGATCCACGAGGGCTTTGTGAGCATCGTTAGGAAATTTGGTGACAAGGTCTTTTCTTCTGGCATTATAGAATTTGTGCACAAGTTCGGGATTTCGTCTGAATCCGTCGGCAGATGCCACTTCCATCACAGGATAGTTTTCCCAAAGACCTCCCGCATCGCGAAAAGTAGATATGCCGCTTTCGGCGCTTATCCCCGCGCCTGAAGAAATTACGAGTTTAGGTTTTGCCATGATAAATAATTATTAATTCAACTTTCGCTTGCGAAAGTTGATGGTAGGGTCTGCTATTTAATAAAAAGGCTCTTACCTCAATTAGAGGAGATGTGCGAAATTACACTATTTAATTTATATAATCGCAATAATTGCACTGAAACAAATCACTTTGTGCAAAATTACTCACAACTTGAAACTATGTGCAACGAAAGTATATTAATATGATTTCATAAGGTAAAACTTCGTATTCGTTAGTCATTTTGTCTTTTTAACGATGTGTGGACTAAACTTTGAGTTGATATATTGTCTTAGAAATAAAGAATCATTTGATTGTGTAACTTGGAAGTTGCTAAAACAACTCCGTAAAAAAGAATGCAATGAAAAAGATAGTGACATGTATCCTTCTCTCCCTCTTTTTTGCGATAGGAACAAGCGAGGCTTATGCCGACAGACATAATGACCGAGGTCACGACCGGAAGGAGCAGCGAGACAAGGATCGGAGATCTAATAAAAAATACGATCGAAAGCATGACCGTCATGACCGTCACGACAATGGTTATAAGCCAAATAAAAAAGACCGTCATAACAAGGGATATGGAGATTATCGTCCTCCCAAAGGACACTCAATGCCGGCTCCCGGACATGGAATGGGACGCCCCGTGCCGCCTCCCGTCCGCCATTATTCTCATCCGCCCCGTCCGCGTCATCATGCGCCGGTTCCACCTCCTCCCCCGCCTCGTCTTAGCCATATGGTGAGATATGCCACAAGAGGATGTCGCGATGTCGCGGTATGGCAGATAAATCCCGACACTTATATAGTGAAATATCGTCGCGGCAACAGATACTATACACAATATCTTTATCCGTATGACGATATATATGGGGATCGCAGTCTCATCACTGTGAACTGGCAACCTCTTTCACCATGGACATTAGTACCACCTATTCAACTTAACATAAATCTATAGTAAGTATTGTGAATTAATAAATTTGAATTTTGAGCTTAAAAATTATTTAAAGAATTCCATGATGTAATGACCGCCGCTAAAGAGTTTGATATAGCGGCGGTCATTTTTATACATGAATATTTGTTTTTACGACTTAATATTCCGCTTATACTATAAGCCAATCATATGCACATTAAATTTCGTAGGTAATTAGTGATTTTTTTTGTAAATTTGCAGTATGGAATCGGAAGATTTTGACATACGCGACAGACAGATTCGTGACTCGGAGAAAGACGTGGAGAAAGCTCTTCGTCCGCTGGCGTTTGATGATTTCAGCGGACAGGATAAAATCATAGACAATCTGCGTGTTTTTGTAAAGGCTGCGCGTCTTCGCGGAGAAGCGCTCGACCATACGCTGCTGCACGGGCCGCCGGGACTTGGAAAGACAACTCTTTCCAATATTGTCGCAAACGAACTTGGGGTTGGATTTAAGGTGACATCAGGTCCGGTGCTCGACAAGCCGGGTGATCTTGCAGGCATACTTATGAGTCTGGAGGAGAACGATGTGCTTTTTATAGATGAGATTCATCGTCTTCATCCTATTGTGGAGGAATATCTATATTCTGCGATGGAGGATTACCGGATAGACATATTGCTTGACAAAGGTCCGGGAGCCAAGAGCGTGCAGCTAACCATCGCTCCGTTCACTCTTATTGGTGCCACTACCCGTAGCGGTCTGCTCACGTCTCCTTTGCGTGCAAGGTTTGGGATAAACTGCCATCTTGAATATTACGACCATTCAATATTGAAGGGTATCGTGCGCAGGTCGGCGGGATTATTGCGTGTGGGTATAGCGGATGAGGCTGCGATGGAGATAGCACTCCGCAGCCGAGGGACGCCACGTATCGCCAACGCCCTTCTGCGACGTGTGAGAGATTTTGCAATGGTAAAGGGGAACGGTTTTATAGATATCGATATAGCGCGACACGCCCTGGAGGCATTGAATATAGACCGTTATGGACTTGACGAAATAGACAACCGTATCTTGTTGACCATAATAGATAAATTCAAGGGGGGGCCGGTAGGATTGTCGACCATAGCCACAGCATTGGGAGAGGATCCGGGCACACTTGAAGAGGTCTACGAACCATTTCTCATAAAGGAAGGTTTTCTTAAGCGTACACCACGTGGAAGAGAAGCCACGGATCTTGCATATAATCATCTGGGACGCAGACGTCCTAATATTCCCGGAAATCTCTTTGAAGAGGATTGATAATAATTATGGCTGGTATTAAATCCCTGGCAAAAGACACAGCTGTCTATGGGCTAAGCAGTATTGTAGGCAGATTTCTCAACTGGTGTCTTGTGCCTCTCTATGTTTATCTTTTCCCATCGCAGGAGTATGGAGTTGTCACATATTTATATGGAGCAACCGCCGTAGCTTTAGTGATACTTAATTATGGTATGGAGACAGGGTTCTTCCGTTTTGCCAACAAGGAAAAAGATCCGGAGTCTGTCTACACCACTTCCCTTATTTCGGTGGGATTCACTTCATTGTTGTTTATATTGCTGCTGTCGGTGTTTTTAAAACCTGTCTCCGCGGCATTGACATTGCCCCACCATTCTCTCTACGTTTGGATCATGGGAGTCACGGTGGCGATCGACGCATTTTCCAACATACCGTTCGCGTATCTTAGATATAAGAACAAGGCATGGAGATTCGCGGGAATAAAACTTCTCAATGTGGCTTTCAACATAGGGTTGAACCTATTTTTCCTTTTGGGATGTCCGGCGATAATGAAACATTGTCCGGGTGCGATAAGTTGGTTTTATCTACTTTGCGGAGGTGAGGCGTTGGGCATCGGCTGGATTTTTGTAGCCAACATCATGTCTACGCTTCTTGTGTTGCTATGTCTTATGCCCGAATTGCTTGGCAGAAAGTATGTATTTTTGTGGGATCTGCTCAAAAAAATGCTTTCATATAGCTGGCCATTGCTTATATTAGGTGTTGCCGGCATGCTTAGCCAGAACATGGGACAGCTTATAATACCATACCTTTTCCCGGATGACGAGACGGCTGCACGCTCCATGGTGGGAATATATGGAGCAAACATGAAGATCGCGATTGTCATGGTGATGTTTACCCAGGCTTTCAGATATGCCTACGAACCCTTTATCTTCGCACAGGCGCGGGGTGCAGGGGAAGACAAGAGCAAAGCCTATTGTGATGCCATGAAATATTTCATCATTTTCGGATTGCTTATATTCCTTGGGGTGATGTATTATCTTCCGGTGCTTAAATATTTTATTTCCCCCGGTTATTGGAGCGGGCTGAGGGTGGTGCCGATAATGATGCTTGCCGAACTGTGTTTCGGAATTTTTTTCAATTTGTCACTATGGTATAAGCTTACCGACCGCACACAGTGGGGAATGTATTTCTCATTGATATGTTTTGTACTTATGCTTGGGCTGAACGTATGGCTTGTTCCCATGATAGGAATACCCGACGGATATATGGGCTCGGCATGCGCGGCACTCATAAGCTACTTTGTGGTAATGGTGATGAGCTATTTTGCAGGAAAGAAATATTATCCGCTCCCATATCAGACGGGAAGGATATTCATGTATTTGCTTCTTGCGGGGGTATTGTATGTGGGTGGAATGCTGATGGATAATTTCTTCAACGTGTGGATCACTTACGCCTTACGTTTTGTATTGCTTATGGTCTATGTCGGTGTGGTGGCGCTTTTTGAAGAGATTCCGTTTCTCTCGCCGTTGATGCGCAGGCTGAAGAGATAGAAAAAATATTTGTAATCGAATAAGACGACCATCCCTTCGCCTGATTGCAGAAGGGATGGTCGTTTTATAGATTTTCATTTATATTTCTGAGATTATTTGTCGCGCATGAATATGGAGATGGGGGTTCCATGGAAATCCCATTTCTCACGTATCTTGTTTTCGAGGAAACGGCGATAAGGCTCTTTTACCCATTGGGGTAGATTGCAGAAGAATATGAAAGTAGGAATCACAGACTCCTTAAGCATGGTGACATATTTTATTTTTACAAATTTGCCTTTATTGCTCGGGGGAGGTGTGAGGGCTATCTGTTCAAGCATATAGGTGTTGAGCTGAGAAGTGGGTATCAAGCGACGACGGTTGTTGTAAACCTCGATAGCAGTTTCAAGCACCTTATAAATTCTCTGTTTTGTGGTGGCAGAAGTGAAAAGAATCGGGAAATCTGTGAAAGGGGCAAAACGTTGCCGGATTGCATTTTCGAAAACTTTTTGAGCTGTGACAGACTTGTCTTGAACGAGATCCCACTTGTTTACGCATACCACAAGTCCTTTCTTATTACGCTGAATGAGCCCGAATATGCTTGCATCCTGACTTTCGATGCCGCGTGTGGCGTCGATCATAAGGATGCATACATCGCTTGCCTCGATTGCGCGTATGGAACGAATAACGCTATAATATTCGATATCTTCATTCACTTTCTGCTTTTTGCGGATGCCGGCTGTGTCGACAAGGTAGAAATCGAAACCGAATTTATTGTAACGGTGGTAGATTGAATCGCGTGTCGTACCGGCGATGTCGGTCACGATGTGGCGTTCTTCACCGATAAAAGCGTTTATAAGAGATGATTTTCCGGCATTCGGGCGACCCACTATTGCAAACTTGGCTATATTATCTTCCGGTTTGTCGTCTTCCGATGGCTCAGGCATATCCTCTATGATCTTGTCAAGTAGCTCTCCGGTGCCGCTCCCGTTTGCAGACGAAACTTCAATAGGGTCGCCTAATCCGAGAGAATAAAACTCAGGTATGTTGAACCGTGCGTCACCCTTGTCTTCCTTGTTAGCCACGAGTATGACAGGTTTTTTTGAGCGACGGAGAATTGCCGCCACTTGATCGTCGAGATCAGTGACTCCGTTGGATGCATCCACCACAAATAGGATCACGTCAGCTTCCTCGATAGCGATCTGTACCTGTTTGTTGATCTCTTCTTCGAAAATATCTTCAGAGTTGACCACCCATCCGCCGGTGTCGACAATTGAAAATTCTTGTCCACACCAGTCAACCATTCCATACTGACGGTCGCGTGTGGTGCCCGCAGTGTCGTCGACGATTGCGTTGCGGGTCTGCGTCAAACGGTTGAAGAGGGTTGATTTACCCACATTCGGCCGCCCTACTATTGCTACTAATCTGCTCATTTTATAAATTTAAGTTTCGCAAGTTCACTTAAGGTTTGAAAGTTAAGGGGTTAAAGGGTTAGATTTATATATAATATTCAGGAAGCCTGATATTTATCCACGATTGGAGATTAACCTTTTAACCTAATAAACACATAACCCTCAACTTTCGCTTGCGAAAGTTGAATAATTAATTATTCGATATAACCGAAAGCACGGAGTTTGCTTTCGCGGTTGCGCCAGTCTTTCTCCACTTTCACGAATATTTCGAGAAATACTTTCTTACCGAAAAATTTTTCGATATCGTGGCGTGCCTCGATTCCGACTTTCTTTATTTTTTCTCCCCCCTTGCCGATTATTATCCCTTTCTGGGAATCACGCTCAACGTAAATGACTGACATGATATGGATTGCATTGTCTTTTTCTTCAAATTTCTCTACGAGCACTTCAGTGCTGTAAGGGATCTCTTTATCGTAGTTTAAAAGCAGTTTTTCCCTTATTATCTCAGTCACGAAGAAACGGGCGGGTTTGTCGGTGAGAGCATCTTTTCCGAAAAATGGTGGAGACACAGGCAGAAGTTCCACAATCCGGTTTTTAAGATTATCTATATTAAAGTGTTCTTGAGCACTTGTGGGAAAGATCTCTGCGTTTGGAAGACGTTTGTGCCATTCCTCGACGAGTTTTTCAAGGTCGCCGTCCCCTTTCAAGAGATCAATTTTATTGATAACCAGCAATACCGGGATATTCTCTTTTGCTACACGGTCAAGATAATCTTTGTTTTTTTCAGGGTCTTCCACCACATCGGTGACATAAAGGAGGATATCTGCGTCGGTCAAAGCCCCTTCAGAGAATTCAAGCATTGATTCCTGAAGTTTATATTTTGGCTTGAGCACACCGGGCGTGTCAGAATAAACAATCTGGTAGTCAGGGGTGTTGACAATTCCCATAATACGATGCCGAGTGGTCTGGGCTTTCGATGTAATGATAGAAATGCGTTCCCCCACGAGATCATTCATGAGAGTTGATTTTCCAACATTAGGATTCCCGACAATATTTACAAACCCTGCCTTGTGGGTCTGGGGTATATCTTTTATTTCTTCTTCCATATCAATAATAATTTGGGTTATAAACGGTCGAACGATATATCGGCCTATAGAATAAACGCCATATCAGCTTATGGTGTTCAGCGAATGGGGAAGGAGAAGGGAAGTATTTTAATAAAAACGGGTCGATGGAAAGAATAATCCATCGGCCCGTAAAAGATATGGTTTATCCGGGTGACAGATTAGGAATCAAAAGCCCAGATAAGATACATCGCACCCCAAGTGAATCCTGCACCGAAAGCAGTCATCACGATCTTGTCGCCCTTCTTGAGTTTATGTTTATATTCGTCAAGGCAGAGCGGAATGGATGCGGCAGAAGTGTTGCCGTAATGTTGGATATTGACAAGAACTTTGTTTTCGTCAATTTTAGTCCTGCCGGCGACAGCCTCGATGATTCTGAGGTTTGCCTGATGAGGTACAAACCAGTCTATCTCATCTACTGTGAGATTATTGCGTTTCATCACAGATAAAGAAGATGATAGCATGTCTTTGACTGCGTTCTTGTAGACGTTTCTACCTTCCTGATATATGTAGTGTTCGCGAGCCTCGACAGTTTCGATAGAAGCCGGTTTTACAGAACCTCCCGCTTTCATCAGGAGATGCGGCAAGCCTGTTCCGTCGATATGGAATTCACCGTCCATTACGCCCACGTTTTCTTCAGTCGGCTCCACAAGGACTGCCGCAGCTGCGTCGCCAAACAAAGGGCATGTGGCACGGTCTTCATAATCAACCATGCTTGACATCTTTTCAGCACACACCACGATCACCTTTTTATAAAGTCCCCCCTGGATATATGCCCTCGCTGCCTGGAGCGTCACGATAAAGCCGGCGCAAGCCGCCTGGATGTCGTAGGAGTAGGCATTTGTAAGACCGAGCTCATGGGCGATTACAGATCCTGTTGAAGGGAAACGATAATCAGGGTTGGAAGTTGCGCAGATGAGGAGGTCTATTTCTTCCGGTTTGGTTGAAGTAGAGTCAAGAAGTTTCTCAACTGCCTTGATTCCAAGGTAGCTGGAACCCTTAGAGTCATCCTTAAGAATTCTGCGCTCTTTGATGCCGACACGGGTGGTGATCCACTCGTCGTTGGTGTCGACCATCTTGGAGAGCATATCATTGTCGAGGATGTCGTCAGGGACGTAAGAAGCGATACCGCTGATTTTTGCGTTTAGCATAATGGCTGCTTAGAAATGAACTATAAAATGTAGGCGACTCCACCGTGGTTATGCGGTGGAGTCAGCCTGATGGTTTAGCCTCTGATAATGACGGGGATATGAGCCCGTGTTTAGTCAGACGTTAGCTTTCTCGATAACCTGTTTCCCGCGATAGTATCCGCATTCGCCACAAACTGTGTGGTAAACGTGCCATGCGCCACAGTTAGGACAGATAGCCAGTGTAGGGATAAGAGCTTTGTCGTGAGTACGACGTTTCGCGGTGCGGGTATGCGATTGTCTGCGTTTAGGATGTGCCATTGTTCTATAGTTTTAATTATTTTGTTAATGTCGGTTTATGAGGGGAGATTATAATTTTTAGTCGTCGTTGTCGACTTCGTTTGCGATCTCTTCATCGACTTCGTCAAGAGCCTCATCGATGTCATCGCCTGCGTTTGAACGATGTTTGTGGAGGGCAGCCGCCATGGCTCTGTTGCACTTTCCGAGAGGGTGAACGTGTCGGAGGGGAATGGTGAGCACGATGGTGTCGTAGAGCATGTAAGCCACATTGATGTAGCTGTCGCTCTCGGGAATGATGAGAAGATCGTCGGTCTCATCATTATAGTCTTCACCATATTTCACAGTGATGTGATAAGAGGTGTCTACGTCAAGATCGATAGGGTCAAGGCATCTGTCGCACGGCACTTGAATCATCCCTTTGCAGGTGAAGGTAAGATCGTAAGCCTCGTTCTTTTTTATAAGATCGAGATGTACGTGTACGTCAGATGAAATGACGTCGGGATTTTCCATATTTTTGAAAAACTCCGAGCCACACTCAAACTCTTGTTCATGTTTCCCGTCTGCCAATGAGGCGAGCTGAACTTTATATTGCGAAAATTTTCCCACTTTTTGAGAATGTTATCAACCGTCTGCCGGGATTGCCGATAAATAGCGCCGTCAGAGGTTTTATTTTTTCTGTACCTCCGAGGAGAATCGAACTCCTATCTAAAGTTTAGGAAACTTCTATTCTATCCGTTGAACTACAGAGGCAGACACACATATTAGACAGCCGATGTTCCTTCTGGAGGTCACAGTTGCCGATATTGTGGCGCAAAATTAGTGAAAATTTTGATTTTGTGCAAAATTCCTTTGTCAAAACATTCCCCGAAACAACTATTTAAGGCTTTTTTACTTTTAAAAACGGGGCATGACACGTTTCTTATCTCATTTTGAGCACTGTCCCGGGTTCGTCTTTGGCTTTTTTATTGAGATCTTTTATAGTTTTCACTTTTACTCCGTAGCGTTGAGCCACGGAATGTAGGCTCTCCCCCTCCCCGATTGTGACTGAGGCTATACCTTCCGGGGCATCGTCAAGTTTCTCTTCGAGATATACCTCTTCCCATGCTTTGATCTCATGATCTTTCCCCGCATCGTTATATTTCATCAGTTTTTTCGGTTTCAGGTTAAACTCCTTGGCGATCGAGGCGTAAGTGTCGCCCGGTGTGGCAACGACATAGTGCAAACCTCTTGAGCGGCGCACCGGGTGTGTGCGCACAAGCATGTCGCGAATGAACGCCACGGTCTCCTCTGAATTTCTTCCGCTTTCCGTGTCGTAGGTATATAGGGAGTATCTTTCAATTATTGTGATCAGACGTGCTGCATAGTTGGGGTCGGTGGCATATCCGCATTCCCGGAGACCTTTCGCCCAATTCTGATAGTCGGTGACATCGAGTTTGAACAGCTTTTGATATCTCGATCGGCGCAAGAACAGGGAATGGTCGCGAAAACTTTCCTCTACCGTGTTGTATTTTCTGAAGCATTCGTTAGGTGCGTCGTCGTTACGTTTCACGCTTTTCCCTTTCCATTCCTTATGGCATTTTATCCCGAAGTGGTTGTTGGCTTTTGATGCGAGTGTGCTTCTGCCAGCCGCACTTTCAAGGAGTCCCTGGGCGAGTGTGATTGATGCCGGGATTCCGAATTCATCCTGGTGCTCAACGGCAAGCGAGGAATATCTGTCGATATATTCCTCGTATGGATCTGACGCCCACGCTGAGATTGAAGAGATAAAGGATAGGATAATGATAGCAATAAAGTATGCGGATTTCATTGTTTACATCTTATGAATATGCAAAATTAAGCAATTTTATTTTCTCAAGAATAATTCTATTGCGATTTGTTGATTGACTTAAATAAAATGTTTATCTTTGTTATCCATTTATTTGCATAAAAATATGAAAGCAAACGAGATACAGGATCTTTTTAATAGTTTCGAATCTATTGCCTTCGATTATAATGGTGTGGATTGTTGGAGTGCAAGAGAATTGGCTCCGGTAATGGGTTATGTTCAATGGCGTAACTTCCAATCTATTATAGAGAAGGCAAAAGAGTCAGCGGAAAATGCGGGAGAAAGTATATCAAACCATTTTGCTGACGTCAGCAAAATGGTTCCAATCGGTTCCGGATCTGAGCGTCAGATTAATGATGTTATATTGACTCGATATGCATGTTATCTGATTGCTCAGAACGGAGATCCTCGTAAAGCAGAGATTGCATTTGCTCAGAATTATTTTGCTGTTCAGACGCGGCGTGCAGAACTTGTTTATCAGCGTCTGCTTGATTATGAACGGGTAAAAGCGCGTGCTAAACTTGCATCAACTGAGCATACTCTTTCTGGTGTGTTATATGAAAGAGGTGTTGACTCTAAAGGGTTTGCAATCATTCGTGCTAAAGGAGACCGTGCTCTTTTTGGTATCGACACTGCTTTAATGAAAAGACGAGTGGGTGCTCCGGAAAAACGTCCGCTTGCTGATTTTCTTTCAACAATTGCTATTAAAACCTGTTGGTTGAATTAAATTAGAGAATATTTTATCTGCCCAATCGGACGATGAT
>CAJTZQ010000071.1 GCA_910583795.1 uncultured Muribaculaceae bacterium
ACTGCTTGAACACTGCAAGATTGACCGATTGGTTAATCAGTATGACGAAGCGACCGATGTGCTAATGAGGTATCACTTTCTGCCCCAGCAACACACCATTATCTTGAAAAATATTGTGTTTTACAGCTTCGTATGAGGTGTTGTTCCCCCTAATATAAAATCGGCAATAAATTCAATTTATTGCCGATTTTATATTAGAGAGGATTGATGTGTCCTGATGAGGGTTATACGGGATCGACGTCGTAGTAGATCTGGGAGGTGCGGATTGCCGGGTCGGCAGCTATGGAGGCGGTGATCTGACGGAGAAGGTCTTTCACTTTTTTCATTGACGCCCCCGCCTCTACTTTTAGCATGATGGATTGGAGATACCATGTCGCCACCCGGGAAACGAACGGTTTTTCGGGTCCCAATACTCTTTCCCCGAATACCTGACGCATTGCCTTTGCCAATGTCACGGCGGCATGGTCGCATGCCATAGCATCTTTGTTTTTCAGATAGATGTTGATCACTTTTGTAAATGGGGGATAGGCGAATTTCGCACGGTCTTCGATCTCTGCCTTGTAATAAGAAGCGTAGTCATGAGCCTTTACGTATTTAAGGACTTCATGGTCCGGATTGACAGTCTGTATCACTACCGACCCTTTCTCTTTGCGTCGTCCCGCACGGCCGGCAACCTGTTCGAGCATGTTGTACGCCCTCTCATTACTTCTGAAATCCGGGAAATTGAGCAATGTGTCGGCATTAAGGACGCCTACAGTTCTCACATCTCCGAAATCGAGACCTTTCGACACCATCTGTGTGCCTACAAGAATATCTGTCTCATGCCGGGCAAATTCCTCAATTATCTCCTGATATGCATCTTTGTTGCGGGTCGTGTCGAGATCCATGCGTGCGA
Source organism: uncultured Muribaculaceae bacterium (assembly GCA_910583795.1). Classification (GTDB taxonomy): domain Bacteria; phylum Bacteroidota; class Bacteroidia; order Bacteroidales; family Muribaculaceae; genus Lepagella. The sequence continues at coordinate 896 of CAJTZQ010000071.1, forward strand.
CGCGATAGTCGCTGAACTCTTCATGCAGCTCTTCGGCGATACGTTCGGTGCCATATCCGAAAATGCGGATCCCGTTCTGACCGCATGCCGGACATAGTTGAGGGAGTGTACGGGTGAAGCCACAATAATGGCAGCGAAGGAGGGCAAGATTCTTATGATAAACCAATGAAACGTCGCAATTCTGACATTTCGGGGTCCAACCACACTGGTCGCAAACAACTACCGGAGCAAACCCGCGCCGATTCTGGAACATTATCACCTGCTTCTTGTCGGAAAGTGTGTTGAGAATCCTTTTTCTCAGCGGGGAAGAGAGGATACCTTTCACCTCCTTTTTCTTTCTCATCTCTTTCATATCGACAATCTCCACATCCGGAAGGGTGGCTCCATCGAAACGTTCGGATAATGTCACAAGTCCGTATTTACCGTTTGTAGCCTTGAAGTAGGTTTCTACTGACGGTGTCGCAGACCCTAACAAAGACTTTGCACCATGCATTCCGGCAAGCACCAAAGCAGCGTCGCGTGCATTATACCGTGGCGCAGGATCATATTGTTTGAAAGATGCCTCATGCTCTTCATCCACTATTATCAGACCAAGACGGGCAAAAGGGAGGAACACGGATGAACGTACCCCTAAAACTACGAGCGGTTCGTTTGTTGTCAGAAGTCTTCTCCAGATATCCACCCGTTCGGAATCGGAAAACTTCGAATGGTAGACGAGCAGCCGTTTGCCGAAAACTTTCCTGAGTCGGTCAGACAATTGAGTGGTCAGAGAAATTTCCGGAACAAGAAACAATACCTGATTCCCTTGATCAAGAGTCTTGGCGATCAGGTGGGTGTAGACTTCTGTTTTTCCTGATCCGGTGACACCATGAAGAAGCTGCACCTGATGGCTTTTGAATCTCTCAGTTATTTCAATGAGTGCTTTTGATTGGGATTCAGAGAGAGGCGATAATTCAATAGGTCTGTCGTTGGCGTTGGCACCGAACCTGTTTATGCTTTTCTTGACAACTTGCATTATCCCCTTGTCGACGAGAGCACGCAAGATAGCAGGGGAGACACCGGAAACTTCAAGCAGTTTGTCACGCTCCACATCCTTCAAGTCTCCGGTAGGCGACATCCATCCGGAAAGATCAAGATAGGCTATCAATGCTTTTTCCTGTTGGCGGGATCTTGTGACAAGTCCAAAACATTCATGGAGCCTTTCGGAGTTGCCACGTTCAAAAGCAAGATGCACGTATGTGGTCTTTTTGGCACGGTACCTTTCCACCACCTTCTCATCGATCTCCACAATACCTGCCTCCATAAGACGGTTGACGAGAGACGCTACGTTCTTATATCCGGTTTCCCCTTCAATCTCCGAAATCTTCATCCTTTTCTTTTCCTGGAGATGCTGAACTATCACAGCCTGACGCTCCGACATTTTAAACGGATTGGTTTCATCCGGCTCATAGTCCGGATTCAGAGAGAGGAAAGTCTCGCTTTCAGGTTTCAGACCGGTGGGTACTGCAGCTTTGAAGACATCGCCCGGGGCACAAAGATAGTAGTCCGCTATCCAATGCCAGAGTTTCAGCTGGGGATAGCGGACTACAGGTGATGAATCAAGCACCGCCATCAGAGGTTTCACATCATAACCTTTCGGTTCGTTAGAGTGAAGACACTCCACAATGGCAGTGTAGTATTTCTTTTTGCCGAACTGTACGAGCACACGCGACCCGATCTGAACCTCCGCAGCCATTTCATCAGGTATGGCGTATGTGAAGGTGGAATAAAGGGGTAGTGGGAGTATGACTTCGGCAAACAAGGGATTGTTCAGAATAGATAAGCCACGTTGATAAATGCACCGCGATTTTGGGCGGAATAATTATCAAGTTTGATTGTACGCACCTGATAACTGATACCCCAGGAATATCCTCCCGAAATCTGCCAGTGTTCAAACAATTCCACACCGGCGCCACATTGCATCGCCACATATCCGGCAGGATGTTCGATGGCGGGCGCGTCGTTTGTGCTGACAGTGAAACTGAACACCGGACCGCCAAACACGAACGGAGCGAGAGTCCGTTCGAAGCCGTTCATGCGTGTCCATTTGAAGCGGAGATTGAAGGGAATTTCGATTGTATGTAGCCAGACGTTCTGGTTTTTGATGCCGTCAGAAGCCCATACCTCATGTTCCCCGAAATCTACGTGAGCTCCGTGGAGATTATATCTGAGTCCGAGGTCGATACCGAATCCGATACCGGGAATCATTATTTCGCCCATCACACCCGCCTGGCCTCCTGTGAGCATAGAGGTTTTCGCGAGATCCTGCTTCCAATGGAAAGTAGAGAAGTTGACTCCGACGGTTGGACCCCAGCGGAATTCAGCCGAAGCAGTTAGAGCCGAAGCGAGAATGACTGCCAGGATAAAGATTTTCCTAAACATTTTATATCAGTTATGTTGCGTATAGAAGAAGTTTTGGATCAGAATAGCCAAGCGGCTGTCACGGTCCAATAGTTGTTTTTAACTTTCACATCTTTTTGAGCATCCACCCAATGGTCTGCAATATTGTTTACACCGAAACCGTATGCACCTGAAATCTGAAGATGTCTGATAAGTTCAAATCCGAGACCGATGTTCCATGCCACCTGACAGGTCTTTGTCTTGAACGCATCTACAGAGTTCTTGTCAAGTTTGAAAGCAAATGACGGACCCGTGAACAAATAGGGTGTAAACACGGAACCTATAACGGGAAGACCGAATTTATATTTGAGGTTAAGAGGAATTTCGAGGAAGTTTTTGTTATAAGACACTTTTTCTCCATCGGGACCTTCGAGCTTGGACCCCATGTGGGTGTACATTGCAGAAAGATCGAAGCAGAGTCCGATGAGGGGCACCTGAAATTCTGTCATGACGCCGAGGGTTGAACCGCACTTGTTATCATCATTGAAATTTTGAGACATGTTGGAAAGGTGTAGACTGTTGAGGTTGAGACCTGCCTTAATACCGAAGCGGAACTGTGCCTGCGCTGCTCCCATGCCGAACACGGCAAGGAGAAAAACGATAAGAACTTTCTTGTAAGATTTCATACGTTTAGCTTTGATTATGTTAAATTATTACTTATAGACAGCTTGATTTTTCTTCAATTTTGATAAAAACAGCAGTCCAATCAGGTGCAAAGTTAATAAAAACTTTTAAATAGATGAAAAATGTTGCGATTAAGGGGATTTCGGGCGGTGAATTTTGTTTAACTTTGCAGTATGAAAGGGGTGAGAAGGCTTCCCACTCCCGAAATAAATGATATTTCAATCAAAATGGAAGATAATATGGATAACAACGCTTCAGAAGCTGAAGTGAAAAATGCTGCCTGTGATTCTGAACTTGCAGATGAAAAGAATGCAGATGTGGAGAAAGTGGAAAATGATGCCGGCGAGGTGATGCGCATCACTGAGCGCGCTATTGAGCTGCTTCGTACAGTTTATGACCCTGAGATACCTGTCAATGTGTATGACCTCGGTCTCATATATAAGATAGATTATGAACCGGACACAAAAACCTTGCATGTGGAAATGACTCTCACTGCACCGGGTTGTCCTGCGGCAGACTTCATTATGGAAGACGTGCGTCAGAAATTGATGAGTGTGGAGGGCCCGCAGAAGGTTGACCTCCGTCTTGTCTTCGAACCTGTATGGACACAAGACATGATGAGCGAGGAGGCGAAGCTTGAACTTGGGTTCATGTAATTTTGTCGGAAAAACAGCCATATCATAATTCTGGAAAGAAAAAGCTATTAAAAATATGACATGAAGACCTATTTTCTCAGTGATCTACACTTAGGTGCTCCTTATTTTCAGGATTCCCATGAAGCGGAAAAAAGAGTTGTGGCATTTCTCGATTCTATAAAGAATGATGCTGATGCAATCTATCTTTTGGGAGATGTGCTCGACTATTGGTATGAATATAGGTATGTCGTGCCAAGAGGTTTTGTGCGCTTTTTCGGGAAACTTGCGGAGTTGTCGGATTCTGGGATTAAAATAACATGGCTTATCGGCAATCATGATATCTGGATATTCGACTATCTTCCCAATGAACTTGGGATAAGAGTTGTGGATGGAACATTAACAGAGAAAATCCATGGCAAGACAGTCTTTATGAATCACGGGGATGGCGTAGGAAAGCTTCCTGCCGGTTTCAGATTTATCAGGAGTGTGTTCAGGAACAAAATCTGTCAACGGGCGTTTAGCGCTATTCATCCAAGATGGACTGTGCCGTTTGCTTATAATTGGAGCAGGCATAGCAGAAAGACCGGGGAGGGGAGAGGAGTGCCCGACACGAAGCTTTTAGCCGGTCTCCGTAATTTTGCCAAGGAATATCATATGGATCATCCGGAGGTGGATTTTTTCATGTTCGGACATGTGCATGTGCTGAGCAGGGAAGAGATAGACGATGGTTGTGAAATTATAGTGCTTGGGGAATGGATAAGAACATTTAGCTATGCAGTTTTAGACGAAAATGGGTTAAAATTGTTGAAATGGGGGGTAAATTAATATGTTTTACAACATGTTTCTTACATTTTGGCAAAAAAAATTTGGTCAGTCCATAATAAAGTGATAACTTTGCACCGAACCTAAAAACAATCTTTTTTACCTTAAGATTTTTTACCTGTAGAAACTTATCAAAGGGTGCGACCGTGGAGGTTATCACCCTTTATTTTTTGTCAAAAGGGATAATAAATAACAGCCTCGATATTTATAAATGTCGAGGCTGTTATGTTGGATAGCCGAATGTTTTATTCACGCCTGTTGTTGCGTTTTTCACGGAATCGGTCTCTGCGTCGGAGTGCAAAGAAGGTTAAAGTGATTATCATTATTTCAGCAATGAGCGTTGCATAGAAACGGAATGCGTGTCCTGATTTGAGCAGGTCAAGACCGAAATAAAATGTCATGAAGAGAGCGTAGATTGTCAGTAATACAGTGACAACGATATGTCGTTTCATTAGTTTGTGTTATTAATTTTGCTGTCGCAAAAGGGTTAAGAGGTTATTGTGTTTAGGGTTTAGAGTTGAGGGTTTAGTGTGTAGGGACAATTCGACCATCGAAGGTGATTGTTTTGCCGGAGAAGGGGAGTTATGATTCTGCATTATCCTGAGGTTCCGGTAGTATTTCCATGAGGTATGGAGATGCTTCCGGGTTAAATTTGCCGGAAGAAAGATGGTCGTAGATGTTTATGCACGCCATAGCGTCGAGGGCTGCATAACATTGCTGGGATGGAGTAAGCGTCTCCGCTTCCCAATTAGTTAGGCGTTGACCTTTTGAAATTCTTTGTCCGAATATAATGGCGTAAATCCGGCTCAGGCTATTGTCTGCAATCTTATAATTCTTAACATAGTTCTGAAGATCGATAAAACCTTCAGGGGTTAAATTGGTTATTTTGTTAAGATTATGGAAGTCATCATGGATCGAGACCCCGATCTTAAGTAAATCCGGGTCCTGAAGGATATCTATGAGAGGTTGGGTAAGACCGGTGAGATTAAGTCTGAAAAGGAAACATTTATTCCTGGTTGACAATTGCAATAGAGAAACTGTATTGGTTTGTCCTTTCTTGAAGCTCGGTCTTGTCTCGGTATCAAATCCTATAACGTCAGATTCCCGAAGCATGGCTACAGCAGGGGATATGTCGGCAGTCTTGTCTACAACACATATATCTCCTTCAAATTGTGCAGCGGGAAGTTGTGCAAGCTGCTGTTTAGAGATTGTAACTTTTGTTTCAATGGTTTTCTCGGAGTTCATATCACACTTCCGTAAATTGATGACCCCTTCTTGGTTATGATGGTGAGCCGGAACAGGACAATCATTATGGTGAAACTTTCTTGATGCAAAGTTACTTATTTTTTCAATTAATTTGGAATAAAACGAAAGAAAGTCGGTCATAAAAATATAAAATGTATTGAGATATCTTCGTACCCTTCAACTTTAGCAAGCGAAAGTTGAATTATTCAATAGTCGGCATTTCCATCCAAATAGATTCCGGAAATTTGGATTTCATCCAATTTTTTAAATAATTGCGGGTGTCAGAACAAATTGTGTCGTCTTTATCAAAAAAAGGATTGTAGATAACAGCAAATAGTTTTATGTCATAACTTTCGAGGGCTTTAAAAGTGAGAAGCGCGTGATTGATAGAACCGAGCTGACCTGTGACAGTCACGACAACAGGGAGACGATGGTCAGCTATGTAGTCTGCGGTAAGGTAATTCCCTTTAAGCGGTACCATAAGTCCACCGGCGCCTTCAATAAGTACATGCCCGAATTCTTCCTCAAGCACTTTTGTCGCCTTCGAGATCTTGTCAAGATCAATCTCTTTGCCATCTAATCTTGCTGCAAGATGCGGAGATGCCGGGTAAGTGAATATAATAGGGGCGGTGGTTCCATCTATGTCTGCCTTGAGATAGTCGATGCCCATTATTTTGCGATGGCGGTCAATATCTTCGCTTCTTCCTACATTTCCTGTCTGAATCATTTTCTGCGTTATGCAATGGATTCCAGCAGCGTTCATTTCACGGGCAAGCCAACCGGTGGCGAAGCTTTTACCTACATCGGTCCCAATTCCGGTTACAAATAAAGAGGAGGGGAAGTTGATTTTAGATAAGTCCATTTTGGTTTATGTGATTAACAAAGTTGAAGGTTATGCAAAGATAAGAAGATGTGGTGAGATATGCAAGAAAAAAGAGGAACGATGCCATTGCTATCGTTCCTCCCGAGACTATATAAGATAAATAATTACCAAGCAAACATCGGGTAATCGTTCATCATTTCATTTACTTCGCGCCTTACGTCTGCGATAACCTTTTCGTCGTCAGCATTCGTGAGGACTCTGTCGATAAGGTCGGCGATGGTTTCCATAAGATCCTCTTTAGCTCCACGGGTTGTTATGGCGGCGGTTCCGAAACGAAGTCCGGAAGTGAGGAACGGAGAGCGGCTGTCGTATGGCACCATGTTCTTGTTTGCTGTGATGTCAGCTTCAACAAGCACGCGCTCGGCTTTTTTACCGCTCATTTCAGGGAATTTTGGACGGAGGTCAACGAGCATGCAGTGGTTGTCTGTTCCGTCGGAAATGATCTTGTATCCGCGTTTGATTAGAGCATCAGCAAGAGCATTTGCATTCTTCTTTACCTGAAGGGCATATTCTTTCCATTCCGGCTGAAGAGCTTCACCAAAAGCAACAGCCTTGGCGGCGATTACATGTTCAAGTGGTCCACCCTGAACACCGGGGAAAACGGCAGAGTCAAGAAGTGCAGACATTTTCTTGATTTCTCCTTTCGGAGTCTTCTTTCCCCATGGGTTGTCGAAATCTTTACCCATCAGGATAAGACCACCACGAGGACCGCGAAGGGTCTTGTGGGTTGTGGTAGTGACAATATGTGCGTGCTTTACCGGATTCTCAAGAAGTCCTGCGGCTATAAGACCGGCAGGGTGAGCCATGTCTACCATGAAGATAGCACCGATCTCGTCAGCGAGTTTGCGGATGCGTGCATAGTCCCATTCGCGGCTATATGCGCTTGCGCCGGCAATGATAAGTTTAGGACGTTCAGCACGAGCTTTCTCCTCCATCTCTTCATAGTTCACACGACCTGTGTCGGGGCAAACAGTATAGCTGATAGGTCTGAAATGAAGACCGGAGAAATTGACAGGGCTACCATGACTTAGGTGACCACCGTGGCTAAGGTCCATACCCATGAATGTGTCTCCCGGCTGGAGGCAAGCCATGAATACAGCCATATTTGCCTGTGCGCCGCTATGGGGCTGCACGTTAGCCCATTCTGCACCAAAAAGTTTTTTGGCACGGTCAATGGCGATGTTTTCTGCCTCGTCTACTATCTGGCAACCGCCATAATAGCGATGTGCAGGATATCCTTCAGCATATTTGTTAGTGAGGCATGAACCCATTGCGCGCATAACTTCGTCGCTTACGAAGTTTTCACTGGCGATGAGCTCGATTCCACGACGTTGGCGAAGATGCTCGCGGTCGATAATGTCAAAGATAACGTTGTCTCTCTGCATGATGATAAGCGTGTTTTCTGATGAATAGATTTATTGAGAAAGTATACCGTTTATGATTACGGCGATTAATGTTGCAAAGGTAATGATATGGGTGGAAACCTGCAAATTTATTTTGAGATTTCCACCCATATAAGAGAGTGATTTTATGAAGATATTCAAATTATCCTCCGAAGTTGTCGTAATGTATTGACTCCGGTTCCACTCCAAGATTATAGAGCATGTTGTTTACTGCATTGCTCATAGGGCCGGGACCGCACATGTAGTATTCGATATCTTCCGGAGCTTCGTGATCTTTCAGATAGTTTTCATACATCACCTGATGTACGAATCCGGGAGTATATTCAACACCGGCTGCATCTGCTGCCGGATCAGGACGGTCAAGCGCGAGATGGAATTTGAAGTTCGGGAAATCTTTCTCAAGCTGTAGGAAATCTTGCAGATAGAACACTTCGTTGAGGGCTCGGGCGCCATAGAAATAATGCATCTTGCGATCAGTGGTATGAAGTGTCTTTGTCATCCACATGATCTGTGCACGAAGCGGTGCCATACCTGCGCCACCTCCGACCCAGATCATCTCAGCCTTGGAATCTACAATAGGATGGAAATCTCCATAAGGTCCGCTCATCATAACCTTGTCTCCAGGTTTGAGAGAGAAGATGTAGGATGAAGCTATACCGCAAGGCACATCCTGGAATCCGACCTGAGGCTTCGGCTTGAACGGGGGAGTGGCAATACGTACGGTGAGCATTATGCGGTCTCCTTCTTCCGGATAGTTTGCCATTGAATAAGCGCGTACAGTCTCTTCAGTGTTCTTTGCTTTAAGAGTGAAAAGACCGAATTTCTCCCAAGCTGGAAGATATTCGTCTGTGATAAGACTCTTGTCGATGTCTCCATCATAGGTCATATCATATTTCGGTATTCTTATCTGAGCATAAGAACCCGGGATAAAGTTCATGTGCTCCCCTTTTGGAAGCTGCACGATAAACTCTTTGATGAATGTAGCGACATTCTTATTGGAAATAACTTCGCATTCCCATTCTTTCACATCGAGGGCGGCTTCATCAAGGTGTATGTCCATATCATTTTTGACTTTCACCTGACATCCCAGACGCCAATGATCTTTCATTTGTTTGCGAGTGAAATGCACGGCTTCTGTTGGGAGCATATCGCCACCTCCTTCAGTGACCTGAACCTTACATTGACCGCAGCTACCTTTACCTCCACAAGCCGAAGAAAGATGGACGCCTCCGTCGGCGAGAGTTGCGAGCAGAGATTTACCGCTGGCGGCTGTCACAGTCTTTTTACCATCGTTTATATTGATCGTCACCTCTCCCGAAGCTACGAGGAAGCGTTTTGCAGCGAGAAGGATTACGACCAACACGAGGACGATGACAAAGAAAATCAACGCCGCCACGATTACTGAATTCCAGTGGATCATATTAAGTAATGACATATTGAAATAGTTGTTAATTACCTATGCTCCGAAATATTCCGGAGCAATCAGGCGGTGTTAGAGTTTAATTCCGAGGAAGCTCATGAATGCGATGCCCATGAGACCGGTTATTATGAATGTTATACCAATTCCGCGGAGTGGTGCGGGAATCTGGCTGTATGCGAGACGTTCACGGATTGCCGCGAGACATGTGATGGCAAGTAGCCAACCTATTCCTGAACCTGCACCATAGACGGTGGCTGTCCATGCATTAGTGAATTCACGTTGTTGCATGAAAAGAACTGCACCGAGAATTGCACAGTTGACTGCAATAAGGGGAAGGAAGATGCCGAGAGAGGAATAGAGTGCCGGAGAGTATTTCTCTATAGCCATCTCCAGGATCTGAACCAATGCTGCAATCACAGATATGAACATGATCAATCCAAGGAAACTCAAATCAGTTTCGGCATATTCTTCTCCGAGCCAGCTGAGTGCGCCGGGTATAAGAATATACTGATTTATGCACCATGTGACAGGAAGCGCTATGATAAGAACGAAACTTACTGCCACTCCAAGCCCAAATGCAGTCTTGACATTCTTCGAAACGGCAAGGAAAGAACACATGCCGAGGAAGTAGGCAAATATCATGTTGTCGACAAAGATCGACCGAATGAACAAATTTAGATTTTCCATACTTAAATAAACATTATTCAGTGATTATAGATACGGAATTATTCCTGAAGATCTTTGTTTCGAGAACGATGAACCCAAATGATACAAGCAACGGTGATCAAAGCCATAGGGGGGAGAATCATCATGCCGTTGTTTTGATATCCATGATCATAGCACCATTGGGGAATAACCTGACAGCCGAAAAGGGTGCCGCTTCCAAGGAGCTCACGGAAGAAAGCCACAATTACGAGTATGATGCCATAACCAAGACCATTGCCGATGCCGTCAAGGAAAGATGCCCATGGGCGGTTGCTCATTGCAAAAGCTTCAAGGCGTCCCATGATGATACAGTTGGTTATGATAAGACCGATGAACACGGAAAGAGCCTTGCTGACTTCATAGTTCCATGCTTTCAATACCTGATCCACAATGACAACGAGAGCAGCTACCACCACAAGTTGTACAATTATACGAATGGAAGTAGGTATGGTGTTGCGCAGTAATGAGATGATCACATTTGCAAGAGCAAGCACGGCTGTCACGGAAATTGTCATCACCAATGCCGGTTCGAGTTTGGCGGTCACTGCGAGAGCCGAACAAATTCCCAGCACCTGAACAATGACCGGATTATCTTTCGATAGAGGATTTATGAGAGGAAGTAAAGATTTATTTACGTTCATAATCTGGGAATCTTATGGTTCAACAGAATTAGTTCTACCCCAACGTTTTCAGCCGACTCAAAAGTTGGCACCGGTTCTGAAGCAGTCATATTTGTTTCCGGAGTAGCTGCTTTAAGATTGAGGAAGAACGCTGAATAAGGTTCAAGTGAATTGAAGAGCATTGACTGAACACCTTGACTGGTGATGGTGCCTCCGCTGACAGCATGAACCCACGCCTTGTCTGCCGGTTCCTTACCGACTTTGACCACGGAGACAGACATAAATTCACCGGATTTTGAAAAAATATCTTTGCCTTCAAACTGATTGCAGAACTGGGGTTTCTCAATTTCAGCGCCAAGTCCCGGGGTTTCACCCTGATGAGCGAAATAGGCGCCGTAGATAGTGTCGCCGTTGCTGTCAAACGCGAGATATCCCCAGATAGGACCCCAAAGTCCGGCACCGTAAACGGGAACAATATATTTCAACCCGTTTTCTGTTGTGCATTCAAACACGGGAAGAAGACGTTCTGCTGCCGGCTTCTTTACTTCAAGAGACACATTTACGTCGAAAGGATCTTTGTCAGAATCAATCTTTTGTCCTTCACTGTTAACGATATAGGAATCTTTGATATGAGAAGAATAAAGATCTGATATAGTCTGATTTTCAGAAGGAATGATGCGGGCGGAGGCGAGTATCTGGCGTTTAGTATCGTTTGCCATGTTCTCCAATTGCTGGGGACGTAATGCCTGATAGACCACAGAAAGAACCACTCCCACTACTATTACAAGTATAGTGGAGTAGATAATAGTATATAAATTACTTTGTCTATTCATAATTGCGGAGTGTTTTTAGTTCTTTACTTCAGCGCGTTTCAGGCGACGGTTGATATTGGCGTTGACCACGCAATAGTCGATAAGTGGAGCAAAGCAGTTCATTAGAAGCACGGCAAGCATTGCACCCTCAGGATAACCTGTGTTGTAGCAACGTATAATAATCGCTACAGCCCCAATGAGGAACCCATAGATATATTTTCCGATGTTAGTTCTGCATGCCGTCACAGGGTCGGTAGCCATGAAGACAATTGCGAAAGCAAAACCTCCAAGGGAAAGTTGCTCAAGAGGGGTAAGATAGGTTACAGGATATAGAGGTGTTGCAAAATTATGTGCCAGAAGAGACATCAGTAATCCTCCAACAATTCCGGAGCATACTATTCTCCAGGATGCTATGCCTGTGGCAAGAAGAATCGCGAGACCGATGAGAATGCAGAATGTGGAAGTCTCTCCCCATGAACCGGGATACATTCCAAAGAACATGTCGGCATACGATAAAGGATCGCCAGTGACTCCAAGCACTTCAGCCGGACCGGATGAAGCGGCAAGCTGTCCGAGAGGAGTTGCGCCTGAAAAACCGTCGACAGTGGCTGTGTCGCCTATGGAGACGAATACATGATCTCCACTCATCTTTGATGGATATGCAAAGAAGAGAAATGCACGTGTCACAAGAGCTACATTGAGGAAATTGTAGCCTGTCCCTCCGAATACCTCTTTAGCGAAGATTACTGCAAATGCCACTGCCACGGCAAGCATCCAGCAAGGTGTGGAAACAGGACATATCATTGGAATCAAGATACCTGAGACAAGAAATCCTTCCTGAATTTCATGCCCTCGAATCTGTGCAACTATGAATTCAATTCCGAGACCAACGATATATGCAGTTAAAATCTGAGGAAGAACCGTCCAGAATCCGTAGAAAAACAGATGGAACAATCCATGATTAGTGTCGCCGATGGCGAGAGCATGCTGTAATCCCACGTTCCACATTCCGAACAGACAACATGGCAAGAGAGCGATAACGACCATGATCATGGTTCGCTTGGAATCGTTGCTGTCATGGATATGAACACCTGACCGGGAGGTCTCGTTCGGGGTGAAAAGGAAAGTGTAGAACCCATCGAATACGGAATGCAATTTAGAGAATTTGCCCCCTTTTTCGAATTGTGGTTTAACACTATCAATTTTTTTCTTTAATCCTTTCATTTTTCAGTTTGAAAATAATTTGGTGTTTTAACTCAAAACCGGATTCTTTTGTCATGAAAGTTCCTTACGAAGATTGTCGAGACCTTCCCTAACAATTTTCTGCAGCTCGATTTTTGAAGTGTCTACAAATTCGGGAAGTGCAAAATCTTCAGGAGCGACCTCATAAATTCCAAGTTTCTCCATTCGGTCTATATCTCCGGCAATAATAGCCTTCAGTAGATATTCTGGATAGATATCGAACGGGAAGACCTTGTCATATTCACCACTAAGAATCATGGCGCGATGACCTCCCTTTATTCTTGCATCAAAATCAAATGGTTTTGATAATCCACGAAGGAAAGCCGGGAATGACCGTTTTACACTATACTTTTTAGGGTTCATCGAAGCCCAACCCATAAATTCATCTGCTTGTGACCCTTCGTCGATCACGGTTATCTGTCGATATGGAAAATGTAGGAATCCCTCTTGGTTGACTCTTATTCCCGTGAGAACATTTCCGGAAATGATTCTTACATCATTTTGAGTTTTTAATTCGCCTTCAAGAAGAGTTGAAATGGAAGCACCTATAACTGTGCTTATCATTCTTGGATTTTTGATTTCAGGACCGGTAAGTGCTACTGTCGTCGAGTAGTCAATCTCTCCTTCTCCACACAGTTTGCCTATTTTGGCAACAGTGACAGCGTCAAGCGTCCAGACTGTTTCTCCTTTATTGACAGGATTAATCGCCGCAATTTGAGTCCCGACGTTTCCAGACGGATGCGGACCTTCAAATTCATAGACTTCTGCCGCATGTGATTTTATGCCGGAACCTGCACGAACTCCGAGGTATACTTTGCCGGAGGTGAGAGCTGCGAGAGATTCAAGACCCTTTTCAATCCATTTTGTTAAAGAATCTGTGAGCAACTCTCCTGCAAGGGGAGCAGAATCGAAAGCAGTCACAAAAATGTCGCGGGGTGTTGTTCCCGGATCTGGCACAATGTCGTATGGACGTTGGCGCATCATTGCCCAGAGTCCTGATTCAAGGATAAGATTTTTAATTTCCTCCTGATTCGAGGGAACTGCTTTTTTTGTTGCAGACTTTTCTGGATCTCTGTTAATACTGACAAATTCAATGTGACGGCGTTCCCCGCGTCTTACTTCGTCAACAAGTCCACTGACTGGTGAAGCTATCACAATTCTCTGAGTAGCCTTGTCTTTAAGCAACGGATCTCCTGCGTAGACAAAGTCTCCGGGTTTAACAACCGCTTTCCACACATGCCCCGGAAAATCATCAGGGCACACAGCAAAAGTAGTGGTCTTTTTGTCAGCCGTAACCTCAGAAGAAGGATTCCCCGACAATGGTATGTCAAGTCCTTTCTTAATACGTATGATTTCAGCCATATAAAATAAAAATATAGGCGATGTCGTCCCTAATTATATAAAAGGAATGACATTGCTTGAGATTATTCCAAATATTATTGCAAATTTACTAATAATTGTGAATGTACGCAAAAAAACTTCCGCCAACTAAATGATTGACGGAAGTTTTTTATATTGTGATTACCAAAAGAAAAAGTTCTATATATGTCAGATTATTTCAACCCTTCAACAAATTTACGATATTGTTCGTTGTTAGGGTCAAGTTCGAGATACTTATTGAAATAAACCTTTGCATTTTCTACATCCTTCTGGTCGAGATAGTAGTTGCCCATATAATTATACATCAACTTGGCATCAGCTGCATAACGTGAAGGGTCTTTGCTTGCCTCAAGAAGTTTGATTGCCTCAGTGTAGTAGGGCACGGCAACGGAAGCGACGTTTTCTTCAGTTGCTTTCTGCATTGCTATGTCGCCTTCGAATTTTTTAGGCTTGTAGTTGTCGGGAAGAATTTCAGCAGCCTTATTTGCGTAATCCTGTGCCATTGCATAATATTTCTCTGCGGTTGCGGGATCGTTGGCTTTATTTTCTACACCAGCATAGAAAGCGAATGTTGCCTGCTGTATAAAGTCGTTATAGCCGGGTTTCTCTGAATTCTTTATGTAGCCTTCATATGCCTCGGATGCCTTGGAAAGATTGTTCTCCTCTACATAAGTCATAGCAAGCTGTTTGTAGAATTCGCGGTTGTCAGGCATTTCCTGAATAGCTTCCTTTAGAACTTGTTCAGCTTCCTGAGGACGCTTCGCATTGTTGAATTCTGACGCGATCAAGATGTAGTCGATAGGAGCAAACTTATTGTCGGGGTTAGATTTCTTAGCTGCCATCAGAGCTTCAGCCATTGGAAGAAGTTTATCTTGCATATCCTTAATCTGGGCGGCATTCATGAACTGATAACGCTGAGCGGTGAAGTTTGAAGGATTTGCCTGAAGGAGGGCTGTAGAATAATCATAACCTTTCTGATAGTCGCCGCCGTAGAAGAGAAGGAATGCATAGCGGTCTTCATCTTGTTTGAAGTGGTTAGGATTCTTTACGTATTTGCCGTATTCATTCGCAGCTTCAGTAAACTTTTCAGCATTGTAATATGCATTTGCAAGCTCTCTTTGTGCAAGCGCGGAACTTGGGTTTACACTAAGCAGCTTGTTAAGCATATCGATCGCATACTGAGGATTGACCATAGTGAAAAGGTTTGCATATTTCACATATGCCTCAGTTGCATTGGGATCGTAGTTGGCAGCCATTTCATATTGACCGGCAGCGCCACCAAAATCTTTGACATCTTTCTTGCGGTCTCCTTCGAAAAGATAGATATCGGCGTTTTTCATATCAGCTTTACGAGCCTTTTCAATTCTCTTTTCGATTTCTTTAGCGTAGACCGCAGGATCAGCACCATAATATGCCCGAGCTATTGCAATATTTAGTGAAGGGCTTTTTTTCTCTCTGTTTTCAGCCTCTTTAAATTGTTTCTCGGCTGCAGATTTGTCACCATTGAGAAGGTCGATATAGCCAAGACCTATATAATTGTAAGCGTATTCTGGATTTGCGCTTACGCCGGCATTGAAGTAATTCTGAGCCTCTGATTTATTGCCTTCTTCAAGCGCAATAAGTCCCAGATAGTAATTGCTGACAGCCTTATCAGTGCCTGCATTATTCATATTTCTGTTAAGAAGTTCCTTGGCATTTGCAATCTGATCTGCCTTGTAATACTCCTCTCCCTCCACGTGTGTCTGAGCCATTGAGGGGATAGCTGCTGCTGCAAAAAGAGCAGACGCGAAAATGAATTTTAATTTCATGTATGCGAATTTTATTATTTGATTGCTGAATTTTGGAAAAAGTAACTCACAAAATTAATAAAAAAAATTATTGTTTCCTTATTTAAAACGAATTTATATGAAGATATTTCTTAAAAAATTCATAAAAAATGGTTGAATAAATATTCTTTAACTAAAATCCCCCACATGCTTTTATCGTGTGGAGGATTTTACAGGCTCGCTTAAGTTGTCATTTAACTTCTACTACCCTTGGATTCATATGATAGGGAAGAATACCGGTCTTTGTGATTATTTTTTGTCCGACAAATCCTGTGACAAACACATAAAAGCTGTGAAGCACAGTTGAATTACTTGCGGTAGATATCATATAAACCTTTCTTACCAATGGATATTCTCCTGAATAGATATATGCCTGATATGGTTTATAGGAGACTACGCTGAAATCATTTTTTTCATTTGGATTGCTCACCTTGATAATGTTGACTTCAGAAGTGAGGTTGGTGGCTACAGTGTCGGTTTCATTTTTGTAGTCTTCCATCCGTTTATCCATCGGCACTTTCTTCGCTACGCTTAGGTCATCACCAAGCCAGCTTACGCTTATGACGCCGAGAGCATCGGGGTCTGTTTTGACTATATCAAAGACTTCAGCATTGTTTTTCTGAGCGAATGAGTTTGTCTTGTCGGTGATTTTTTGTCCTTCGGGTAAAAATGTGTCTCTCATAAATGACACTGTAGACGACTCCGCATTGTCAAATACGAGCTTAATTGCCGTCGTATCATTGCCTGCAAGTTGGTTCCATTTGGTAATTTTACCATTAAGAATGTCTCCAATTTCAGTCATTGATAAAGCTGACACAGGATTTTTTTTATTGGCTATCAATGCAACAGCGTCAACAGCAATGCAGTTTTGTCGCACCACTCTTTTATACTTTGCTTTCATATAGTCAATTTGTTCCTTTGTGAGCTGTCGCGTTATAATGATTGCTTGTGTCCCGTCAGAAAGGAGAGTGTCGAGGGCTTCGCCTTCACTGACATAAAATGGTATAATCGATGATTCAGGATATGTATACTCGAACACTTCTATTTCTTCATCAAGTATATTTTTAAATCCGTCATCACAAAATATTGTAGCGCTTCCCGCGGCATATTCGCCACGTTTTACCGGAGTACAGCTTACTGCCCCGATGGCTAATGCCGTCAGGAGCAGTAATGATTTGGTTTTAGCTAATTTAGATATATTCATAGATTTATTATTTAGTACTATACGGAAAAATTATACTCCTTTATAAAGTCGGTAACCTCTCCACACTCCGTAAGCACACAAAATTCCACCCACGGTAGCACTAATTGCTGTGTTGTCTATGTTGAAAATGTCGAAGATGAATAGCAATCCGACTGCAACGTAAACAATTACCATGAATATACCAAAGACAAGACGCCCACCTTTGGGCATGTTGCCATAATTATTATCTCTGCTCATAACTCGATGTTTTAGATGTTTTTCTATCTTTTTAACAAATCAGATACAATGTTGTTCGCCAAAGATCATATTTATTTTATGTTGCTAAGATTGGGTGTTTAATTTTACTATCACTTGCAATATTGAGGTTGTCTGGATGTGAAATCAACTTCTTAATTATTTAATAGGGTGTTCAGTTTGATATTCCAAAATTAACTCGCATTTTTGAGAGTCCTGGAG
>CAJTZQ010000072.1 GCA_910583795.1 uncultured Muribaculaceae bacterium
TAGGTAATCGCCGCCTTAGAGGTCCGATCGACAGCAATGTCGGTCGGATCTTTTTCATTTAATGACGCTGACCGGCAATTGTAGGCATTCCTTATTTACAATATAGATTTGGGTATTGCGTTTTTTAATTGATGACTATTTTTAAATACATATTATTCTTATTGTTGATGTTCAGCACCTTTAATTCTTTTGCTGAATCAATAAAGATATATGGTAAAGTCCGTGACAATGATAATAATCCTATTGAGTTCGCAACTGTTAGGATAGAAGGCTCTTCAATTGGAACAAATACCGATTTGAAAGGTAACTATTCTCTTTCTGTAACTGTAAAAGACACTATTAATGTAATTTATAGTTCTGTTGGTTATAAGACAGTGAAACATAAATTGATCAATCCGAAATCAGATGTAATGTTTAACGTCAAGCTTTATCCCCAAGATTATATTCTTGCTGAGCTTGAGGTAAATAGACATAGGGGAACAATCAACGGTATGCAGAATGTTGATGTGCAATCTATCAAGAATTCTCCCGATGTTTCCGGTGGAAGCATTGAATCTATGTTGACTATGTTGCCCGGTGTCAATTCTTCCAATGAATTGACTTCTCAATATTCTGTGCGGGGAGGCTCGTTTGATGAAAACTCTGTCTATATAAATGGAGTCGAAATTTATCGACCTCAATTGCAGCGTAGCGGTCAGCAGGAGGGGTTGAGTATAATTAATCCGGATTTGGTAGGAAATATTAAATTTTCATCCGGAGGTTTTCCGGCGAGATATACTGATAAGATGTCGTCAGCTCTTGATATCACGTATCGTAAGCCTCATAAATTTGAAAGCGCTATCGGATTGAGTCTTATGGGTGGGTCCTTTACTGTTGGAGCAAACGCCGGTAAGATTTCAATGCTACATGGTGTCAGGGTCAAAAAAAACAATTCTTTGTTGTCTTCATTGGAGACGAGAGGTGAATATGATCCTCTTTATATTGATTACCAGACAAACATGTCATTTCTCATTTCTGATAAATGGTCAGTTAATTTTTTAGGCAACATTTCGTCTAACAACTTTAATTTTAAGCCTTCAGATAGAGAAACTTCTTTTGGGCTCTTGTCCGATCTCAAAAGATTTAAAGTCTATTTTGACGGTAGTGAGAAAGACAGGTTTAATACATATTTAGGGGCGTTTAGTTTGGATTTTAAAAGGAGCAAGTCATCGTTTTATTCATTGTTATTATCCGGTTACCACACCAGTGAATATGTCAGTTATGATATTTCAGGTGAATATTGGCTTAATCAGGCTGGTTCAGCAGGAAGTGAAGATAAAATCGGGGGTGAACTTGGTGTAGGTAAATATATGGAACATGCACGAGACCGTCTGAAGGGAACAGTGATTTCTGCGGCTTTTAAAGGTGCGACAAGAGTCGGCATTAATAATCTTTCTTTTGGACTCGTTTTTTCTCATGAAAAGTTTTTCGACAGAACCAAAGAATGGGAATGGCGTGACAGTGCCGGATATTCATTGCCTACTCAACCTGCCGGAGTAAATCTGATTTATAACTTAAGCTCACGAAAAGAAATTTCAAACAATAGATATGCCGCTTATTTAGAAGATGCATTTTATTTTGAAACATCAAAAGCGTATATGACTTTAAATGCTGGATTAAGAGGTTCATATTGGAATTTTAATAAAGAGTTTCTTCTATCCCCTCGTGTAAATTTCAATATATCTCCTTCAAATCATAATAATGTCAATTACCGGATTGCTCTCGGTCTTTACTATCAGTCTCCCTTTTATAAAGAATATAGACAGATAATAGAAGATGAAGGTGGAAATGGCACTGTCAAGCTCAATGATCAGATAAAGTCTCCAAGAAGCATTCATTTCCTTATCGGGACTGACCTGACATTCCAAGCTTTGGGCAGACCGTTTAAGATTACTGGTGAATTGTATTATAAGGCTCTTTCCAATTTGATTTCTTATGAATATGATAATCTTAAGGTGGTCTATTCAGGTATTAATGATTCAAAAGGTTATATCGCCGGACTCGATTTCAAATTATTCGGTCAGTTTGTACCCGGTTCAGATTCATGGTTGTCATTCTCTTTAATGAAAACTCAACAGAAGCTGAACGGGAAGAATGTGCCATTGCCATCTGATCAAAGGTATTCGGTAAACTTATACTTCACTGATTATTTCCCAAAGTTTCCTAAATTGAAATTCAGTCTGAGAGGAATTATTTCCGATGGTCTGACAATGACGGCACCACGCGTTTCGAGAGGCGTGGCATATTTCAGGGCACCGGCTTACAAAAGAGTAGACATAGGATTGACTTACATGCTCATAGACGGAAAGACAGAAGGTGTTGTGAAAAGAGATTTCCGCCGGCACTTTAAGAGTTTGAGTTTCGGAATAGACCTTTTCAATTTGTTTGACAATACAAATGTCAGTGACTATTATTGGGTGACCGATGTGAATAATCTTCAGTATGCGGTCCCTAATTATCTCACAAGGCGTCAGCTTAATTTTAAGATCAGCGCCGAATTCTGAAAAAGAATCACAATCCCATTGTCTCGCCGGTTTCGGCTACGTGAATAGAGACGCTGATCGATGATGCGTCAGCATGTCGTTCCAGACAGGATTTAATCATCCCTATTGTCTCTTCCACTCCCATTTCTTCGCCATAAATATTGACGAGCATCAATAGATGCGTGGTGTCTGCTGTGAGTTTCGTACGTTCTTCATCACTCGTCGGGGTGCCGATTCCACCCACGATATCCCTATATACTGGTAGTCCTGCAATATTCAGCGGTCCTCTTCCTATTCCATTGAATGTATCCTCATGAGTTCCGGCGTCGAGTGTCAGTACATCTCCTTTAATTTTGTCGGCATCAAAGCCGCCTATGCTATATCCCGATGCTATGGAGACGAGATTTATGACATCTATCAGTGTGGTTAAACGATATAAACCTTTGCCATTGACTATTCTTCTACACATTGCTTCAGACGACGGACGGTATCTGTTTGGATCTTTTCCAAGGGCTTTGTATGCTAAACGTGTGGCTGCGATTCCCGGTCGTTTGTTTATTTCTTCGATTCGATAGGAAGATTCTATCCTTTGGCATTCCTCTTCAATCTCATTCCATAATATATCGGATGTAGGATTGTTGGAACAGGTTGCACAAATTTGAATCACCTTCAATCCTGGTGCCGCACGGCGAATATTATCAGAAAATACAATATGTTTCATACTTATATCTAAATTTAAGGTCTTAGGTAATTGGCCTTAGGTTGTTGGTATGGATTATTCTTAATTTAAATCATAACCTTTTAACCCTGTAACCCCATAACCCTCAGCTCTCGCAAGCGAAAGTTGAATAAATAATGTGCGAATTTAAGAAAAAAAGATGAAAAGAAGGAATGCAGGGGAGTTATTGTGAAAAAAGTTTTGTAATTTCGCAATTCAAATCAATAATCAAAAATAAGATAATCATGGCACAAAAACCATCCATACCGAAAGGTACACGCGATTTCTCGCCAAGCGAGATGGCAAGACGCAACTATATATTCGATACTATAAAAAAAGTTTTCGGACTTTATGGATATCAGCAGATTGAAACTCCGGCAATGGAGAATCTGTCTACATTGATGGGTAAATATGGGGAGGAAGGTGATAAACTTCTTTTCAAGATTCTCAATTCAGGAGATTTCCTGAAGGGTATTGAAGATTCGGAGTTGACAGATCGAAATCTTGTCAAGCTTACTAATAAAATGTGTGAAAAGGGTCTGCGTTATGACCTTACCGTACCTTTTGCCCGTTTCGTTGTGCAATATCGGGGCAATCTTCAGATGCCCTTCAAACGTTATCAGATTCAGCCGGTATGGCGTGCAGACCGTCCTCAAAAAGGACGCTACCGTGAATTCTATCAGTGCGATGCCGATGTCGTCGGCAGCGATTCCCTTTGGAACGAGATAGAACTCCTTTCGATGATTGATATGGTGTTTAAACGTCTCAGAGTCAGGGTGGCTATTAAGGTTAACAACCGCAAGATTCTTACAGGCATAGCTGAAATAATCGGCGAGGCTGATAAAATTGTGGATATAACTGTTGCAATTGACAAGATTGATAAAATCGGTATTGACAATGTCAACGAGGAACTTCGCTCAAAAGGTCTTTCGGAAGAGGCTATCGAAAAGCTGAAGCCGCTTCTTGAGATGACAGGAAACAATGCTGAGAAACTTGACACTCTTTCGCAGCTGCTCGCTTCTTCTGAAACAGGTATGAAAGGTGTTGAAGAGTTGCGCTATGTCATCGGAGGGATTGATAGTCTTGGACATGACTGTGTGGTTGACCTTGATGTTTCCCTTGCACGTGGGCTGAACTATTACACGGGAACAATTATCGAGGTAAAGGCTCTTGATGTACAGATCGGAAGTATTACCGGAGGAGGAAGGTATGACAATCTGACCGGTGTATTCGGTATGCCGGGTCTTTCGGGAGTTGGTATTTCTTTCGGAGCTGATCGAATTTACGATGTCCTCAACCAACTGGAACTTTATCCTGACAGTGTCAGCAGAAGTGTGAAGGTGCTTTTCGCTAATTTCGGGGAAAAGGAGGCAATGACATCCGCACGTATTGTGAAACTGCTGCGTGAAGAAGGTGTGTCGGCAGAACTTTATCCGGACACTGCAAAAATGAAAAAGCAGATGGGTTATGCTGACGCCGAAGGAATTCCCTTTGTGGCATTGATCGGAGAGAGTGAGATTGAGGAAGGCTCTATCAACCTCAAGGACATGGTGTCTGGGACTCAGGAAAAACTAAGTGTGGAAGCACTTGTGGAACGGCTCAAAAATTCATGATCAGATGATCACCATGCCTCAATTTATTCTTCGGCAGCCGGCGGCTCCTGAAGAAACCAAAACGGATGCTTATTATCTCGCGCTTGCCAATCGGCTGGCGACGATTGCAAAAGAGCAAAACCTTTTTCTGTCTTATCCTGAAAAGGTTGTTGAGCGTGCGGCGATGGCTGTTGTCGGTTATTATCAAGACGTGATATGTGATTCAGGAGTCTGGCGATCTTTCATCTGTGAGAACCGGCGTCTCTATGGGTTTACTGTGCCTTTTTATGATAATGGTGACGAAGACTATATGGATTATGAATTAAACAGGATTGATGTGAGATTTATGGTCTGGTATAGCCTGTCTATGAATTACGAGGAAAAAAGGGTGGAGTATCCGTTAGCTGATGAAATTCTGAGCGGGGCTGATGCATGGTGGTCTGAACTCGACAGGGTGTATGACGAATCTCCGATGCCTGAAGATTTCAGAATGACCCATGAACTTGAGATCCATGCCGAAGAGGATTCAGAGGCAATCTTCCGTCTAGGCAACTGGCTCTTCATGCATTGTTATCTGATGACTCCTGCTTATGCGATGACTTTGTCGGAGATTGCCTCCTCCATAGATCTCACCAAAGAAGAGAACGTTGCGGAATTGCAGAAAAGAATGGAACAATCAATGATGGAAGATCCGACCGGTCCTCTGGCTCTTTATCTAAGGGAATGGCTGTATCTGATAGTGGAGGGAAAAATGCCGCCCGCTCCTAAATCTAAAAAAGTAATCCCGGAGCATAAATATTATACAGCTTTTACTAAGGCTACGGGTGGAGAAGTGATCAAATTCTTTTCATCATATAAGGAATTAAATGACTTTTTCATCACGGCTCTTGGATGGGAAGATAATGAGGAACATTTGCCACAAATGAAAGGTGAGCATGATTTCATCCTTATGGTTAACCGGGAAAAAGGGATGCTTCTTGCAAAGAATATAGCGAGATGCGTCGCTCATCCTCAGAATCCAATGTACGACAGGGATTATGCCCGTGTTCATGCTATTGAGCTGCTGACTGAAAGAGGATGCTGCCCGGGAGATTTGTTGAAATATATATGTGATAACGGATGGCTTCCTGATTCAGTGTTTCCGGACACGGAAGATCATGAGATTGTTTCGAAAAATTATGATTTCATTTCCCGTTGTTATCTACAGCAATATTATAGGGGCGATTGACACATCAAATCCAATCTTTCAACATTAGTCATCGGCATGACCCCATTTGGTGTTGTGCCGATATTTTTATGTTGTAGAACATAAACTCGCTAAATTGTATAAATATTATATTAAAAATTATTGTAAATTAATGCATTTGTTCTTGATAATGCATAATTATTATCAATGAAGGTGGAGCTTAATTTATTTAATTCACATTTTTTAACATTAAAATTTATGAAATTTTTGATGTTAGCACTAATTTTACGACCGCGTATGAAAAATAAGATAAATTAGATTGAAAAAATCTTAAATTTATTCTAAATATGGTCATCCACCATGAAAAATGACGCAACATTTAGAAGCATGTCAGTTGTAGGATGTGTTCTATTTAACAATTTTTAATAAAGTTATTATTATCGAAAAATATAATATGTCTGATCAATTTCGTCAGTGATTGACATGAATATAACAGATAGTTTAATAACTTTATAAAATCAAATACGGAGCGATCCGGATAAGAAAATATTAAAACCATTAAATACTAACCTATTAACTAACCTCTATGAAATTAAATCCATTATTCGTGGCCACTTTCATGGGAACGGCGCTATTGGGAAGTCCTCAGCTGAATGCTGCGGAGAGTCCTTCAGCTGCAGTTCAGGCCCCCGTGTCGAATTTCACGGCAACCGGTAAAGTCTTGGATAAAAATGGCGAGCCATTGATAGGCGCAACCGTAAGGGAAAAAGGTAATCCTACAAACGGATGTTCCACCGACATCGATGGTAATTACACTTTGAAAGTAAAGAAAGGAGCAAAACTCGAAATCTCCTATGTTGGATGCACGACACAGACAATCGTAGCCGGCAATGGAGTGGAAACCATTCTTGAAGACGATGCTCAGGTTCTCGACGACGTTGTTGTAGTCGGTTTCGGTACTCAGAAGAAAGCCAACCTGACAGGTGCAGTAGCTGTAGCTACAGGTAAAGAAATTGCATCTCGACCAGTAAAGAATGCAACAGATGCACTCCAGGGTCTTCTCCCGGGTCTGCAACTTACTCACGAGGCTGGTGATATTGAGACGAACATGTCGATTCAGATTCGTGGTACAGGTACTATCGGCGAAGGTTCGAGCGGATCTCCACTGATTCTTATTGACGGTATGGAGGCTGATATCAATACTGTGAATCCGCAGGACATCGAGTCTGTTACAGTATTGAAGGATGCGGCTGCATCTTCAATTTATGGTAGCCGTGCTGCATTCGGTGTTATCATGGTGACAACAAAGAAAGGTCAAATGGGTAATGCGAAAGTGTCATATAACAATAATTTCAGATGGAGTAATCCAATCGGCTTGCCTAAGGCTATGAATTCTGTTGACTTTGCTTTATACCAGAACACAGCGATGAACAATTCAGGGCAGCAAAACTTCTTCAGTGATGAGACAATCAGAAATATGATCAGATTCCAAGAAGAAGGTGGCTCAAATACCGGAGGTATGCCAAAGAATGGAAATGTCTGGGCCGACCCTAACGGCGCACACGCATTTATTGTTGGATATGCTAATGTAGACTGGCTTCATGAGATTTATAAAAGGTCTTTCTCACAAGAACATAACGCAAGCATAAATGGTGGGAATGAGAATTTCAATTATTATGCTTCTTTCGGCTATATGGATATCAACGGTATGCTCCGTCATGGTGACGACAAGCGTGACCGTTATAATGCAACTGCAAAGTTCTCCGTTAAACTTTCAGACTGGGCACGCTTTACATATACAGGAAGATATGTTCATACCGACACTGATATGCCGAATTATTTCGGATCAAATTGGTATTCCATTATCGGTAAGATGACATGGCCTAATCTTCCTGTCTATGACGAAAATGGTTACTATACCAACAATCAGGGTCAAAATGCTTGTATGCAGCAGGCTCTCGGCGGCAGAAGAAAAGTGGCTCGTGACGAGTCATACCATCAGGCGGGACTCATACTCGAACCTATCAAGAATTGGTTTATACATGGCGAGTTCAATTATGCAATTGACAGGTCTGAAACAAAAACAACAGGACTTCCTGTATATGACCATTATGTAGATGGAACTGTTATGGACATGCAATGGTCTACTTCATTATATGAGTATGCCTTTAAAGACAAATATATTAACTGGAATGTATATACCGATTACTCATTCAGTTTGGCAGATGCCCATAATTTCAAGGTAATGGCGGGTATGCAGTCTGAAGACTATCATCAGCACTGGTTCAGCGCTTATGTATTGGGCTTACAGGATGTAAATATGCCGGAATTTAATCTGACCACTGGTCTTCAGGGTGACGGTAAGGAGAAAGCTCCTGAAGTGAAAGGTGCAAGCAACGAATGGTCTATTTTGGGATATTTCGGACGTATCAACTATGATTATAAGGGGAAATATTTGTTTGAGGCAAATCTCCGTTATGATGGTTCCTCTCGTTTCCGTAAAGGTAAAAGATGGACTGCCTCACCTTCATTCTCTGCAGGTTGGAATATAGCTCAGGAAAATTTCTGGGAGTCAATTCAGCCGGTTGTAAATCTCTTGAAACTTCGTGTATCTTACGGACAATTGTCTAATCAGTCAACTACTAATTGGTATCCTACCTACCGCACAATGTCCATCAAACAGCAGTATGGTAGTTGGCTCGAAAATGGAAAGCGTCCCACTAATGCATGGGTAAATGGTCTTGTCAGCTCGGCACTTACATGGGAAAAGGTAAAAACATGGAATTTCGGTCTTGATTGGGGTCTCTTCAACAATAGACTTACCGGATCGTTCGATGCATTTATTCGCGATACTGATGAGATGGTTGGTCCTCCGGTTGAATTGCCTAATATTCTTGGTCTTAGCGCTCCGTCTTATAATAACTGCTCATTGCGTTCAACAGGTTGGGAACTTCAACTTACCTGGCGTGACGTAACTTCATTCGGTCTTGCGTATAGCATCAGCGCAAACGTATCTGATTCCCGTACCAAGATTAAATCTTACCCCGGTAACCCGACAGGGAACCTTAGCCAGCATCTTCCGGGACAGTATCTTGGCGACATCTGGGGTCAGGAGGCAATTGGCATTGCCCGTTCTGATGAAGAAATGCAGGCACATCTCGCCAATAACGACCAAAGCTGGTATGGCAGCGACTGGAGAGCCGGCGACGTGATGTATAAAGACCAGAATGGTGACGGTAAGATTACATGGGGTGACTGGAATTTTGAAAATCCCGGCGATATGCACGTAATAGGTAACACCACTCCACGTTATTTCTTTGGTGTTGACTTAAATGCTCAATATAAAGGATTTGATATCCGTGCATTCTTCCAGGGGGTTGGTAAACGTGATTTCTTCAGCCGTGCAAAGACATTCTGGGGAGCTGTAGAACAAGGATATTGGGATACAGCTGCTCTTGAAAATGCTCTTGATTTCTATCATGCAGAAGATATAGTGTTTGATTACACAGATAAGAATGGAAATCCCGCACAATGGGTGATCCCTGCAAATCCCGACGGATATTTACCTCGTCCTGATCTCACTGCAAAGAATAAAGAAAATTCTACTTTGTATATGCAGAATGCCGCATACCTTCGTTGTAAGAACCTTCAGCTTGGTTATACAATTCCTGTCAACATTACAAAGAAATTTGGCGTCAGCAATTTAAGATTCTATGTATCGGTAGATAATCTGTTTACAATTACAAGCCTTTCGAAAGTGTTCGATCCTGAAACTGTAGGTGGCGGTTCATGGAACGGTAGAACTTATGATGGCAACTCTTATCCTCTTGCCCGTACATGGTCATTTGGTCTTTCAGTATCAATCTAACATTATTAAGAAACTATAATCATGAAATATAGCAAAATATTAGGATTTGGTTTGTTAGGAATGCTCGGTATGGCTGCGGTTTCCTGTAGCGACTTCCTTGAAAAGCAACCACTGTCGGAGATTGCACCCGAACAATATTATTCGAGTGAAGCTCAGCTCAATGCTATCCTTATGGATAGGTATGCACAAATACTTCCGGGACATGGAAGCTGGTATGGAAATTTTGGTTATGATGGTGACACTGATAATCAGGTAAGGCCGGGCAGTTGTAACGTCAGATATACTGTCGATATGTGGCGTTCTAACAATGAAGACGGTTCCTGGTGGTTTGGAGATATCTATTATCTGAATTTCGCACTTAGCCAGGCGATGCCACGTTATGGTGAGGATCTTGACGGCAGTCAGAACACTATAAGCGGCAGTCTTCCTAGAATTCAACATCATCTTGGTGAGTTGTTCTATTTGAGAGCTTACGTCTATTATTCTAAGCTAAGAGCATTTGGTGATTTCCCTATCGTGCTTGAACCGCTTCCTAATGACAATGAAGTTCTCATAGAAGCTACAATCCGCCGTCCGCGTAATGAGGTTGCACGTCAGATTCTTGATGACCTTGACAAGGCGATCTATCTGATGTCGTTCACAAATCTTCCCACAACACGAATCAATCGTGACGTTGCTCTTCAGTTTAAGTCTCGAGTGGCTCTTTATGAGGGTACATGGTTGAAATATTTCAAAGGTACGGCATTTGTTCCCGGTGGTGAAGGTTGGCCTGGTGCTAAGTTCTATCCTTCTTACCAGTATCCTTCGGGCTCAATTGAAAATGAGAGCAATTTCTTCCTTGATGAATGTATGAAGGCTGCTAAAGAAGTAGGCGATAAATATGTGGATCAACTCACATTCAATACCGGCTATCTACAGCAGAGTGCAGATCAGGCACCCAACCCATATTATGATATGTTTGGTGCAGAGGATATGAGTGTATATCCGGAAATCCTTATGTGGAGAGAATATGCCCGAAATATTCTTCATCATGACGTTGCGCTCAATGCCTGCAAATCTAACGGATCTCTTGGCCTGACAAGACAGTATGTACAGAACTTCCTTATGGAAGACGGTACTCCTGTCTATACTCACGGCACGTATGCTGATGGAGATGGATATTATAAAGGAGATAAAGATCTAAGAGGAATTCGAGATAATCGTGACGGACGTCTTCAAATATTCTTAAAGGCTCCCGGCGATAAGAACCAGCTTTATAACATGGACGACAGCTATGGATGGTATCTTCCTGAAGAAAACATTCCATTAATCACGAGTGGCGTATATGGTGAAGGTTATCCTACAGGATATGCGCTTCATAAAGGTGGTAATTTCAGCCGTACTCAATGTGGCAACCAGACTTGCTACACAGGATGTATGATCATGCGTGCAGCGGAATCTTTGCTTAATTATATGGAGGCTTGCTTTGAGCGTACAGGTACAATCGATGCGACTGCCGATAGATATTGGACAGCAATTAGAACTCGTGCACATGTAGATCCTAACTATAATAAGACAATTGGTTTGACAGATATGTCGAAAGAAGCAGAAAATGACTGGGGTGCATATTCTGCAGGTCAGCTCATTGATCCGACTCTCTATAATATACGTCGTGAACGTCGTTGTGAACTCCTCTCAGAAGGATTCCGATATAACGATTTGAGACGTTGGAGAGCAATGGATCAGTTGATTACTAATCCCGCTCATCCTGAAGGTATGCACTTGTGGAACACTCCTATGCAAAATTGGTATTCTGACCTCCTTTATAATGCAGATAACGCTTCTAACGTTTCAAGTCCTGAAAAGAGTGAATACATCCGCCCATATGAAAGATATGAGGGACAATATGGCTATCATGGATTAACTTGGAAGATGGGTCACTATCTTGAACCGATTTCGATCAAGCAGATTCTTCTTTCTTCGTCAGATGGTGTCACTGCAAGTGAGTCTAAAATTTATCAGAATCCTTATTGGAGTAGCACTGGTGCTGAGCCTGCATCTAAATAAAATGTCCTTATTTTGAAGTCCCGCGTCATGTCTTTTTGACATGAAAGCGGGACTTTTCTTTTAGAAATTGTTTAAATTTTTTGTCAAAGGAATTGAGAGTATTTGTCGAGTAGATTTTTGATATTTATGAAGGAGTTATGGGGTTCCATAATGACTGAATAAATATCAAAAAGATGCTGACAAAGACCTCAATGACAAGACAAAATAAATTTTAAACAAATTCTTATAAATAGGGAAAGTCAATTTTTTTGACTAATTTTACAAAAATTGACCTAAAAACGTATTCATGAAAAAATTTTTACTTCCTATTCTTGCTCTTGCCTCTGTTGTGCAGGTAAGTGCAAAAGTTATTGACCCGGCACACGCTCTCGCACGTGCTCAGGGGGCTACAAGAAGCGGACAGTCTTTGTCTGACTACAAATTACAGTCTACTGTTAATACAGATTCGGGGGAAGCTGGTGTCTATCTCTTCTCCGACGGGACATCTTCCTTGATTCTGAGTGCTGACGACTCCACACCCGCTGTGCTCGGCATCCTTGATCAGGCAATTCCCGAAAAAATTGACAATCCACAGTTCCTGTATTGGATAAACATGTATGCATCCCAGATTGATTGGCAAAGAAAAAATTCGGTGTTCGCCACACGTTCTGACGATGATGCACCAAAGAAGGAAATCAAACCTCTTCTGACAACAAAATGGGATCAGGTGTCTCCATATAATGATCGCAGTCCTGAAGTAAATGGAAAGAAATCATGGGCAGGATGTGTCGCCACAGCTATGTCGCAGGTCATGAACTATCATGAATGGCCTGCAAAGGGAAAAGGTTCAAACCAATATTTGGCAAAAGCTGCCAACAAGCAACTTTCATGCGACTTTTCTACTATCACATTCGACTGGGCTAATATGCTCGATTCCTATTCAGGCACATCTACTCAAGCGCAAAAAAATGCTATAGCCGATCTCCTGTATGCTTGTGCAATTGGCGTGGATATGGATTTTTCTCCCGACGGTAGTGGCGCGTGGACTGAAAATGTGCCTCGCGCGCTTGTTAATTTTTTCGACTATGACAAGGCTCTGAAAATTGTCTACAGGGATTACTATTCTCTTTCTGACTGGACTGATCTGGTTTATGAGGAACTCGAGGATTATGGACCGGTCTATTATGCCGGTGAGGGCGATGACGGTGCTCATGCTTTCGTTTGCGATGGTTATAAAGACGGCTATTTCCATATCAATTGGGGCTGGAGCGGTTCTCTCGACGGTTATTATCTCTTGACTTCTCTATTCCCCGGCACTCAGCAGGGAGCAGGAGGTTCTATAGGCACTTATAACTTCGGGCAGATGATTATTCATGGTGTTCAGCGGCCCAGAGAAGGATCAAAGATGGATCCCGTAATATTATATCCATGGGGATATAAAATTGAAGAAAGGACGATTCCTGTGAATTCTTCTTTCACTGTAAACGGATGGGTCATGAATTATTCTACTAACCTGCTGAAAGGAAAGCTTGGTATTATGGTTGAAAAATCTGATGACACTGTTCTTACATGTGAAGGTGTGGATGAGCATGCAAATTATTCCAAGGTTCCTGTTGAAGGTGACTGGATGTTCAAGGCAAAACTTCCTGATAATCTTCCTGACGGTGAATATGTGGTTTATCCCGGATTCCTTCCGGAAGGGGAGAAGGAATGGATAAAGATTGAGCCTAAACGTAACTTCCCTGCAGTTTATCTCATGACTGTTTCCAAAGGGTATGCTACATTTACTCCTGAATCTGTGGCGACTGTAGTAATTAGTAATTCTCAAATTGAAGGAAAAACTTTCAGAGGAAAGAATGTCAAGATTAATACCAAGATCTCTAATTACTCTGATTCGGATTATGAAGGCATTATAAAACTATCTGTCAGAAATGACAAAGATGAAGAGGTGGCTACTGGTGAACGTAGGTTTATTTGTGTTGACAAGGGAGAAAAAATCGATTTCAGGTATAATTCAAGGCTCCTGAAAGATATTAATGTCGGGACTTATACAATAGGATTTGTTGACGCCATCACAGGCCAATGGATTTCTGATGTGATGACCATGAATTATGAAGCGTTGCCTGAAACTGTAATTAGTTTGGACAGTTTTACTTTCAACGGTGATCCTAATAATGCTGATCCTTCTAATCTTGAATTCGGATTGAAAATAAGCTGCCAGAAAGGTTATTTCACAGACGGTATGGATTTGACTGTATGGACTTGGCCTCAGACCGGAGACATGACATATGTTACAACAATAAGTACAGGAGATCTGGATATAGAGGCTGGTAAAAGTGTTGAACTCAAGCTTAAGGGAAAGATTGAGGAGCCTATCATTGGTATGCGTTATATCGTGGGTGCATGGTATGGTGGAAATCAATACGGTTCTTCTGTTAGTTTCACTGTCACTTCTTCCGGCATTGAAGACATAGAGTTGGATTCGGTTAAGAGAACTGATGTATATAATATGTCGGGTGTAAAAGTTGCAACGGTGGATGGTGAGAATGTCGACCGCACCCAACTTCAGAAGGGTATCTATATCTTCCGATTTACCAAATCCTCAGGCAAGGTAGAGACCCAACGCATAATGGTCAAATAACAAAAAGACGTAAGTCGAAGAAAAACAAAAGAACAAAAGGACAGAAGATTATTACTTCTGTCCTTTTGTTCTTTTGTTTTTTATTTATAAATGTCCTTCTGTCCTTATGTTAAAAAAATCTGTTGGGTCAGAAATTCTTTTTTCTGAATATGCTGTCGAATTTAAGTTTTATTACCCCGAATACTGCTTCTCCGAAAATTGAGCTGTTCATTTTTGAGGTGCCCAATTGGCGATTTATGAAAATGATTGGGATTTCCACAATTTTAAATCCTTTGAAATGTGCTTTGAATTTCATTTCAATCTGGAAGGCATATCCCTTAAATTCGATTTTATCAAGTTTGATGGCTTCGAGCACTCTTCGACGATAGCATACAAACCCGGCGGTGGAATCGCGCAGTTTCATTCGTGTAACGATTCTTACGTATGCCGAAGCGAAATAAGACATAAGCACCCTCCCCATAGGCCAGTTTACAACGTTGACACCGGAGATGTAGCGAGACCCTATGGCAACGTCTGCACAATCATCTTTGCAGGCATGATAAAGGCGTGTGAGATCGTCGGGGTTATGGGAAAAATCCGCATCCATTTCTATGACATATCCGTAATCGCGTTTCAACGCCCATTTGAAACCGTGGATATAAGCTGTGCCGAGACCAAGTTTTCCGGCTCTTCTTTCAAGGAATATTCTGCCGGGATAGTTTATTGCAACCTTTTCTACAGCAGCTGCAGTGCCATCTGGGGAATTATCGTCAATCACAAGAACATCGAAACCGTCGGGATATTTCATGACAGTCTCAAGAATTCTGGAAATGTTCTCGATTTCGTTATATGTGGGTATAATGACCAGTACGTCGCTCATCATTTCTAATTTTATAATGCAAAGTTAATCATAATCTGTAAAAAATAAGTTGTCATAACTATAATCTTTTAAATATCGGTCAAAAATAATGCCCGTTTTTTATGCGGGCTTAGAATACAATATTGTATTTTTTTAAAATTTCTATCGGATGATATGATTCCTTTGCCATGCGAAGTCCTATGTCGCCTGCATCATCTTCACGATTAATAAATTTAATCTGTGAATACTTTTCTGTCATCAATTTTGCGAAAAGATAATTAATCATCTCATAGCTTCCTACAACCTCTCTTGTCGCTTTTTCTACATGGATGAAAAGAGTATCTCCTTTGACATCACCGATAGTATATGCACATACTTCTCCTTTTGCAAAAAGAATTATGCCTTCAAGATGTTTGTCTCCATCAGAAATACGTTTAATAATTTCTCTTGAAAGCTTACGTTCAGCCACTGCCATTTCTGTAGAGTCTCCTTCCTTGTCAAATATATCCATGAAATCCATTGCAAGATTTGCATTATCAATATTCATCCATTCAAATTTGGCATCAGGATAATGAGATTCAAACTGGTGTACATGATTACGTTTTTTACTCATCTTTTTGCCTGATACAGTTGCAAGTAATTGCGCGTCATATAGATAATCTCCCCAATCAGAAAGCTCTTCAATTGACATGGGATTAAGTTTTTTCATTTCGACGAGAGCGTATTCAGGCACAGCGGAAAATTCCAATTGAATATTGTGAATACTACAATATTCTTTGAGCAGATTTATGGAATCCTTAAGTTGCAGACTACCAATAGGGAGAGAGAATGCCGTTTTTTTTAGATCATTTTCCACTACCCCCTTAATGAATAGAGTATCTTTATAAATAGTGTATTCGTAATTAAAAAAGTCGACCCACATTAATATGCCTCCGTAAGAAAAGTCAGTGGTTCTCCCTTTTTCCATATTTAAGAATTTCCATATTTCCTCGATATTTTCAGAAGTAATCTTTTTAAACTCCGGAAGCCTACATTTATGATTTGATTTTAATCTCAACTCCTGTAAGTTTCCTGCAAGACGACAAATCGAATCGTTGGTAATGGTTGAGGTTGATGTCTGCGGTGTGAAATTCCAATTATTTTCCATATAATTATAAATAGAATAGTTTCGTCAGTTTATAGTGTCAAAATCAATATGCCATCGTAACAGCACTTTTGCTTTTGTCATTATTAAAACGCATAACTTATAAAAAAGTATTGACGGCAGTATAAATATCGTTGAAATTTATTAAATTGTATTTTATAAATAGTTGTGGGCATGATATTTGAAATATATAAATAGTGTTCATTCGCCAATATACAATGAAGTCTTACATTTGTATATTGGTGAATGTAAAACTTCGATGTATTTGGATTTCTGGATTAAACGATTGAATATGAAATTGATAAATGAAGATAAAATCGCTATTGTCGCCACTTTCATAAGATTGTATGGCGATGTTTTGGGAAAACTTGCCGACCATTACGACAAGCCTATAGTGTTCAGAAGGCTTAATATAACAGATAATCAATATGGAGACATTATGGCAAGGATAGGAAACACAATATATGTATCAGAAGAAGAAGTCGGGAAAATGGGTCTGTCAGATCCCGAAGTGCTCGCAGCCCTTGCCCATGAGGTGGGACATGTGATCTATGCCACGCGAGGATGGGATGCTGATTGCGAGCAGCGAGCCGACAGTGTGGCGTCAGATCTTGGATTGGGCAAACAGATGATTTCAGCAATAGAAAAATTTATTGAAAGTCGAAGATATCCAAGATTGACTTCCTTGCTTGTTTCACGTATTCATTTCCTTCAGAATATAGAATATGCAGTATGATATAAGAACTGATTTAAACTTTTTCTACTTATAATCAAGATTTCTTTAATTTTATTCACATTCCGTAAAAAGTTTAAATCAGTTCTATAAGTTTCAGTGAACCCATAAATGTTTACTGATGTTATTGTATAGAATTGTAGAGTGAAGTTATCTGTGTTAAGTCTCATTTATACACAGTATGATCTGCATCTCTAATAAAGTATAAATATTTGAATTTAAGATGGAAACAACAGTATTTTTGAAAGGTTCTCCTTTTCACATCAGTGGCAGATTGCCTGAAGCGGGGACTGAGGCGCCCAACTTTTCATTAGTCAATAAGGATCTTACCGAAATATGTAAGCATGATTTCAAAGGGAAAAGGGTAGTGTTGAATATTTTCCCAAGCCTGGATACAGACGTATGCGCTGCTTCCGTGCGCAGGTTTAACAAAGAAGCGTCTGAGTTTGATAATACTGCAGTTATTTGCGTCTCAAAAGATCTTCCTTTTGCCATGGCTCGGTTTTGTGTGGCAAACGGGATTGATAATGTCTATACCGCATCTGCATTCCGCAGCGATTTTGGAAAGGAATATGGAGTGGAATTGCTTGACGGTCCGTTGAGAGGACTTTTTGCAAGAGCTTTGATTATTCTTGACGAGGAAGGGAAAGTGCTCGGCACATCATTGTCAGAGGAAATTACGAACGAGCCTGATTATGAGTTCGCCAAGAAACTTTTGAGCAAATAAAGTAAACTTACTTTAAAAATAAAGTTATGCAGGCTGACCCGCAATTGTGTGGCAGCCTGTCATTTTTGGATAATATAAAGGAAAAGGGTTATCTTTTGATAACCCTTTTGTGATTCGTGCAGGATTCAAACCTGCAACCTTCTGATCCGTAGTCAGATGCTCTATTCAATTGAGCTAAGGAGCCATTATTGTGATTCGTGCAGGATTCAAACCTGCAACCTTCTGATCCGTAGTCAGATGCTC
>CAJTZQ010000073.1 GCA_910583795.1 uncultured Muribaculaceae bacterium
TTCGACCCCCTGCTCCCAAAGCAGGTGCGCTAACCGGACTGCGCTACGCCCCGATAACCTTTCGGTTTTCTGACTGCAAAGTTAATAATAAATTTTTAAATGCGGATAATTTTTTTTGAAAAATTGTCCGCATTTAATGGATTATATATTATGGATTGTATTTAAGTCGCGATAAATATGACAGTTAACTCTGTCAAAATTTCTAAAATTATATTAAGGATAAAAAGCCTTTTTCAATAAGAATTATGAGAAGTTGCTCCGATAACTTCGTCTACAAGATAAACTATTGATTCGTATGGGCGTCCAATCGAATCCATCATTGAAATCTCGCATGTGCGCGCCAGAGAATAGCACCCATCAAAACTATCTTCCTCAATTTCTTTCTTTTCGTTCGCTGTCGCGGATTTTGCAACTTCTGGATACATGAATCCTCTGTCACCTGCGGCTCCACAACATTGAGTATTGACCGGAACCACTACTTCCTCCGCACAACATTTAGCCACATTTTCGAGTTTTCCCGCCAATCCTATGATTCTTGATGCACAAGTGGGATGAAGAAGGACACGCTTTTTCTTTGCCACGACAGTTGCGCGAGGCATGACTACATCATCAAGCCACTGGCAAATGTCAATAATCTTCAGCCTCTGATATTTTTCCTTATTTTCTCCTGTCAAGTCATGCTCTACATCGGAAAGAAGAGTATGTGTGCAGGATGTCGTGTCACAAACAATTGGCACTTTCCCTTCCTTACTCATTTCCCAAAAAGCATCGATTATTTTGTTAGCCATGAACACTTTCCCTGCTTTGTCTCCTTTATGTTCCCAAATTTGAGAACAACAAAGTCCGGAAACGTCGGGCAGTGACATCTTGATTCCCACCTTGTCGGCGATTCGCAACATTACGGTGATTTGATCGTCTTTACCAAGAGTAGATGCGCCAAATATGCGTGTCACGCAGGCAGGAAAATATATGAAATCTGGATTTGTAACAGGACGGGGTCGGAATTTTACAGGTTTGGGGAAATTCCGTGACCAGTGAGGGACCTGTCCCCAAATTCTGTGAAGTAATGACGATCCCCACTCAAGAGGATAAGGGGAGACGATCTTTTCTGCAATGACGCCGGCTTTCAAGGCTGTCCTTACCCCCGATTCGAGTTTGCCATAATGATGGGCACCAAAAGTCAATGCCTTCTTGAATCCATTGCTGTAAATATCTCTTCTGACGGCATCTGTCAAAATTGCGGTTGAGATGCCCATCGGACACGGGATCTGGCAGCTCCCGTCGCTGCAGCAAGATTCTTCTCCAAGGAAACGGTATTCTTTTATGAGTGCTTCACGATCATCTTCGGAAGGTGCTCCGTTGATCACTCTCCGTGCTTGAAGCCTCTGGCGCGGTGTAAGTGTGATGTCGCGGGTAGGACATACGTGTTCGCAATATCCACATTCCATACATAGATCTGCATGTGAATATCCAAGTTGTTCCCCGAAAATCTCCATTTCCTTCATTGGTTTGATGAAGCATTCCGGGTCAGGATTGATAATCACACCCGGATTCATTATGTTGAGAGGATCAATTGCCTTCTTTACACGTTTCATGAGGCTATATATTTCCGGTCCCCATTCTTTTTCTATGAAAGGGGCGATGGCTCTGCCTGTGCCGTGCTCACCTTTTAGCGAGCCGTTAAGACTTACGACGTGGTCGACAAAATCGTCCATAAATCTGCGGAATTTGTCAATACTGTCGGGTGTGTCTACGGGAGAAGTAAGCAATGGATGGATGTTTCCATCACGGGCGTGTCCGAAAATGGCACCATCATAGTCATATTTATGAAACAGATTCTGAACTCCGTCAACAAGACGTTCGAGTTCCCCTACATGAGAAGCGACGTCTTCAAGAATGACTGTTGCCCCCGGTACGCGCGCTCCAGCCACACATGGGAATATCCCGGAACGCATTTGCCACAGGGAGGCACGCTCGGCGATGGTATGGGTAAACGGGTCAATCTTGATTATACCTCTTAATTCCTTAAATTTTGGGGTTAATCTTTTGACAACCTCGGTCAATTCTTCATTATTGTCTGCCCCGTAATCTATAAGCATAGCTGTTGCCCCTTTGGGGAGATCAAGTTTTTCTCCCATATAGCTCTTCATGGAGGCGTAGTCCATCATTTCAACTGCAAGGGCGCCGGATTCCCCGAGCCATTTTGCAGAGGCGGCGGCGTCTGTGACAGAATCGAAATAAAGTAAAGAAGAAGAATATCGGGAATATAACGGGATTGTATGCAGCTGTCCGGAAACGATATACGCAAGGGTTCCTTCGCTTCCGATTATAAGATGAATCAGAATGTCGAGAGGATCGGAAAAATCTACAAACGAATTCATCCCGTATCCTGTCACATTCTTTATCTGATATTTGGTTTTAATTTTTTCAAGGACAGCTCCGTTTTCAAGTATTTCCTTTCTTATCTCAAGAAGCTCGCGGCATAAGTCACGTTGCTCTGTTTCAAAACGTCTACGGTTGGCAGGATCGGCACTGTCATAACGTTTGCCGTCGGGGAGGATGA
The DNA here is from genome assembly GCA_910583795.1 of uncultured Muribaculaceae bacterium. GTDB lineage: Bacteria > Bacteroidota > Bacteroidia > Bacteroidales > Muribaculaceae > Lepagella. The sequence goes on from CAJTZQ010000073.1 coordinate 2,564, forward strand.
ATTCGAGAGATGCAAGGGTATGATAGGAATTGTATTTTACTCCGGCTTCCATCCCGCTACTGTTGTTGGAGAGGATCCCTCCCATCATTGCGGCGCAGCTTGATGCAGGGTCAGGGCCAATCTTACGTTTGTAGGGCTTCAGATATGCATTAATTTGTGCGGCAGTAAGTGAGGGCTCAAACCAAACTCTATTTCCCCCATCCCTGATTTCATATCGGTGAAGTGCGTTTCGAAGTTCACACACGACGCCCGACCCTACAGTTTGACCGGAAAGGGAAGTCCCTCCTGTCCTGAACGTCACCCCAAATCCCTGACTGCGTGCCAAAGCCAGAAGTTGCTGAACCTCGGAAGCTGATTCAGGACGGACAATAGCCTGAGGGATTATATTGAAATAAGATGCGTCGCGTCCATATATTTCGCGGAGAAGACGGGAATCGAGAATGCGCTCTGAAGGGAATATATTGCCTAATGCTGATCGTAGTGTTGACATAACCGAAATGTTGTTTGTGGAAATAAATCGTTGCCGAAAAAACGGTATTTAAATTTATAACACGGCAATACCCCGGTCTGTTCTACAGCAAATTATTTTGTTCGAAAACGTTGTTCTGCTTGCGCTGCCCGGATTATATATGAAGGAATATGATGCCCGTCTGCAAGAATCCTGAACGCGTTTTCGGGATCTTTCTCAAATGTTTTTACTACGAGATTATATTCTTCTTCAGTGAGGAGGCGCCGGAACTCGATCATCTTACCTTCATCCGCCCACTGAACAAGGTGAGAATACACTGTTGAAACAGTGACGTTCTTCAATTCGGATATCTTTTCCGGATTCATTCCGGAATTAAAAAGGATAAGTGTTTCCTTCTGGCTTGTCCCAGCAGGCATCGACCGTTTCAACCCTTCAAATTTACGTATTTCCGCGATAAAGTCTTTGCCATATTTTGTCAGTTTCACTTCTCCAACGCCTGATATGCGTGAGAAAGACTCTATATCTACTGGACGTTTTTCGACCATTTCTTTTAGCGTCGCGTCGGAGAATACCATATAGGCTGCAATATTTTGGCTGTCGGATATTTTCTTCCTAAGTTTCTTAAGTATTTCCATCAGCTGCTCATCCGGCGAGAGTGAGACCACAGGTTCCGGTTCACGCTTTTTATTAATTGCACCGAATACCGGTTTTTCGAAAGTAGACAGTTGTATGCGTTCAAGCCCTTTTACAACCCTCATCCCGTAAGGAGTGGGGCGAAGATGGAAATTATCTTCATAGGCAACTTCAAAAAGTCCGAGTTGAATCATCTGTAGGATATAGCTATTCCATTCCAATGGAGTAAGATCTCGTCCAGCTCCATAAGTTTTCAACTGGTGGTAACCTTTTGAAATAATATCGGCGCGTGTGGATGCCCTGAGAATATCGACGATAGTGTTCATCGATTCCCCTGAGTTGACTCTGATGACAGCGCTCAAAGCTTTTTGCGCAGTGATGGTTCCGTCGAACTTCTTTCGAGGGTTGCGGCAGTTGTCGCAATTGCCGCAATCGTGTGTTATCTCTTCGCTGAAATAGCTCAGGAGAATGCGTCTGCGGCATACCGTGGCTTCAGCAAATTTTTGCATGAAATCAAGTTTTTCGCTATTGATCTCTTTCTGACCGGATGCTTCTACAAAACTACGGCGCATGAGTATGTCGCCGAAATTATAGAACATGATAGCTTCAGCGGGAAGACCGTCTCTGCCTGCCCTTCCAATCTCCTGATAATAACTTTCGATATTCCCGGGTATGTTATTGTGCACCACCCAGCGGATATTACTTTTGTCAATACCCATTCCGAAAGCAATTGTGGCGCATACTACCTGGGCATCTCCGTTGACAAATGCTTTCTGTGCCTCTTCCCGTTGTTGAGGAGACAATCCGGCATGATAGCACACGGAGCGGTATCCCATATCGGAAAGAGCTTCATGCATGGCTTCAGTTTTTTTCCTGCTTAGGCAGTAAACGATTCCGGAATCAAGATGATACTTGTTTATAAGTCCTGCTATGATCTTAAGCCGTTGCTTCTTACCCGGATCGTTCATTACCCTGAGTGAGATATTGGGGCGGTCGAATGATCCTGTCCAGCAGTAGGGGTTGTCAAGTCCAAGTGCAATGGCTATGTCGTTGCGGGTAAGACGATCGGCGGTGGCTGTGAGTGCCATGACAGGGACATTGCAGAATTTTTCCTTAACACACCGTAGAGACGTATATACTGGGCGGAAATCATGTCCCCATTGCGAAATACAATGGGCTTCATCTATTGCCACTAACGAAACCTTGATCTTTGAAGCGATAAGATCTATATCGGAAATCAATCGTTCCGGGGAAATGTATATCAGTTTTATTTCTCCTTTGGATGACTTATATAAATTGTCCTGGTTTATATATTCGTCCTGATTGGAATGAATCGCCACAGCAGGAATCCCGTTTGCCTTGAGCGCGAGAACCTGATCATTCATCAACGCGATCAAGGGGGAAACGACTATCGAGCAGCCGGGGAGCAGGAGTGCGGGCACTTGATAGCAAATTGATTTTCCACCGCCGGTGGGCATAAGCACTAAAGTGTCTTTCCCGGAAATTGTCGCATTTATGATCTCTTCTTGTCCGTTGCGGAAAGAAGAATAGCCAAAATACTTTTTAAGTATTGCCTGAGGAGATGTCATGTGTCCGTTTGTAGATTGTTTCCGCAATCAGCCAGTCTTCCGGTGTGTCGAGATCGGCAGACCGTGACGAGGGCATGGGGAATGGAATAATTTTTGTAAAAGATCCCATTGGACCGTTCTTAAGAGAATCAACGGTCATTACGTAGACTGCTCCGTTGTATTCCCAAACTTTTGGTGCATCCTGACGGCGGGTGTATTTCCCTTCACCTTTTGAAATATGGAGAAAACCGTTTGCGTCAGTTTCGAAAGCATTATAATAAGGGTTAGTTTGCGCCTCGCATACGCTCACCACCATATCTATTTCAGAATTCCAAAGATCTGTCGCACCTCTGATGTCTTCAATTGTCCTGAGTGGAGAAGTCGGTTGAAGAAGCACCACCCTTGAAAATTGTTTTCCCCTCTTTTCAAACTCTTTCAGAGCATGCATAATTACAGAATAAGACGATGCTGTGTCGGTCGCGAGATCATCCGGGCGAAAGAAAGGTATTGATATTCCGCAAGACTCTGCCGCTTCTTTGATCTCTTTTGAATCAGTGGAAACGAAAATATCATCCTCAGGCATCGCGCATGCGATAGCCTGGTCTGTCGCCCGGCAGACCAGGGGTCTGCCGCAAAATGGTTTCACATTCTTCCCCGGGATTCCTTTGCTTCCACCTCGTGCGGGAATTAACCAAAGGGTATTAATCTTTTTCATAAAAGATAGCCTCTTTGAAATATCTTGCCATCAGGGTTCCGGATGCCCAATCATTGCAGGGCGAAAGTTCGATGCCGAGAGCTTCGTTAATTATATAATCCGTGATAGGGGCGCCGGCGTAAATTGAGCAGATCACTCCTCCACCCAATCGGGGGTTTACCTCCATAAGCAAATATCGGTCTGCGTCGATGTCGTGAAGGAACTGCAGATTCACAGGACCACGGAGAGAGAATTTCTCGATCACCTCTTTGCTGAGTTTCTCGAGGAACTCGTTTCTGCACGTACGCGTGCGTGTAGACTCCCCTCCCATGATTTCGATTCGCTCGCGTGGCACTGATGTGAGGATTTCCCCTTTGCTGCTGATGTAGCAGTCTACTGTATATTCCTTACAGTTCGGTATATATTCCTGGACAAGATAATTCTGAAGGTTTTGCAGATGCATGAATTCCTCCATATTGTTGAAAATATGAATTCCTCGCGACGAGCCGCCTTTCCGAGGCTTTGCAATAGCAGGCATCTGTGCAGAGAGCACACTGTAGGTGCGGGGAATAGGAAGCCCGGCTTCCTTAAATACTTTTGCTGCCTCGACCTTGTCAAAAAGTTTGCTTGCAGTGTCGAAATCAGTGACGGGGACAAAAACATCAGGCATTTTGTCTTTGCAAATGGAAGCAATCTCTATTGCTCCGTTTACAAACGGAAGTATGATATTCACCTCATATTCCTTCACTACGCGCTCAATGTCGTCTACGACGCCGGGATCGTTCCAGCGAAGTCCCTTAATTACTTTCCCGACAATGGAAATGGGCACCTCTTCCGAGAGATCGTAGCTCACGATATTTACTTTATAGCCAATGCGTTTACCGCTTCTGATCAGGAGCTCGGCAAGTGACACGCGACGTGCGCCTCCGAGCAATAAGACCGTGAGTTGTTGATTTTTCATCTGTTATAGATATTGGGTTTGTAGTTTTTCAGATTATTGTCGCTGGTTATCCAGTTGATTGTGCGCTTAAGCCCTTCTTCAAGGGGAATTTCCGGTTCCCATCCTGTAAGTGCTTTTATTTTTTCGTTTGATCCAAGCAGTCGGAACACTTCACTTCCCGACGGGCGCAGCCTTTCAGGATCCACCACCCATTTCACATCTGCATCCATAAGGCGTGCGATTGTCTTGAGAGTAGTCTCCATGCTTACCTCGCGCTGGGTGGCTATGTTGATCTCTTCTCCGGCGGCATCATTACATTTTGCTATGGCTATAAATCCACGGCAGGTGTCTTCCACATAATTGAAATCGCGGGTGGGAGAAAGGTCGCCAACCTTAATTTCCCTTATGCCGGATGCTATCTGAGTTATGATTGACGGGATTATGGCACGTGCGCTTTGGCGTGGTCCGTAAGTGTTGAACGGCCGCACTACCGAGACATTGAGGTCGAAAGCATTGTGAAAGCTCAAAGCTATCGCGTCCGCACCGATCTTAGTGGCGGAATATGGACTTTGCGGTTGTTTTGGATGATGTTCATCAATAGGTACGTATTGAGCTGTCCCATAGACCTCGGAAGTTGACGTTACAAGCAAACGTGGAGTGCCTGCTGCCTTTGCAGCCTGACAAATGTTGAGAGTGCCCTTCACGTTGGTGTCTACATAACTGTCGGGAGCTATATAGCTGTAGGGTATGGCAATTAGTGCGGCAAGATGAAACACCGTGTCGGCACCTTCGACAAGAGCGCGGCAAAAATTCGGGTCGCGCACATCTCCGGTGACTACCTTTAATCGGGGATTGCTGATGCCTTCAAGCCATCCCCAATTATTGAATGAGTTATATTGAGCAAGTGCTGTGACATTACATCCTTCTTTCAAAAGGGCTTCGGTGAGGTGGCTTCCTATGAAACCGTCTGCTCCGGTCACTACTACATTATCCATTTTAATGTGTTTTATTGGAGAGAAATTGTGATGAGTTAATTCATGAAAGGTGGGGCGAATCAGCTGTCAGTTCGTCAGAGCCGCTATCCATGAAAGTCTGGATGTGGCGTCGCTTCTTCTCCTCAAAAATTTCTGAAATCTTGAAAAATATGCCGGTCTCTTCCACGTCTCCGAATTCATGATTTATTGCCGTACCAAACACTTTCATTGTCGGGGATAGCGACATATATGCATTAACCAGCGGAGGGATGTTTTGTCCGTGGGTACGGATGATATGATTGAGGATTTTATAATCTTCCTTAAACGATTCCCCGGTGAAAATGCTTTGCACTTCGTCAGATTTGGCATTGTTGGGAAGTTCCTCGATAGGCCAGACCAGTTTTTCGGGATCATGAAAATACTTGTGGAGGAATCCGAGAAGCAAGTCCCGGCATTCAGTGCCGAATGAAGGATACATCGTCACTTTCCCGAAAAGGTATTTTATCTGAGGATATATCACGGTCAGAGCTCCTAACCCATCCCACAGGTTATCAAGCACATATAAAGCCTTGGAGTGGGATTTTGTGCTCTGATAGGAGGTCGCGACGAAAGAACGTCCGAGTTCGAGAGTGTTGGGTAATAATTCATCAAGAAATTGTTTGGAAAAACCAAACATGTGGGAAGTGGCTATATTTGGCACGCCATTCTTAAACTTGATGTTTTCTCCAAGTATAAAACGATATCCACCCACAATTTCCCTGTCGAGCGGATCCCAGACCACTAATTGCTGGCAAGGGGTTTCCATAGTGTCGAATTCATCTATGTCACATTCAAGACCGGTGCCTCCTCCGGCATCACGGAAGGCAATTTCGCGCAATCTACCGATTTCTTTCATCACGGAAGGCGCATTGAATGCGTCGACAACATATACTTCGTTGCCGCCTTTATTTGCATGGCGCAAAAGCTTATCATGAGTTAATTCTCTCATGATCAAATCTCTGTCGACGGGGTCAATAATCTTTTCCATTGATAGATATTCCCGGAAACAGTTAATTTAAATCCGGGGAATGGGGTGTTGTTTTTGCAAAATTAGTAAAAAATAGTCACTGAACAAAATTATAACGCTTCTATGGCGGAATGCGTTTTTAAATACTAAAAAGGAGGGAATGTAACAGAAATTGTTTATTTTTGCAGAATAAAGCCATAAAATTTAAATAAGGCTTAAACTAAATATTAAGTAAAAATGTCTAAAATGATAATAATATCATAGAATATGAAAGTTGGAAAGACATTATCAGTAATATTTTGGATAGTGGCTGTCTCTATTGTCGGGACAGTTGTTGCAACAGCCGGAGACAACAAGAAGGCTTCTGCTAAATTTGAGAATCTTTCTCATGATTTCGGCATGATCAAGGAAGACGGAGGCCCCGTCAGTTGTGAGTTTCCGTTTGTAAATGATGGCGGCTCTAACCTTATAATTTACGAGGCAAAGGCGGAATGCGGTTGTACAAAACCCGAATATCCGAAAGCCCCTGTCGCGCCGGGGAAATCAGGCGTTATTAAAGTCACTTATAATCCTCTTGGCAGACCGGGGGGATTTACAAAAGTGATCACGATAAAAAGTAACGGCAACCCATCCAAGACCCGACTTAAAATAAGCGGTACGGTTACTCCGAAATCCAAATAATTACAATAATTATAAGGTTACATGAAATTCCCGGTTGTATTGCTGACATGTATGCTTGCACTTACAAGACCTGTTTTTGCATCTTCAGATGTGAAATGGCTTTCAACGGAATATAATTTCGGCGCTTTTAAAGAGGCGGAAGGTCCTAAAAAAGGGAGTGTCATGTTTGTAAACACCGGTAAGGAGCCTATTTTTATTAGAAATGTTCGTCCGAGTTGTGGATGCACATCGGTGGAATATACCGAAGACATGATACAGCCGGGAGATACTGCGACGGTAAGCTTCGTATATAATCCTGCAGGACGCCCGGGACCGTTCGACAAGACTGTAAAGGTGTATTTAGGCTCCGGCAATCAATTGGAAGTGATACGTATAACCGGAACCGTGATAGGATCACCAGAAACTCTTGAAATCAATTATCCTGATGTGTCGGGAGCATTACGGTTTGAATCATTGTTGGCTCCTATGGGAGAAGTCAAAATAGGCGGCTCTCGCCACGCATTTATAAATGTGTATAATCAGGGATCGGATACTATCCGTCCGACATGGTCGGATAAAGTGGCTGCCATCGAGACTAATTTTACACCCAAGGCGCTTGCTCCGGGAGAAATAGGGACTTTCGGATTCTATCTTAACACATCAAAGGAAAAGAGAATGGGTCCGGTGGAATATGTTGTGAGGATAAAGCCTGACCGCAATTCTCCAAAGGAGGATGAGCGCGAAATAAAAATAACTACATGTATTGTCCCCGACAGCAGATCAATGAGTGTGGATGAGATTGAAGATAGCCCCAGAGCGTATCTTGATCCTGAATTTTTAGATTTGGGAGATTTGTTGTCAGGGGTGGAAGCCGATTTTGAATTCGGCATAATCAACGATGGCAGATCCACTCTTGAGGTAAACCGCGTGTACTCCCGGCATGACGGTGTGGATTTAAAATCGTTTACAAGGAAGGTAAAAGGGAAGGGAAGTGGGAAAGTTCAAGGAAAACTTGATACGCATAAATTGCCCGATGGCCCGTTTAGAATACAAGTGGAGGTCATCACGAATGATCCTCTTCACCCCGTGAGAACAGCAAATCTTGTGGGAATAATAAAAAAATGATAACAACCTTAGATTAAGCCATAATATGGAACATCCTGAAAACCATGAAGATTATAAAGGACTCCAGGTGAATTCCGGAGTCGGATCACAACCTATAACAAATCCTTATCGAAACTTTCGCAAGGCAAGAAGACCCCAATTGAGCGTTAACGATTATGTCGAGGGTATTCTGAAAGGAGATGTAAGCATATTGGGAAGAGCCGTGACTCTTGTGGAGAGCCTTGCGGAAGCCCATCAGTCTATTGCTCAGGAAGTGATAGAAAAATGTCTGCCGTATTCCGGCAATTCTAAACGCATTGGCATCACCGGAGTGCCGGGTGCAGGAAAATCCACCTCTATAGATGTGTTCGGGCTTCATGTGTTGCGCAAAGGCGGTAAGCTTGCCGTGCTCGCCATAGACCCGAGTAGCGAGCGCACTCAGGGCAGCATACTTGGCGACAAGACAAGAATGGAGAAGTTGAGTCAGCAGAAGGATGCTTTCATACGTCCTTCCCCTTCTGCCGGTTCGTTGGGGGGCGTGGCAAGAAAAACCAGGGAGACGATTGTGCTTTGTGAAGCTGCCGGATATGACAATATTTTTGTTGAGACAGTCGGGGTCGGACAAAGCGAGACAGCCGTCCATTCTATGGTGGATTTCTTTCTTCTTATTCAGCTTGCCGGTACGGGCGACGAACTCCAGGGCATTAAAAGGGGGATCATGGAAATGGCTGACGGAATTGTGATCAACAAATGCGACGGTGATAATGTTGACAGGGCAAAACTCGCTGCCTCCCAATTTCGCAATGCGTTGTTCCTCTTCCCTCCAACCCCAAGCAAATGGAAGCCTGAAGTGCTGACATATAGCGGTTATTATGAACTCGGGATAGACCTTGTCTGGGACATGATCGACAGATATTTCGACTATGTGAAAAAGACTGGATATTTCGAGCGGAAAAGAAATGAGCAGGCGAAATACTGGATGATCGAGACTATCGACGAACAGTTGCGCAATAATTTCTATAATATGCCTGAAGTCAAGGCGTTGCTCGAACAGAAAGAGATGAGGGTGCTCAACAATGAGCAGTCTTCATTTACTGCTGCAAAAGATGTGCTCGACTGTTATTTCCGCAATCTTAGAGGAGAATGTCAATAAATCCATAAAAAATTGCTAACTTTACACCGTGATTTCACGTTATTACGTGAGAGAGAGGAGAGACAGCGGAATTTTTCCGAACAATTCTCCTCTCCAAATCCCGGACAATTATGGCAAACAGATTAGTAGAGATAGTATCCACGCAGGCGCAACGTTATGGCGACCGCGAGGCATATCGTTTTTGCTGGCGCAAAGACGGGGAATGGCAGTCTACGTCATGGAATGATTTCAAACTTCAGGTTGAAATCGCAGGCAAAGCGCTTGCGAGATTAGGATTGATAGAAAAAGACACAATAGCGATCTGTTCTCCAAACTCTCCTCAGATTCTTATTACAGAGCTCGGGGGATTCCGCAATCGTCTTGCCGCAATACCGATTTATTCAAGTTCTTCGCAAGAACAGTTTGATTTTATTGTAAGCAATGGGGGAGCGAAAGTCCTGTTTGTGGGAGATTCCCACCAATATCCACTTGCATACAATTATTGGAAAAAACATCCGGAATCTATCAGCAGGATTGTTGTCTTTAAAAATGATGAACTTGAGCTCAGGGAGGATGACAATATCACAGTTTTTTGGGATGATTTTGTGCGTCTCGGCATGGAAGCTTCTGAAGATGTTGCTAAAGAAGTGGAGGCAAGAATTTCGAGAGGATTGCCGGAAGACATGGCTACCCTCATATATACTTCCGGTACGACGGGAGAGCCAAAAGGCGTGGTGATCACACATTCCAACTATGACGCCGCGATAGAGACCCATATAAGATTGCTCACCGAAGTGACTGATTCGGATTTGTCGATGGCGTTTCTGCCTATGAGCCATATCCTTGAGAAAGCGTGGTGCTATTACTGTATCACGCGCGGAATAGCGATCGCCGTTAATTATGATCCTCGGTTGATACAAGACACCATTCATACCGTCCATCCTAACCTCATGTGCTGTGTCCCGCGTTTTTGGGAAAAAGTATATGCCGGAGTCAAGGAAAAGATTGCGGGGATGGGCAAAATTCAACGCATAATGGTGAATAGAGCGATAAGGTGTGGCAAAAAGAGAAATCTTGATTATGTCAGGCTTGGTAAAAAAGCCCCTTTCTTGCTTGAAAAGGAATATAAGTTCTGGAACAAGAATATTTTCCAGAAACTTAAAAATGCCATAGGTATTCCGAATCCAAATATGTTCCCTACAGCTGGGGCGCCATTGAGTGATAAGATTGTTGAATTTTTGCGCTCGGTTGGAATTGAAGTGGTAATTGGCTACGGGCTTAGCGAAACCACAGCCACAGTAAGCTTCTATCCTCCTGTGGATTATGAAATAGGAACCGTGGGGATTCCATTGCCCGGGTTGAAAGTCAGGATTGATAAAAACGGTGAGATCCTTGTCAAAGGAGAAACGGTGACTCCCGGGTATTATAAAAATCCGGAAGCTAACGAACAGGCTTTTACCGACGATGGGTATTTCCGTACAGGAGATGCCGGCTATTTCACCCGTGGGGGTGCGTTGGTTCTCACTGAGAGGGTTAAGGATCTTTTCAAGACATCCAATGGTAAATATGTTGCCCCCCAGATGCTTGAAAGCCGACTCGCTGAGAATAAGTATATCGATGAGGTTGCCGTAATCGGAGACCGGCGCAAATTCGTCTCGGCATTAATTGTGCCAAACCTTTCGCAATTGCGCAAATGGGCTGATGAAAAAGGGATAGATTATTCCGACACTGTTAAATTTGTGGCAGACCCAAAGGTGGTTGAGTTTGTCATGAGTCAGATCAACCGGGTGCAGGAGGGTGTGGCTGAGTATGAAAAAATAAAACGGATCACTCTTCTTCCCAATCATTTCTCGATTATGAATGGGGAGGTCACCAATACGATGAAGGTGCGCCGCCCTATCGTGGCTAAGCGTTACGCCAAGGAAATTGAGGCGATGTATTCTTATTGACGATATGTTGCCGAAATAGGAGAGATTTATGGTAAAGGAAAATAAGAATTGACTGAATATGATAACACAAGAACAACTTAAGGAAGCGGCTGAAAGGCAGAATGCACTAAAAAGATATCTTGACATAGACAGCAAAAAAATAGAGGTGGAGGAGGAAGAACTCCGCACCCATGTAGCTGATTTCTGGGAGGATAGGGAAAAAGCTGAGGCTCAGATGAAGAAAATTAAAGAGCTTCATTTCTGGATTGACTCTTACACGGAATTGGAGAAACAGGTTGAGGAGCTTCAGCTTGCCTTTGATTTCGTGAAAGAGGAACTCGTGACTGAGGAGGAGGTGGATGCCCAATATGCCAAGGTCATCGAGACGTTGGAGAAACTCGAACTCCGCAATATGTTGCGCAGAGAGGAGGATAAACTGGGGGTGGTTCTCAAGATTAATTCCGGAGCCGGGGGCACCGAAAGTCAGGATTGGGCTCAGATGCTTATGCGTCTCTACCTGCGCTATGCTGAGAAACATGGTTATAAAACGTCTATAGCGCAGCTCCTTGAAGGAGATGATGCCGGTATTAAATCTGTCACTATCAATATCGAGGGAGATTATGCATATGGTTTTTTGAAAAGTGAGAACGGAGTGCACCGTCTTGTGAGGGTCAGTCCGTATAACGCACAGGGAAAACGAATGACTTCTTTTGCTTCTGTGTTTGTGACTCCTCTTGTCGATGACACCATTGAGATCAATGTTGAGACTGCAAGGGTATCTTGGGATACATTCCGTTCAGGAGGAGCCGGAGGTCAGAATGTCAACAAGGTGGAATCCGGTGTGCGTCTCCGATATCAGTATAAAGACCCTTATACCGGAGAGGAAGAGGAGATTCTCATTGAAAATACCGAGACCCGCGACCAGCCTAAAAATAAAGAGAATGCAATGCGCCAGTTGAAGTCTATACTTTATGAGAAAGAGCTCAACCACCGCATGGAAGAACAGGCAAAAATAGAGGCTGGTAAAAAGAAAATTGAGTGGGGCAGTCAGATTCGCAGTTATGTGTTTGATGATCGTCGGGTGAAAGATCATCGTACAAACTATCAGACCTCTGATGTCAACGGAGTCATGGATGGAGACATTGATGCGTTTATCAAGGCTTATCTGATGGAATTTGCAGAGGGCGCAGAATAATTGTCAGTATTTTTACTACTGTCTTTTTTACGACTGTCAAGCAGAATCGCGTGATAACTGAATTCAGTTATCACGCGATTCTGCTTGACAGTCGAGATTTAAAGTAACATTTATTTTCGTTCTTTTATCAGCCCGTGTCTGTAAGCATACAGAAGCTCGCGCAGCTCCTGTATCTGTCCGGTCAGTTCCTTTCCTCTGTCAGTATCCCTCACTCTTACCCTGTGAGAACTGAGTTCTACCAGACGGTTGGTGGATATGATATCTGTGCCTTTCTTTACGGCTTCATCAGCAGAAGTGAATGGCTCATGTTGCACAAGTTCGAAACCCCGGCTGTGATAGACGAGAGTATATCCGGCTATCCCCGTCGTTGAGTGGTATGCCTTTGAGAAACCTCCGTCAATCACCATCAGTTTTCCGTTTGCTTTCACCGGGTTTTCTCCGTCACCCACCTTTACTGGTACGTGGCCGTTGATTATATGGCGGTGTTCTCCTGTCACTTCAAAAGCGTTAAGGATCATGTCGCACACCTCTTCGTTGGAACGCAAATGATAGTAATGACCTTTCTCTTCATGATGGGTCTTTTTGTCGGCGATCATGTATCTCTCGAAAGTTGCCATTTTTGATTTGTCGAACAATGGCGAGTCAGGTCCGCACCAGGCATAAAGATAATAGTCTCGTGCATTACGCCTTTCTTCATCGGTCGCGTCACTGTTGTAGGCGGATCTTAACAACATCTCGGTCTGCATTAGTAATTCAGGGCCGCTGTATGAGGCTCCGTTGACTTCTACCTTCTTTAATGAACCGTCGGCATTTAGCGGTATGGAGGCATGAAACAGAAGATTTGAATTGCAGACGGAATATAGGCTCCCATGAGAAAAGAAAACACTGATGTGTCGTTTTAATTTGTCGCTCACGGAGAAGGAATGCAGCAGTTTATCCATAAGTTGTTTTTCCTCGCGGGTTAGCTTATAGGGATCTTTGGGATCTATTGTCGGGAAATTGGTGTCGAGCAACGGATAAGTTTCATTATCGATATCTATGGTGCCGTTTTCATAATTGATTTTATGCAGAAGCCTGCGGTCATCCATTTTCCATTCCGGGTGACGTGCTATCATCTGCCCCTCAAGTTTGAATTGGATAATTGCTATCGCCTTGTGCATTTTTGCGATAAGGTTCTTGTTTTTGTCTGTGAGGGCTTCGTCAGGATCACCTTTAGGCATAAACAGGTCGCATTTGTCATCTCCGTATGTTTCCATTGCAAATGTGGCAAGAGGCACAAGATTGATTCCATAGCCGTCTTCAAGAGTTGCCATATTTCCGTAACGAAGGGAAACTCTCAATACATTTGCAATGCAACATTCATTGCCGCATGCCGCTCCCATCCACAACACATCATGGTTGCCCCATTGAATGTCGAGGTCCTTATACTTCAACAGGGTGTCCATGACTATATGTGCGCCGTCTCCTCTGTCGTAGATGTCTCCGAGCAGGTGAAGGTGGTCTATGCTGAGCCGTTGGATCACATGCGAAATCGCACGTATACATTCTTCAGCCTGACCGGTGGATATTATGGTTTCGATGATTCGGTTGTAATAAAGCTGTTTGTTTTCTTCATAGGGGGATTCATGAAGAAGCTCTTCGATGATATAGGCGAATTCCTTTGGCAGACTTTTCCTTACTTTGGATCTTGAATACTTGGAAGATACTTCCTGAAGCACTTTGATGAGCTGGTGGAGAGTGATTTTATAGAAATTTTCTATATCTTGGTCGGTGCTTCTCACAAGTGCCAATTTCCGTCCGGGGTAATATATCAGCGAACAAAGTTGTCTGATATCTTCCTCGCGCATGCTTGTAGAGAAAAGTTCGTTGACTTTTCTTTTAATATTCCCTGATGCGTTTTTGAGAATATGGAGGAATGCCTCTGCCTCGCCATGAATATCGGCTATGAAGTGTTCTGTGCCTTTCGGAAGATTAAGGATAGCCTCAAGGTTGATTATTTCGGTAGCGGCAGCCGAAATGTTGCCGAAATTTTGCGACAAAAGTTCAAGAATCCTTCGGTCGGATTCAATCTTTTCCGGAGTGAATGCTGACATATATATATAGTGCCTTTAAGGTTTGGTTTCGTTATTTGATCCGATACGTGGCAAAATGCTTTTGCATGGCAAAGTTAATAACAAATACCGAATCGCGAAAGGAAAAATAACTTCGTGACCCATAAATTTGTTATAGCTTTAGCAGATATAATAATAATGAATTTGTTATGAAAAAAGTTGTGATAATGGGGGCTTCATCCGGCTTGGGATATGCCGTAGCCGAGGCTCTCGCGTCAAGAGGTGTAAAGGTAGGGATTGCAGCACGCCATGCAGCCTCTATGGAGGCGTTAAAGGAGAAATATCCGGAATATGTGGAATATATGGTAATCGACGTGACCAAGCCTGAAGCCAAGGAGAGATTGTCGGCGTTGATCGGAAAATTGGGTGGTATGGATATATATTTCCATGTGGCGGGGATTGGATATGAGAATCTTTATCTTGACCCGGAAAGGGAAGTGGATATAATAAACACAAATGCCGCCGGTTTTGCAAGGATGATATGTTGCGCCTACCGTTATTTCCGGGATAATGGCAAGAAAGGTCAGATCGCGGCTATCACCTCTGTGGCTGGCACCAAGGGAATCGGCAGATTGTCGGCTTATTCATCTTCAAAGAAGTTCGACCAATGGTATCTTGATGCGCTTGAGCAATTGTCGAATGCTGAAGGCGCAGGCATCTCGTTCACGGATATCCGTCCGGGATGGGTTCGTACCCCCTTGGTCCCTGACGATAGGAAGTTCCCCATGGAGATGACTGTGGAGCATGTGTTGCCATTGATAATTAAGGCAATTGTCAGGAAAGAGAGGGTCGCTGTGATCGACTGGCGATGGAACGTCCTTGCAGGAGTTTGGAAAAATATTCCCAATGCATTGTGGACTAAGATGAAGATAAAGATTTCTGATCCCGACAGCCCGTTGCCCACTCGTGCTCAGCAGCAAATCGAGAATAACCGTCCATAGAACTGATTTAAACTTTTTCTATTTTAAGATTTCGTCAGATTTTTGAGATG
>CAJTZQ010000074.1 GCA_910583795.1 uncultured Muribaculaceae bacterium
ACATGGAGCAGCTGCAGGCTATCATCAAAGCTGCAGCTGACACCAAATCACCCGTTATTCTTCAGGTATCAAAGGGCGCCCGCAATTATGCCAACCCTATCCTTCTCCGCTACATGGCGCAGGGTGCTGTAGAGTATGCTAAATCTCTTGGTTGGGAAAAGCCCCAGATCGTTCTTCACCTCGACCACGGTGATTCTTTCGAACTTTGCAAAGATTGCATCGACAACGGTTTCTCTTCCGTTATGATCGACGGCAGCCACCTTCCTTACGAGGAGAACGTAGCTCTTACAAAGAAGGTGGTTGATTATGCTCATCAGTATGACGTGACTGTTGAGGGCGAACTCGGTGTTCTCGCAGGTGTTGAAGACGAAGTTAGTGCTGACCACCACACCTACACTGATCCTGAGGAAGTGATCGACTTCGTTACCCGCACAGGTTGCGATAGCCTTGCTATTTCTATCGGCACTTCTCACGGTGCTTACAAGTTCACTCCCGAACAGTGCACACGCGACCCGAAGACCGGACTTCTCGTTCCCCCTCCATTGGCATTCGACGTGCTTGAGAAAGTTGAGGAGAAACTTCCCGACTTCCCCATCGTGCTCCACGGTTCTTCTTCAGTTCCTCAGGAGTATGTCAAGATCATCAACGAGAACGGCGGCAAATTGCCAGACGCTATCGGTATTCCAGAAGAGCAGCTCCGCAAGGCAGCCAAGATGGACGTTTGCAAGATCAACATCGACTCTGACAGCCGTCTTGCAATGACTGCAGCAGTCCGCAAGGTATTTGCTGAGAAACCCGCAGAGTTCGACCCCCGCAAATATCTCGGCCCGGCTCGCGACGAGATGGAGAAACTCTACAAGCACAAAATCATCAACGTGCTTGGTTCTGACGGCAAGGCTGAATAAAATAGCTTGAACCAACAAATGAAAGAGGGATTTAGAAAATTCTATTTCCCTCTTTTTTTAACACCAATTTATCACTATTCAAACTTTTATGACATTTAAACGTCATTAAGATTATTATATATTTCTAAATGTCTTTCCGCAACCTTATTGACATCATACTCTTTTTCAGCTATCTTTCTAGATGCCATTCCCATTTTCTTGACCAAATCTAAATCTAAAAAAAGGCGTTTCAATGCGTCAGCAATTGCTTCAGGACAATGTGTAGGAACTATATAACCATTAATTCCTTCCTTTACTGTGTCCCTGCATCCCACGGAATCGGTTGTCACAATTGGTCTACCAGCGGCAGATGCCTCCAACAAAGTTTTCGGAACGCCCTCCCTATAATAACTTGGATAACATACAATTGTAGACTTTGTCAATAAAGATGCAATATCATTACGATGTCCAAGCCATTTTATGTACTTATTATCAACTATCGCATTTATTTCATTTTCTTTCAATGCTGATGGATTATTTGATAAACCTCCACATAACCAAAATTCCACTTTCCCTTCAAAATCCTTTCTCAACAATTCAGCAGCAGTCACAAGGTCAAGGATTCCTTTTTCCTTCAACATTCTTGCCATGAATATCACGATAATCGGGTAAGTATCCGGAATGGGCGAGATACAAAATTCATTAAGGTCAACACCTGATCCTTTTATAAAATGTGTATTCTTTTTATAAATCCCATCTCTACCGAAAAAAAGTTTTTCATCATCATGATTCTGAAAAATAATTGCGACATTCTTTCTATTCATCGCAAACTTAAGGAATCTTATTATTAATTGGGAAATGATTTTGTTTTTATTTTCTCCAAACAAAGTGCCAAGTCCGCTAACTGCATAAACCACTCCCCTTGTTTTTCTTATTCTTGAAGCGACTCCTCCCCATAGCATATTTTTAAGTCCCACATGATGAATTATTGCGTCTGGGAATTTGCCGTATAAATTATAAAGGAACTTAAATGTCTTTATTTCATCCAAAAGATTCAGTCCAGTGGGATTAATGGGAAGTTCTATAAATTTGAACCCCATATCTTCAATCTGTTTCTTGCATCCAGTATTTTTAGCCACCAATGTGACATCCCAACCGTATTTTGCTGCGACAACTGCAATACGTGTTCTATGTGACAAGAAAAATCTATCTTCATTTATCACAAGCAAAAGTTTTTTCATACACAATACAAAGAAACATGTTTATTGTTGACGATATCCACCTCATTTAATACGTCAAATGATAAATATTATTGCACAAATTGAATTTTGTTTGTATACGACAGGCAGTTGGATTTATCACATAAAATAATCAATATTTCACTACGTTAAAAAAGCATAAATACTCTTCAGCATGCGTTTTCGGACAGCCATACTTTGGAATGGGATCTCTCAATTCGGACAATCGGGAATTACTTTGCTTTCGACAATAATTCTGGCTCGGATGCTTACACCCGATGATTTCGGATTGATCGGATTAGTAACAATTTTTATTGCATTCTCTCAAATGATGATTGATTCTGAAATGGGAGGTGCTCTATTAAGGAAAAAATACGTAACTAAAACAGACTATTCAACCCTGTTTTATTATAATTTATCAGTCAGCATATTTATCTATGGCATCATATATTTAGTCGCCCCATCAATAGCAGATTTTTATCATAAGCCACACCTGACAGGAATTGTTAGAATAATATCTATATGTATTATAATTCACGCATTTCGGATAGTGCAAAGAATAATTATTTTTCGCGAACTTAAATTTAGGATATATGCCATAATTAATGTAATCAGCGGATTAATCTCACTCATAGTTGCAATATGGCTGGCACATTCAGGATATGGCTATTGGTCACTTGTATGGCAACAATTGGTATTGGCAATGTGCCATGTAGTATTCATGGAGATATACAACAAGTTCATCCCATCTTTGACATTCTCTAAAGAATCGTTTAAATATCAATTCTCATTCGGAATTTCCCTTTTCGGATCCGATTCAATAAGAACCATTGCAAACAACATATCCACCAATATAATTGCCAGAGTATCAACGTTACAATTTACGGGATACTATTCCCAAATGTCGAGGATTACAAATTTCTGTCAAAGCACATGTGGCTCACTTATGGATCAAAGTATTTATCCAATACTTGCAAAATATGAATCAATTATAAAATTAAAAGATTCTTACTACAAAATGTTGAGGCTTCTATTCTTCATAATGTCAATTATTACGACAATTTTTATTATTTTTGCAAATAGTATCATAGAAATCGTTCTTGGTAAAGAATGGATTGAAGCAAGTTGGATATTTCAAATCTTATCGTTAACTATTTTGCCGACATGCATACAAATATTATGCAGAAATATACTGAAGACATTAGGATCTACCAAAACAATTTTCTATCAAGAAACAATAAAATCAATAATCCTCATCCTTTTTCTTCTATTTTCTGCGTTTATTGGCAAAGTTTATGTAATCTGGTCAATTGTGATTTCTCAATCAATTAGTTGCATACTGTGGTTAATCTCAACACAACAAAAACTCAAAAACGATAAAATAATATTATTATAAAGATGGAGTATCTCATACCTATCATATTTGCAACGCTTGGCATTTATTATAACAATAAGTTTACTGAAACCAAACGACTTATTTTTATAGGCATCATCTTAATATATGTTGTGGCGCTATTAGGGCTCCGTTATAGAGTCGGAATGGACACTATAGGTTATATGAAATCCTTTGAAAAAGCAAGAGATTTAGAGCATTTTTGGACAAAACGAATCTTTTTTGATCGACATGAACCAGGATATTTATTCGTTTGTGCAATATGCAAATCTATAAGCAAAGAATTCTGGGTATTACAAACCGTAATATCAGCTATTACTAACACATGTGTTTTTATATTTCTGAATAGATATTGCAAGAATGTATTCATAGGATTAGTGTTCTTTTTTATTTTACAATGGCTTTATTTCTCAACCGAAATAATGAGAGAAGGGGTGGCGATAGGTGTATTTTTACTTAATTATAGAAATCTTGAAAATAAAAAATGGATTAGATATTATCTTTTGTCATTAATTTCTATTTCGTTCCATTACTCAGCCGTCATAATATGGTTTATACCTTTGGCAAAATATCTAAAACTGAATTTGCCCTATATTATAATCTGTGTATGTACATTTGCAATAACCCCAATTTTAATAAGGATGAGTGACTATATACCTATCGATTCCATATCTCATAGAATAATAAAATATTTGGGAGACGATTTTAACTTTAACCTTAATTGGAAAATCGGAGAATTCATAAAAGCAGCTTTCCCCACAATTTTTGTCATGCTATTCAGCAATTTACTTAAAATCAAACCAACTTTTAATAAGCTTTTGTTAATACAATTGTTATTATGTATCGGTACATTTTCTATTCCAATTATATTTTCAAGATTTTCAAACTATACGAGTATTTTTGTTACTGTAGCTATTGCAAACTTTCTGACAGCCAACCATATTAAGTCTTGGATTAAAATACTTTTCATATCTCTGATATTGACCACACAGTCTTATTACTATTATAAAATGTACGCTACATGGATGCCTTATGTTTCAATTATAAATCCGAAATATGTACATGAACGCGAACAACTATGGATCAAAATGTTCAGATAAATAAATATTCTATGAAAGAAGTAGTCATCCTTATGTCAACTTATAACGGAGAGAGATATTTAAAAGAACAGCTTGATAGCATCCTTAATCAACAGGGTGTAAAAATCAAATTATTAATACGTGACGATGGTTCAACAGACCGTACCTTGAAGATCTTGGAAGATTATAAATCATGCCATCAAAATATTTTTGAGATAATCAACGGAGAAAATATTGGGTGGAAGAAATCCTTTATGTTCCTTATTGATTATGCAGCAGATAATTATTCCTGCCACAGCTATTTTGCACTATCTGACCAAGACGACATATGGCTTCCGGACAAACTGATCATAGCGGTAGATGCAATCAAACAATCTTACCCTACCCCCTTGATGTATTGTTCAAATCTTTATTACTATAAAAATAATAAAACACATGGGTTGGTAAAAGACTTCAAGCTGATGCCCTCACCCAAAAATTGTCTTGTTAGAAATATTGCCGCCGGTTGCACAATCGTTTTTAATCAAGAACTTTTAAAAGCATTGGCGCATAAAAAAGCGAAAATTGAAATAGCACATGATTATTGGATATATATGGTAGCTAATTTCTGTGGAAAAGTCATAATCGATAAATCGGCACACATATTATATCGTCAACACGACAATAATCAAATAGGTTCAAAACATGGATTTAAGGAAATTTGGGCAAGACGATTAAAAACCTTACGCGACATAAGAAGAACCATAAGACCACGAGAAATAGCAGCTAAGGAATTGCTTCGTATTTATGGATCAAGCATACAGCCTGATTCAATTAAATCAATTGAAAAGGTTGTAAATTATCGTAATTCATTCTTGAGAAGGCTTTGCATTATTTTTGACAACGGTTATAGTATGGGGAAATGGAGTAACAATTTTTGGCTAAAGATGCACATGATTTTCGGGACCCTGTAAAGATATTAGACAAATCCAAGTCAATCCTGAAAATCTTTAAGAATTGAATGAAAAAAAACTGTTCTTTTATAATCAAGATCTTCACGGTTATATTTCATGGATTCTTCAAAATTTCTACGGGATTGCGTTATCTGTTCGCTTTTGTCTCTCAATGCAATAATTTTATCTAAAATTTCATCTGACGATTTTTTCTTAACCAAATAGTTATCATCAAGCAACTCAGGAATGGCCCCAACCCTGGTTCCTATACAAGGCAAAGCTCTGCTCATTCCTTCAACAAGGCTCCTGGGAAGCCCTTCAGTCAAAGATGGCTGAATGTATATGTCAACTTCATCTAAAAGTTGAATGACTTTTTCATGAGTGACAGTGCCAATAAATCTGACCTGATCTTGAACGCCTAAATCTATTGATAATCTGCGCAATCGCATATTATCGTCTCCTCCAATTATATAGTATTCGTAATCTTTATACCCCCTATCTTTTAGTTTTTTCATCGCTTCCAACACATACCTCTGCCCCTTATAAATCACATTCGTTGCTCCCGTAGTTGCAATTTTTATTGGTTCTCTAACTATGTGCTGATTAATTTTATCAACCCTTTTGGCCAACACCTCTTCATCATTATTTTTCAATACCACGTCCGATAATCCTAATGACTTTTGAGTTTTAGCAGGATATCTTTTTTGTAAAAAATAATTAGTTACATATAATGCATAATCAGCATTTCTCAAAACTACCTTGTTAATCAGAAATCTATAAGATGCGGCTATTTTCCGTTTCCAATCCTGATTCCATAATCCGTCCCACGTGCATCCAACCATGAAAGCCAAGAATTTTTTCCTCTCCTTATGTGTTAGAAAAGAGGATATTTCTGCATTTAGTGAAGGTATATACCCTATTACAAGATCAACTTCCGATATCTTCTTCTTAATACGTTTTATTGTAGCCAATGACGGACATATTTGAGATTTCTTTATAAAAGTTATATTGGTTATAGAAACATAAGCACTAATATCATCATTAAAAATCTGATGTCTTATATTATTTTCTTCAGCATTTCTTATACATAAATGCAGTTCTCCAAGTATTGATATTCGTTTAAGTGTTTCCGTAAAATTTTGTGAACCGAAAATTTTATTTCCTCTAACGGCGACACACTGATCAGTCACAATCAAAACTTTCATATCGCTAATTCTTAAAGGCGTAGACCTGAATAATCATTATTATTTTAAGGTTATTTGCTGCATCCGTGTTATTAACCCATTATTTTTGGGTTTCAGAGTTATGTTTGCGGTGATGTGGTCCAGGCGATGGACGTCGCTGCCGGTCATGTCGATCATTCCTTTTGAGAGAAGCCACTCCGCTTTCTTGTGTGCCGTCTCTCCATATCCACCAACCAAGGATACAAAATTCATTTGGAATAGAACTCCTTTTTCTTTCAATCTCAGATATTCTCTTTCATCCATATATCTGTATCTTTCCGGATGCGCCAAAACCGGGAAATATCCGATTTCCTTCACTCTGTCAAGCATCTCATCCATACCCATCGGTGGAGTATAGTATGATGTCTCGACAAGCAAATGATTACCATCTTCTCCGATGGGCAAAAAATCATTGGAAACAAGACGTTCTTCAAAAAGACTGTCAAGCATATTCTCAGATGCAAGCCTGATATCCAACGAGCCTGTCCAATTATTTTTGAGTTCCTCGAAGCGTTGACGTAAACCATTTGTAGTGTTCGGATAATCTTCCATGATATGGGGGGTCAACCATACTCTTTCAAAGCCAAGAGTTTCATAAGCCTTCAAGACCTCAATGGACTCTTCCATTGTTTTGACACCATCGTCAACCCCCGGTAAAATATGGGAATGCCAGTCGGTATATCCATTGAATATACCTGACTCTTTAAGGGATTTCGTTGACTTGAACAACCACATAATTACTTCCTTTTATTTTCCACTATTCGAAACTCTGATAATTGCCGTATGTGTAATATCGGCTATGTATTGCCTCAGTGCCGTTGAGAATAAGGCTCATATTCTTGAACTTCTTTTCTTCGTAGAATTCGTTCAACTCTTTAAGTGCACTTCTTTCCAAAAGTCCCGCCCTCACCACAAACAAAGTCCTGTCGGCATATTGACCAATTATCTGGGTATCAACCACAATGTTAACAGGAGGACAATCCAGGAATATATAGTCATATTCTTTATGTGCCTCTTTTAGCAATTCGGGCAGACGAACGTTCTCAAGCAATTCCGCCGGATTCGGCGGCATCTTGCCCACAGGAAGAATCTCAAGATCAGGATTACCCGCTGATTTCATCACCATAGAGCGCCAATCGTCGGAATTACCGGTAAGATAATTTGTCAAGCCTTTAGATGGCATGCCGACAAACATAGATGCCGACCCGTGTCGCAGGTCACAATCAACGAGCAACACTCTCTTATGTTTTATAGCGAAACTCAACCCCAAATTATATGATATAAATGACTTACCGCTTCCGGGATTAAATGAAGTCAGCATAATAGTCCGGCATCCAGAATCTTTACCTGACATAAAATCGATATTGCTGCGAATCACACGGAATGCCTCGTTGACCACATCGCGTTTTCCTTCTTCCACAACAGCCAACGGAGGTTTTTCATCCTTTCTTCTTCGTTGACCGACGCCGGTTTCGATCTTGATTTTCTCCTTTTTGCCCACATGAGGTATTTCTCCGGCAAACGGCATCAATACGCCATCAAGATCCCGTTTTCCTCTCACTTTTGTATTGCCGGTCTCTATAAGATAAAGTGAAATGAATGGTATTCCTACACCAAGTAATAAAGCTATCGCCAATATCAACTTCTTACGGGGCGACACGGGCTTGAGAGATCCCATAGGAGGAGTAATTATCCTGGTATTGTCTGCCGTAAATTTCTGGCTCAGCTGGTTTTCCTCTCTTTTTTGCAAAAGGAACAGATATAACCCCTCTTTCACTTTCTGCTGACGCTCCTCGCTCAACAAAGGTAACGCCTTCTCGGAGGTTCCGGCTATCTGACCTCCGATTTTCTTTTTCTCTGTCTTGACATTACCGATAAGCGTCTTCAGCCCTGATATCTGATTCGACACACTTTTGGAAATTGACTCCCGCATAGATTTCAATTGAGAATCATAATCCTCAACCAAAGGATTTTTCTCGGAAGAATTGGCGACGAGATTGTTTCGCGCAAGGAGCAATGTGTTATACGTGACAATGTCTTTCTCTATGGCAAGATTATCGATTCCAGTATTGACGGGGATTACATTGAATTTGTTGGCATTGTCGTCAAGATACTCTTTCATATATTGAGCGAGCGCAAGCTGATTGTCGAGTTCAAGAGCATTCTGATCAAGCAACGCCTCCTTCTCTATTGACATTTCCGCCGAGGCTATCAGACTCGGGGTGCCAACCTTGGTGCTATATTTTGCTATATTGGAGTCGACATTTCCCAGCTCTTGTTCTATAAGACGCAACCTGTCGTCGATAAAAGCAGATGTGGCGACAGCCATCTTGTTTTTATCTTCGATCCAATTCTCCGTATAGACCACAAGAATCATATTCAGGATATCCACGGCTCGTTGAACGCTGACATCCCTGATTGTAAGCCCTATCACGTCAGCATCCTGATCCACGAGGTCACCATTGAGTTTTTCTCCATAAAGCTCAACAGTGGTCTGCATCGGCATTTTTGAAACATCAATTTCGATACTTTCTTTCAATTGAGGGCCTGCATATTCAGGATTTTTAGTGATTTTTATAGCACCAACAGGAGTAGTGACAATCTCTTTCCCCTTTGCCAAAACCACCTCACCATCTAATTTCTCCTTGCCGTCAAGACTATACCTGACAAACTTCCAAAGACGTGCTGAGCCATCAGGATTAAGTTCCATTCTGAATGACGCGGAACCTTGTTCCTCCACATCCATCATTTCCACCGAGACAGGCAAGGTCTTTCCATAAAGCGTCACGGGATGAAATCCACCCCTTTTATTATAATTCATGTCGAGATCAAGACGCTGTGCGACCTCATACATCACTGCCGGCGATTTGAGGGAAATCAGCTCATTGTAGACGCTGGTATTATTAGAAACAAGACCGAATGATGAAAATGCATTTTCAATATCCCCTATCCCGCCACCGGCATCCTGATCTTTAATCAATATTTCTTCCGACCTCTCATATTCAGGTTGTTGTCGCAAGATATAAAGCAATCCCGCTCCTATACAGATAATAATCGACAACAGGAACCAATACCATTTTGAAATACATATCTGTAGAAATTCCTTGAACGAGAAATCTACAACATCCGTGCTATCTTGTGTTTTTTTATTATTATTGGAATACATTGATATCAGGAATCTATTTTCATTTAAAAATAAGGACAGCCACAGAGGTCAGAAGCGATGCCACCGACACCCAGAAGCCTGCGGAAAGAACATTATTGCCATTGACAGTTGCCTGACGTTTCCTGACACCATTCGGTTCCACATATATAATGTCTCCTTGCTTTATATAATAAGCCGGCGACTTTGTCAGTTCGGTCAGATTCGTGAGATCTACCCTATATGTGTGAACCCCATCACTCTCCTCCCTGACCACAGCTATATTTTCACGTTTCCCCTGTATGGTCAGATCTCCGGCAAGCGACAATGCCTCAAGCACATTCAATTTGTCTTTATTTATATCATATCTTCCCGCCTTATTCACCTCACCCATTACAGAAAAACCGGTGTTGATAAACTCAACGGTGACCACCGGGTCTTTCACCAATTCCTTTCCCATAAGCTCACCCTTGATAAACCCGGCAAGCTCGCTTCTCGTCATGCCTTCAATCTTAAGGACTCCAAGAACCGGGAAATCAATTGTCCCTTCCGGAGTGACAGTATAAGACGATATACCTTCAGATGCAGAATATGAACTATTAATCACACTCCCCGTACCGTTTACAGGGGCATCAAGCCCCAGACGGTCTGCAGCTACCGAAAGATTAAACAGGCTTGACAATGCAGGATCTTTAGATTTGACAATTATCGACAATTTGTCGAGAGGCGCAATCCTAATCTGTCCGGAAGCGGCAGGCACCGCGACCTCAGTAGTGTCTTGAAAATATGCAATATTTTTCGGAGCTCCGCAAGAAGCAGCCATCAGAATCAAGACACTTAAAATCAATATTTTGATAATATATATTTTCTTCATGAACGGGTCAATTTAATATAGAAATCAATCAAATAGATGTTGATTCAATCTTTTCTCCCGGGCAGAGATACGCCGGGAAAGCAGGATGTTTACTATTGTCCATATAGCCACATCCATAGCGATGAGGGCTGTCGGATTTATAATGGAAGACAACGCCACGTTGACAAAAATGAACAAAGCAGCCCACATCATTATGACAATAAGAGCAGTGCGCTGATTTAATCCCAAAGCCAGGAGCTTGTGATGGATATGGCATTTATCCGGGAGGAACGGATTGCGGTGACGCCTGACCCTATGAATATAGACTCTCACTACATCAAAACAAGGAATGATCAGTGGAGACAACGCCATGACAATAGGATTGAATTCATGAGTAAACACCGCTGAATCAATATGAAGCATAGCTATGGCACAAAACACCATAATCATCCCGGTTGTGAGAGCCCCGGTGTCGCCCATAAATATCTTCTTTTGCTTTTTGGCATTTCCGAACACATTGTAATAAAAGAAAGGCAAGAGTGTGCCTGCAGCCGCGGATGCAAGCATGGAATAGACGTGCTCGCCGCTGATATAAAACAGGACGGCATAAAACACCAAAGCCACAGTGCTGAGTCCTGATGCAAGTCCGTCGATGCCATCAATAAGATTAATTGCATTTACCACATATACCACCGCAAACATCGTCGTGAGCCATCCGAACCATGCCGGCAACTCCCACATCCACAGAAATCCATACAAATCATCAATATACATCCCGGATGCAACTATGAGCAACGAGGCAATTATCTGTATGAAGAACTTAGCCATATATCTGACGCCGACAAGGTCATCAGCCATGCCGACAAGAAACATCAGTAACACTGCACAGACCATAAAGTACATAGGGACAATTGCATCGCCCATCTCTATCCACATACCGGCTCCACCAAGTTTCAGATTAAAACCCACCACCGCAGAGATAGAAAAAAGTATTGAAGGAAGAAAAGCAATCCCCCCTAACCGCGGCACCACCCCTTTGTGTATCTTTCGTTCATCTATTTCATCAAACAGTTTCTTTCTGAATGCGATAAGCAGAATCTGAGGAATCAATATTCCTGCAAGCACAAGTGCTATGAAAAAAGAAAGTATATCGTTGGTTAACCAATTGATCATATATTTGATTTTTTTAATCCCTGCATCCACACAATTGTCTACATGTCAAAAACGTTATTTTATTGTATTTATTGAATATTCCCATAAAGGCTAATGAATTTATATATCAAATTTAACTCCCTTCCCATTCCGACACGTCTCATTCTCATGATAATTATCGCCATGAATATTTCATGCCACGCATCTGGAAATGATTCCATAAGATATTTGGGCGAAGTTCGCGCCACTTTCTCCGGAGGGAAAAACACACCTTTCTGGCTGGTCAGCAATCTTCAAGGGCTTGGATCTCCGGAAAAGAACTACGGGTATGTGCGTGGCGCCCTATTCCGCGACATCAACAAAGAAAAGCGTTTTTCGTGGGGCGGAGGTATAGATCTCGCCGGTGCGTGGAGATCATCGTCACCTTTTTACATCCACCAATTGTATGGCGAAGTGAAATATCGGTCGCTCGGGGCAATGTTGGGAAGCAAAGAAATTTGGGGAGAGTTCAGCAACCCCAAACTTTCTTCAGGCAATCTTCTATATTCAGGAAATGCAATGCCGATTCCACAGCTAAGATTGGGGATCTTTGATTATGCCAATTTTTGGGGAACCAACGGATGGTTTGCCGTGAAGGGATACATTTCCTACGGTATGTTTACTGATTCCGGCTGGCAAAGATCGTGGGCTGAGGAAGGCTCAAAACGTACAAAAAATGTGATGTACCACTCCAAGGGGCTGTGGCTACGCGGAGGCAACTCTTCCAAGTTCCCTCTGACGGGAGAAATCGGCATAGAGATGGCGACTCAGTTTGGAGGGAAGGCTTATAAAAACGGTGAATCTCTTGATTTGGGACATGGTTTGAAAAACTGGTTCAAAGCCTTTTTCCCATCAACAACCAAGAAAAAAACTTTTTTAGGGGAACAGACGAGTGTGGAAGGGAACATGGTCGGAGCTTATAACATAGCCCTTTCATGGCTACCACAATCTGACTGGAGCATCAAGGCATATTTTCAACATTATTTTGAAGATCACTCCCAAATGACATTCGAATATGGATGGAAAGACGGACTCTGGGGGGTCGAAGCCCAACTCCCGCGCAATCCGTTTGTCACTTCGGTGGTCTATGAGTTCCTTTGTTCAAAGGATCAGACCGGAGCCGTGAACAATGACAGTTCAGACAAAATTCCTGAACAGGTGAGCGGAAGAGACAACTATTACAACCACTCGATTTACACAGGATGGCAACATTGGGGAATGGGCATCGGGAACCCTCTTGCAATCTCCCCAATCTATAATCATAACCACCTCATCACGTTCTTAGACACCCGCATTGTAGCCCACCATTTCGGCATTTCCGGTTCTCCGCATCCTGAGATTGATTACAGGATCCTCCTTTCTTTCTCAAGGAACTGGGGAACGTATCAATATCCCTTAGCGGAGGTGTTGAACAACTTCAACGGATTGTTTGAGGTGACATGGAGACCTAAAAAATTCAAGGGATGGTTTGCCTCCGCCGCTATCGCAGGAGATTCCGGGAAACTGCTTGGAAACAGTTTCGGGGGCATGATAACAATAGGCAAAACAGGTTGGATAAGTTTTTAGAATGTGGCTTATTCAATTTTCGCAAGCGAAAGTTGCAAAATTAAATATGATAGAGAATGAAACTAAAATTTTATATTAATATAATTGTTCTGATAGGATTACTTATTACAGTGGCAGGTTGTCAGAAATCTCCGATTAACGGGGAACTTGACGGTCAATGGCAAGTGATGACTGTAGAGCCGACAGCTCCTGAGACAATAATCCAGGATCGTATGTATGTATGCATCTCCCTGCACACCTGTCAGCTTTCAGTCTATGGTTCCGGAATCTGGACATCGGGGAATATGAGCTATTCAGACGATAAACTGACAATGGAATTTCCCAATGCAAATTCCACCGAGTCAATAGCAAGACTTAAGCAATATGGCATCTACAGCAATCCAGTGACTTTTACAGTTATCTTTCCGGAAAAAAACAAACTCATTTTAAAAGACAAGGATGCAGTCGTCACCCTCAGAAAATTTTAATAATTCAGCGTTCGCTTTGCGAATGCTGAGGGTTATAGGGTTATGGGTTAAAAGGTTATAGTTTAGGGTTGAGAGGTGAGGGTTGAAAGGTGAGGGTTTATAGTATATGGTTTATGGTTTAAGAATTATGTGTCACTTCAAATGGTTCTTAAACCACATATACCATAAACCATAAACTATATACCATAAACTTATCCGATAAACTCACAAAATTAGATAGAAATCGGGATTACGGGCATTTATTGTTGTCAATCAACTTTTTTCTACATTTTTTTGCAAAATAATTTTTTATTTAAGAAATTTATGATAGATTTGCAAAATGAAACATATAAGTTCTAAAATATTGCCAAATTTAATTGTTTTGTCAGTTATCCTTTCATCATGCCACAATATGAGAAACGATGACATGTCTATGGCCATTGATTAACTAACCCTGAAAAAGTATGAAAACAAACGATATGCTTAAAAAGGCATTTACCGCCGCATTGCTGGTGGGGTTCCTGTCCTGCGGGAGGAACCCCGCCTCTTCCATAGAGGAGCATTGCGGTAAAAGGGATCGGGTAGAGGATGTGGAACTGATTTCAATTGAGGAGAAGTTACCTGAGCTTCATTCAAATTCAGGAGTGTTTATGTTAGGTGATACTCTGATAATAAATGATTATAAGTCAACTGACAAGCGTTTCGTTGTCTACGATATAAAAGAAGACAAATTTCTTGGCAAATTTGGGAAATTCGGGGAAGGCCCCGGAGAGATTGCGAATTTTGCGGGCATAGTGATTGATCCGGTAAAACACATTCTTTACGGGATGGGTTATTCTACATGGTATATGTCGGGTTTCGATATAAGGGAAGCTTTGTCAGATCCTGATTACAAGGCGTTTTTTTAAACGAGACTCGAGAATATTGACGGTGTATCACCGTTTGTTGCCACCGGCGATTGGCTTAATGATTCAACGGCATATTACGAGGTGGTTGTTCCCAACGAGGATTGGACGGAGTTTGACAACAGGATTGGTCGTGTTAATTTAAACGACGGAAGTATAAGCCTAATCGAGGATAACGGTTTTGGAAATAATACGGAAAATACCTTGACAATCTCCCTTAAGAACAGGTTAATGGTTTCAGTCGGCAGAGTGCATGACACTATTCGGCTCTTCGATCTTGAAGGGAATTTAAAGAAAATAATCTACGGACCTGATTATACGGAAAAAAGGCATAGACCAAGATTTGAATATTTCTGTCAAGCATGTATCGGGAAGGATGAAATCTATGCAAGTTACCTGAATGAATATATTCTTGAAAAAAACTTTGCTGAAGATATCGTAGTCATGGATTTGGACGGGAAGTATAAGAAGACGCTTCATGTCGGGAAGCCGATATGCGGCATGGAGTATAACGAAAATTTCAACCGACTTTACCTGAGCACCAACGATTATCCGCAGTTCGGATACATACAGCTGTAGAAGTCATAAGTCAGAGTTATGAGTTATTAGGTTAAGAACAATCTGATAATCTGAATTTTCGGTCGGAGACGAACGACTCTATATAAGTTTTCGAAACTAAATTATTTAACATTTAAAATTTGATGGCATGAAAAAACGAATCATGTGGATCGCTTTTGCGACGATAGCCGCCGCTGTAGCAGTTGCCGGCTACTACGACCATTCTCAGACAGAAGGTCTCACCCCTCTCCAGATCGCCAACATCGAGAGCCTTTCCAACACACCTCAGACTCCGTTCGATAAGTCGTGTGTGAAAGGTGATAAGTTTTGTACGCCTAACTATATGGGGTCAATAGAGGATACGAGACCTGTAAACTGGTAAGTATGAAAGTGAGCAATGTATTCAGAATATATCCGGTATTCGCATTGCTGGTGGGGTTCCTGTCATGCGGGAGGAACCCCGCCTCTTCCATTGAGGAGCATTGCGGGAAAAGAGACAAGATTGAAACTGTGGAGTTGATTTCAATTGAGGAGAAGTTGCCTGAGATACATTCATATTCCACAGTATTTATGTTAGGAGACACACTTATAATCAATGACAGTGAATCAACCGACAAACGTTTTTTTGCATACGATATAAAAGAGGACAGGTATCTTGGGAATTTCGGAAAATTTGGAGAGGGTCCCGGTGAGATTGCGAATTTCGGCAGCATAATAATCGATCCGGTGAAACACATTCTTTACGGAATGAGTTATGCAACATGGTATATGACAGGTCTTGATGTTAAGAAAGCGTTGTCAGACCCGGACTACAAGGCGTTTCTCAAAATGAAGCCCAAGGAAATAGAGGGGGTCACACCTGTGCTTGGATCTGGAGACTGGCTTAATGATTCGACGGCATATTATGAGGTGGCTGTCCCCAACGAGGATTGGACAGAGTTTGATAACCGGATAGGTCTTGTCAATCTCAACGACGGAAGCATAAGCCTGATCGAGGATAACGGTTTTGGCAAAAATACGGATAACAGATTGACAGTATCCATTAAGAACAGGCTTATGATATCGACCGGTAGAGTGCATGACCAGATCCGTATTTTCGATCTTGAAGGGAATTTAAAAAAAGTAATCTATGGTCCTGATTATACGGAAAAAAGACATAGACCAAGATTTGAATACTTCTATCAATCTTGTATCGGGAAGGATGAAATCTATGCAAGTTATTTGAATGAATATATTCTTGAAAAAACTTACCGGAAGATATCATAGTCATGGATTTGGACGGGAAGTATAAGAAGACGCTTCATGTCGGAAAGCCGATATGCGGCATGGAGTATAATGAAACTTTCAACCGACTTTACCTGAGCACCAATGATTATCCGCAGTTAGGATACATACAGCTGTAGAAGTCATAAGTCAGAGTTATGAGTTATTAGGTTAAGAACAATCTGATAATCTGAATTTTCGGTCGGAGACGAACGACTCTATATAAGTTTTCGAAACTAAATTATTTAACATTTAAAATTTGATGGCATGAAAAAACGAATCATGTGGATCGCTTTTGCGACGATAGCCGCCGCTGTAGCAGTTGCCGGCTACTACGACCATTCTCAGACAGAAGGTCTCACCCCTCTCCAGATCGCCAACATCGAGAGCCTTTCCAACACACCTCAGACTCCGTTTGACAAGGCGTGTATAAAAGGCAATCATTATTGTACACCCAACTATATGGGGCCAATAGAGGATACAGAACCTGTAAATTGGTAAGTATGAAATTGCGCATTGCAGTCAGAGCATATCTGGCATCGGCATTGCT
This sequence comes from uncultured Muribaculaceae bacterium, assembly GCA_910583795.1. Lineage (GTDB taxonomy): Bacteria > Bacteroidota > Bacteroidia > Bacteroidales > Muribaculaceae > Lepagella. Next base: position 17,224 of record CAJTZQ010000074.1, read on the forward strand.
GGTGGGGTTCCTGTCATGCGGGAGGAACCCCGCCTCTTCCATAGAGG
>CAJTZQ010000075.1 GCA_910583795.1 uncultured Muribaculaceae bacterium
GTTATGCCCTATAACATTTTTTCAAAATCAAATTTAAACAGTTTCTTAGAATTTATGGTTCTGTAGACAATCTCTTTACTATAACGAAGTATAAAGGTATCGATCCTGAGCTTAATGTGGAGAACTTCTGGACAGCCGGCGTCGATGACCGTGATAAATATCCTACAGTGCGTTCCTTTACAATTGGCGTGAATGCAACGTTCTAACCTTAAAAAGTTAAAGACAATGAAATTCAATATATTTAAAACAGGTCTGTTGTCTACTGTGGTGGCTGCGACATTGGTTACTACCGGATGTACGAATCTTGACGAAACTGTTTATAGTCAGATCCCGGGTGACGGAAGCTATGAGTTTACTCAGGAAGATATACAAGCCCAGTATGGCACAATATACGACCGTCTGAGAGACATGTATGACGGTTGGGAAGGGTATCAGGATATAAGTCAGGAATGTGCCGACCTTATTATGACGCCTTTCAGATATGAAACTTCGGGTTGGGGTGCTCAGTATGTGTCTCTTCACAAGCATGAGTTCCATCCGACTATCAATCATCTTTATCGTCCTTGGTTCTCTTGCTATCAAGGAATAAATGCTTGTAACACATTGCTTGATGAGGAGTCAATAAGTTCAAATGAAAATGCAGCTGCGGAACTTCGCACATTCCGTGCTCTGTTCTATTATGTTTTGTTTGATCTTTGGCGTAATATCCCGGTTACAACCACAAATAAGGTAGAAGATGGATTCATGCCTTCCCAGATGGCACCGCAAGATACGTATGATTTCATAGTCAAGGAATTGGTTGAAAGTAAACCTCTTCTTACAAAGACTAAGGAAATGGGTCAGGTTGACTATTATGTGGCTTGCATGATTCTTGCCAAAATGTATCTCAATCATGACGCATGGTTCCCCGATAATCAGGATTCTTCATATTATGGCAAAGCTATTGATGAAGTTAATGAGGTGATTAATTCTGGTAATTACACCCTTGCTGAATCATATCGTGAACCGTTTTCCGCTGCGAATTCAACTTGCAACGAAATTATTTTGGGACTCATGTACGATAATAAATATGCCGGACATGGCACGAATCATTTCTGTAAGTGGTTTATTGCCGGTTCTCAAGGCATATTTGGTGTGACATTCGACCCATGGAATGGTAGTGCATGTGTGCCGCAATTCTTGGAAACTTATGATCCGGCTGATTCCCGTAAGAAAGATACTTGGAAATGGGGTCCACAAGTAGACATTCATGGTAATCCAATTTATATTAACGGTGTAGAACTTAATTTTACTCCTGACGTATATGCAATCGAACGTCCGGGTGCTGCCGGTATGCAGGGAGCAAGACTGTGGCTTTATGAAATTCAGTCGGGCAACATCGGTACGTCAAACTGTAATATTCCGTTCTTCCGACTGACAGATGCTTATTTCATTAAGGCGGAATGTCTTCTCCGGCTTGGAGGGTATAAAGGTGAGACGGAGCAAGATGCTGCTGATATTGTGACCATGATCAGAAAACGTGCATTTAAGGATAATCCAGATAAAGCTGTGCGTACAGTCGCTCAACTCAAGGGTGGGTCTGTGTATGATTATGGCTTGCGTGAAACTCAGGGCGATGTAGTTGATGGAGAATTGACGAATGTGGTTAATACAGAAACTCATGAAGGTGGTGATGATATCCTCTTGGGTGGTCTTCTTGATGACCTCGCATGGGAATTTGTGTATGAGCACCATCGTCGTCAAGATTTGATACGTTTTAAGATGACAAATGGATGCAACGTATTCAATGGTAAATCATGGTTTGGGAAATCTGCTATAACAAATCCGAATGATCATCATTTTGATATTTTCCCGATTCTGAGAGATAATCTTCAGGCTAACCCTAACCTGGTACAGAACCCCGGTTATTAATATTGTAAATCATGAAAAAGAAATATATTTATGGTTTTCTTGCATGCTGCTGTCTGACTATACTCCCGGCATGCCACGAGGACTATGAGGATGCAACTTCCATCCATGTATATGGTCCTAATGAAAATCCTCCTGTCAAGGCAAATCCTGATGTTACGGCAAGTAATGTGTTTGAAATGACAGGTGGTCAGACAGATCCCGTTGTGGTTGACGTGTTTGACTACGATGACATGATTCAGTCTGCATTTGGAATATCCGCACAGGAACTTGTTTCCAAACTCGGAAATGAGTATGTGGTCGCACCGATCAATCCTAACCGTATGGTCTGGCTGAAAACGCCTGCTAACTCCGGTGATAAATATGGATGGTATGTCAGCAAGACTGGCAATGTATGTGAGGCTGATGATGCAAACGTCTATGGAAAGATCGTTTATGATGAAAGTTCACATGCATTTAAATTCTATATTGATCCCAATGGCGGTGGCAGTGTGCCGGTTCAAATCGGTTTTGCCAAAAATGGGATTAATTATAATGAACATGTAAGGTTTGTCTTCAATGTGACTGCTTACGATAAGAGTTATGCTTTCCGTGAATTTATGATTCCTGCAGGCGATTATAATGCATATTCTTTAGCGATTCAAGATGTCGCTGAAAATATTGATTATGTCTTCGGGATGACTCCTGATCAGTTTATTTCAGGGTTGACAGATGGTAGACTTGCTATTTATATGATTGATCATGAAACCAATGCTTATATATGGGATGGAACCTCAACTGCAAACAACGGTGGATATTGGTGCGGTCCTGACGGAAGTATAATGGGCTGGGGTGCCGGCTGTGCTTACTTCATTGAACCTTGGCTTGAGGATGATCTTCCATGTTTTGCTATTGGTCGTTATCCGGGAATTGAGCCGGGAACCGTTCATTCAATCAAGTTTGGTGTGGCAGATGTAAATGATCATTCCAAAGCACTGTCATTCTTCTGTACTGCAACATACGAATAATTAATATGAAGTAACTATATTCCGACAGTATATTCTGTCGGAATATAGAATAACCGAATTAAAGAAAACAACATGAAACTCAATATCCATAAAGCCTTACAGTTTTCAGCAATGGCATTCATGGCATGCGGCCTTTCCGGTTTGACCGTAGGCTGCAGCGACTTTGAATTGACTAAAACTAAGGCTGACTATGATCCCCGTTATCAGGGAACTGTAGAGGGAGAGGCAGATTATCAGATAGATGCTGCTTCCCACCAACTTAAAGTGACGTTCACTTCTGATATGGATTGGACTGCTCAGGTGCTTAATTCAGAAGGGGAGGCATGCGAATTTGCAACCGTTTCTCCCGAAAGCGGTCTTGCCGGTGAATGTGAAGTGACTGTAACGATACAACCTAATGAGGACATAAATAACAGTCGGTCCGTCCAGTTGCAGATCATCACAGAAAAAGGTGGTACTAAAACAATCAATATAGCGCAGGAATATAAAGTGCTCTATCTTGATCCTGCAGAAATTCAGGATTATGCAAAGTATACATGTCCCGGTGAATGGAATCCACATTTTGAAGAGGGTCCAGATTATATGTTGCGTCATGATGCCTATTATTCTTGGCATCGTAGCAAACAGAGCGAACACTTCTTCGTGTTCTGGTCTCCTGAGTTTGGTGCGGATCCAAATTCTTCTGATGTCCCTGCAAACATGCGCGTTGATATAGATGATCTGCTTCTCAAAGCTGAGAAATTCTTTGATACCAATGTAAATCAGCTTGGTATGGCTACTCTCGGTCAAGGAAAATCAATGCTTGATAATTATAAGATGCAGATTTATCTTATTTATCAGGACGAATGGCTTGCAACAGGTTCCGGTTATGATGATAAGATCGGTGCGTTGTGGGTAAATCCATCTACTTGTCAGCCTGTAGGCTCAACAATTGCTCATGAAATAGGTCATTCTTTCCAATATCAGACGTATGCCGATCGTGTGCAGACACAAGGGGTTCCCGCTGATGGAACATCCGGTTTCCGTTATGGATTTGTTGGTCCTGACGGTTCCGGTAATGGTGGATGTGCTTACTGGGAGCAATGCGCCCAGTGGCAGGCTCAAAGGGATTATCCTGAAGAGCAATTCACTACCTATAATTTTGATGTGTGGTTGAATAACTGCCATCGTCATTTCCATCATGAATGGCAACGTTATGCGTCATATTGGTTGCAGAGCTATTGGGTAGAGAAGCAAGGGATTGAAGCTTACGGTAAGATTTGGACTGAATCAGTGGCACCGGAAGATGCTATATCTGCTTACACCAGGATTTATAATGGAGGCAATTATGCAACTACCCGTGAGGAACTTTTTGATTATGCGGTCCGTATGGCTACATTCGATATTAAGGATGTGCGTGAATATGCAAATGGTTATCTCGATCGCTATAACACAAAAATGTTCTATAATAGTGAATCAGGAGAATATCAGATTTCTTATGCAAATTGTCCGGGAGCTACCGGATTCAATGTTATTGCATTGAATGTTCCTGAAAATGGAGGAGCCGTGAGTGTCGATTTCCGTGGTCTTGATTATGGTGCTCCCTTGTTTGGTAAGGATAAAGGCGTCATGGTTGATGGAGACGGCAACACTGTCGGAACAACTGATAAGTATAATGCAGTAGGAGGCGCTGAGAACATGGGTTGGCGTTATGGCTTTGTAGCGCTATCTGGTGGAAAACGTACTTACAGTAGTGTTGGAAAAGATGCTAAAGGAAATCTTAGTTTCAACGTTCCTGCCAATACGGAATTGCTTTATCTTGTGGTTCAAGGATCTCCTGAGGTTTATATGAGCCATGGTTGGGATGAGGTTGAAGAGAATGATGCTCAATTCCCTTATGTCATAAAACTTAATGGAACAGATCTTGCTTATTATGAAGAAGAGATTGAACCTGAATATACAAAAGTTGATGACCATACCCTTCAAGCAACTTTGTCTATTAAACTGAGTGCTCCCGGTGCTTACGGAAGAGGATCAATGGATTTGGCTGCTCCTGAGATTTGTGATTTCTTTGGATTGACTCGTGCTGAAATTTCTGATATGATTAAAGTAGGTGTTGATCCTGAGGAGGGGATTATTTCTTGCCGTTCATTGAATACAGATGGTAGCTGGAACTATACTGCAAATGCAAACAATGGTTATTGGCTTAATGCAGCCGGTGATGAAGGTGCTTGGTCAGGAGGATACGTATTCTTTGAAATCGGTGGCACTGACTTGAATTATGGTGATCATCCGGAGCAAATTACTGAAGGATATACCGGTAGCCATGAAATGCGCCCTGTATTGGTTTACACCAAAGATGGTGAGACATATACTCTCAAAATCAAACTTGTATTGAATTATTAATATTGTTCTAAGGGATTGGGAGATTTCTTAGCCGGAATCTCCCAATCTTTTCTTATTTAATTTTAAATAACTTACAAAGATGAAGGGATTAAAAAAATATAACAGAAGTAATCTGTTTATTGTTGCTGTAATAGCAATGATGTCTGTGTTGACTGGTTGCAGTAGTGAGAATGACAATATCCTTAGGGTAAACGATCAATATCAAGAAGTCACGGATCTTGTTGGAACCTTGAAAATGGATGATAATGGCAAATGGAATTTTGTCCCTGATTCCCGTTTCTCATTTCCATTTATGCATGGGATTTGCGATGGATATTCAGTTCAAATCGTGAATTGGGATTCAAAATACGAAGATTATAAAGAAGGATGTCTGGTTCAAGGTAAATATAAAAAAACAGAATATAAATCTTTTGGCGATGGTCTCGGAGGAATTAGTTATTACGATCTCGAAATCTCCCAGATAGATAAATATGATTTACCGGATGAAGACAATACAAGGTCTTCGTATGGAGAGGTATTGCCGTGCGTCATATTGAATGAGAGCGAAATGTCGAGTATGGGTACAAGGGCTACGACCTCCTATGTCCCTATAATGGATACCTTCTCGTTATTTCGTGTTAATATTTTTGTTCATGTTGTTAGATCTACTGCAGGCATAGGTCTCAATAAAACGACTGTCCGATATAATGTATTGGATGCTTTGTCCGAATTTTATGATGGAACGGGGATTGCTTTCCAATGCACGGGAGATGAATATATTGATAGTGATGCGATGAATCTTATTAATGTTTCAAGTTGTAATACATTATTTAATCGGAACCCTCACACAGATGCTATTGATATATATATACTTTCTGACGGAACAAATTTGGGCGCGGCAGGAGCGACTAATAGTATAGGGGGAACTGCCATTGTATCAAATGAAGAATATTATTCTAATTATTCAACACTTGCTCATGAAATCGGACATGCATTGGGTTTATATCATACACATCATGGCACGGCAAAAAATGAGTATTATGAGGGTGGTGTAGCAGAGTTAGTAAACGGCAGCAATTCTCAGGTAGCTGGTGATTACGTTACAGATACCCCTGCCGATCCTTGCGTTTGGTCGGGTTCTTATGGAACCGATGCCAATGGAGATTCTTATAAACCGGATGTAACCAATATGATGTGTTATAATCCTAATAAGAATGCAAGAAAAAACATTACCCCCGGTCAGTTGAGCAGAATGAATAATTGTTTAATGACAAATGCTGAAAGTATAAAAGTTCGTACCGTTTTATCTCCGTATTCAGTTACAGGAGGAAAGTGGATTAATACAAGTGAAAAGTATTCAGTTAATTTCCCTGATACGTTTAATGTAACATGGGATGTTTTATGTAAAAGATACACTACGACAAGTTCTACGAATTATACATCAATGCTTAAGAATTATAGTGGTAAGTCTATAGAGATAACCAATTTTGATACTTCTTTTAAATCTCAGAATTACAATATTAAAGCTTACGGCGAGTCTTCAAAAGGATTCAAGTTCTTAGCGCAACGTACAGCGTATTATCTTGAAGTCAATCCCAATACATCTACTCTCAGATATTCTATTCAAGGTAAGGGAGGATCCACATCTGCAAGTGGCAATATTACTATTTCTAATTCACAAGATAAGACTCTCACAATACCTCAGGGGGGTACTATACAATTTTATTTTTCTGATGCATGTGGTATTGGAAATGGAGATGTTGATATGTCGTTGTGGATGAATGGGTTTTTTAAGGTTCCTGCAACTAAAAATGTATTCCAATGTTCAACAAGTGCGCCTTTAGGATCACAAAATTCTCCATTAAATGTAATGCTGGGTAGCAAAACCAAAATGCTCCCTCTTAAAGTTGCGATAGTTCAATAGAATCTTGATGTGTGATAACACTTGGCAAGATGCCGGGTGAGGTCAAAGCCGGTGAGACTTACACAATCCGTCCCGTATTCGTCTACACCCACAACGGCGAATCCAAAACCCTCAAACTCACCATCACATACAACTTTAAGTAATGCATAATGCATATCATAATGCATAATTATTAACGGATGTATGGTTCATAATGCTTTTTATTTTGCATTATGAACCATGCTTCTTCCTCATAACCCACTAAAACAAACACAAGGAATTTAAAACAACTGAAGGACAGAAGGACAGAAGAATTTTTATGTTCTTCTGTTTTTATCCATATCTGCGTTTGTACATTTGCCACCCCCTTTGTACATTTGTTAAAATCCCCTCCAATTATGTATTGAAAAAGCACAACTTTCAGAGGAAAGTCACGTTATACAATAAAATGCACTAATTTAGTTGAAAGTGCGTTATAAGTAAAAAGACATTAGCTATCACAATATGGGAAGCTTATTGAAATCGACACCAAAGACATCGCCTGTTTCATCTAAATACTATTCGATGAGGAAACAGTCAACGTGGCATGTCGTATCGGTTGCAAATACGGTTATAACTCCCAATAATATCGGAAAAGCTGAAAAAGTTGATCCAAGCCGTTATTGCCATCAGGATTCTACCCTGATCCTTATTCCATGAAATCCTTCACTACAGATTTTCGGTTCGTACAAACCGAAAAACCGTTATCCAAAGATATTTTTGATAGGTGTTACACATATGTCTTTTTTGTTAGGTACAAAGATATTAACACCCATAATAAATGCCGATTAAAATATGTATGTAGAGCGGAGATATATGGGGAGGTGTGTGCAATTAAATTCTATGCAAGCAGAGATAGAAAATCAGATTATGATAAATATAGTTTAGCGCACAGTCAGCTTCCATATTCCGCAATTATGACAATTTTTGACTATCGTATCACTGTGATGAAGGAAATAATGAAAAAGTTTCCGGAGGTATCATTTGTTTTTAAAGGAGCGGAAGCTTATGATCCACGCACGCATAGACAGGAGGATGAAAAAGAGAATCAAAGATTCCGGATATACAGAAGCTATCTAAGTAAAAGGGTAGGAACCAAGACGTTTCAGCATAGCCAATTCCCTGATAATAGTATTTATTTATTGACAAATATATCAGGTTTTGAAGATATAGAAGATAAGCAAAATCGGTTACGAGAATTTCTTTCAGATAGATTTGGTATCCCGTTGTCATAGTCACACTTCTTTGAAATGACCATCCAAACCATCTCCGGCATAAACCCCGAAAACTAACGAATCAACCAGAGATTACGACCAGAGTCCCATAGAACAGGTTTTACGACCAGATAACCATAGAACCGGTTTTACGACCAGAGAACCATAGAACCGGTTTTACGACCAGATAACCATAGAACCGGTTTTACGACCAGAGTCCCATAGAACAGGTTTTACGACCAGAGTCCCATAGAACGTGTGATTATGATATATGCCATGGTCAAAAACGAACTCTGGTGCCTGGTCAAAAAGTGCTCTGGTGCTCTGGTCATAAAACATACTCTGGAACCTGGTCATAAATGTACTCTGGAACTTGGTCAAAAACGAACTCTGGTGCCTGGTAAAAAAACGTACTCTGGTGCTCTGGTCTAAATCTGCCTACTTTCTTTCGGTTTTTTTGTTTTAATTTTTAAATTTGAGTTAAAAAACATGTTTTTTTCGGGGTTCTGGACGATTTTTGCATGTTTTTGGACGTTTTTTCAGTCTCTTCTTGTGAATTGATGTTAATTTTGTGCCCAAACAATTAACCTTTTTTATCGCTCCATGAAACTTGAACGATTTCTAAAATACTCTACAAGCTTCCTTATCTTTTGCGTGGCATTGATCGCTTCCGCTTGCGGAGGCGACAGCTCGAAAGATGAACCCAAGCCTGAAAATCCCGATCCGAATCCGGGTGAAGTAACCGTCGGTCCACCGGAAGGCAAAGCCGTCTACATCCCACAAGAGCTCCGCACCATGGATCTCAAGAACAAGAACAGTAAATGGTATTGGGGTCGTACGAAATGTACGGACGACGTCATCCTTTTCTGGGCAAAAGGGTTTGGCGACGACCTCTCCAAAGCACCTTCCTTAGAGGGTCAGAACATGAAGGTGGATGCAGACCGTCTCCTCTCCAAGGTGCAGGAATTTTACGACTATTATTATAATGAGTTGAAATTCGTAAAACCCGGCACAACCAAGGCTGACGAATACCGCATGATGGTGATGCTCGACTATTCTCTCGAAGGAACAGCCTACGGCGGTACATACGACAACTTTATCGGTGCCCTCTGGGTTGCTCCAAACCGTGTGCAAGACGAGAACATGAATGCCGTGGCTCACGAACTCGGTCATTCCTTCCAGCTACAGCTTATCGCCGACGGTGATGGTGATGCATGGGGAGGTTGCGGTTTCTATGAAATGACCTCCCAATGGATGCTCTGGCAGGTAAATCCCGACTGGACCAAAGACGAGGCTTACCATTTCGACGCTTTCCTCGACCTTACCCACAAGGCTTATCTGCATGAGGAAAATATCTACCATTCCCCGTTTGTAATCGAGTTCTGGGGCGAGAATCACGGTTTGCCGTTTATCGCTGAACTCTATCGTCAAGGTAAGAGAGGGGAGGATCCTGTCGACACATATAAACGTGTCGCAGGTGTGAGTCAGGAAGAGTTTAACGACGAGATGTGGCATAACTACGCACGCCTTGTCAATTTCGACATCGACCGCGTGCGTCAGAACACCCGATCTCTCACTAACCGGTGGAAAACCCGTCTGACAGATGCCGGCGACGGCTGGCAGCGTGTCGCCAAGGAGAACGCTCCCGAATGCTACGGCTTCAATGTAATACCGGTGAATGTACCTGCAGCAGGTGAGACTGTCACTGTCGGTTTCCGTGGCGAACCTGATGCCGCCGGTTACAATACAAACAACAAGAGTTCTGCCGGTTGGCGCTACGGATTGGTGGCTGTTGATTCTGACGACAACGCAATCTACGGCGACATGCACGCTGAGCAGGAGAGCACTATTGAATTTACCGCTCCTACTGATAAGACCATTAAGCGTCTATGGATGGTGGTGATGGGTGCTCCCACCCAGCATCTCCGCAACAGCTCTTCGCAATGGCCATACTCTATCAAAATTGATAATTGATAATTGAAAATTGATAATTTTATAAGAATCCATTATCAATTGAGATGGCTATCAATTATCCATTATCCATTATCAATTATCAATTAATTTTACAACTAATCTAATCATAATGAAAAAATCAATTCTGTTTCCTGCTCTCCTCGGATTGGCTTTTGCAGCCTCCGCTCAGGACAACGACCCTTCGAAAACCGGAGTGATCGCCCTCAGTCCGGATGAGACTTACCCGGTAAATACCGATATCCCTGTGGTGACTCATCAGGAAAAGTCGATCTATATCCCTAAGGATCTCCGCGATATGGATCTCAACGATCCTGAAAGCAAATGGAGTTTCAAGCGTATGGTGTCAACTCCCGACGTCGCCCTCTTCTGGGCTAAAGGGTTTGGCAACGACATAACCCAGGCTCCAGACCTCGACGGCCACAACATGAAGGTTGACCTTGCAAACCTCATGGGGAAACTTCAGCATTTCTATGATTTCTTCTATAAGGATCTCGCTTTTGTGAAACCCGGCACCAAGGCTGACAAATATAAGATGATGGTCATGCTCGACTATTCTCTCGAAGGCACTGCTTACGGCGGTGAATACGACGGTCAGATCGGCGCTCTCTGGATCGCCCCCAACCGCGTGCAGGACAAGAATCTCAACTGTATAGCCCATGAACTCGGTCATTCATATCAGTCGCAGATCTCATGCGACGGCGAGGGGTATTCATGGGGTGGCTGCGGATTTTTCGAGATGACTTCCCAGTGGATGCTTTGGCAGGTTAATCCTGAATGGCAGAAAGACGAGCGTTTCCACCTCGACGCTTTCTCCAACCTTACCCACAAGGCTTATCTCCACATTGATAATATCTACCATTCTCCATACGTGATCGAACTTTGGGGCGAGAAGCATGGCAGACCGTTTATCGCCGAACTTTACCGTCAGGGACAGGTAGGTGAGGATCCGGTGATGACCTATAAGAAACTCACAGGTCTGGATCAGGAAGCTTTCAACGACGAGATGTGGCATAATTATGCACGTCTTGTCAACTGGGACATCGACCGCGTGCGCGACTATACCCGTGGATATACCGACATCTGGCATTCCAACCTCGAAAACGCTGGAGGCGGCTGGCAACGCATAGCCAAGGATAACGCTCCCGAAAACTATGGCTTCAATGTGATACCCGTCACTGTTCCAGAAGCAGGCAAGACAGTTACTGTCAACTTCCGCGGAGAGGCAGGCAGAAAAGGCTACATTACAAAGAATAAGGACAAAGCCGGTTGGCGCTATGGTCTTGTGGCTGTCGATTCTGAAGGGAATGCACATTACGGCGAAATGCAGAAAGCCAAGAACGGTAAGGTGACTTATACCGCTCCAGCCGACAAGAAAATCGATAAGCTGTGGCTCGTGGTGATGGGTGCCCCGACCGAACACTGGCGCAACGTCGACGGACCGGAGAACCCCGGCGACGCACAATGGCCCTACTCGATCAAATTTTGAATGTAGAATTTTGAATTTTGAATTTTTGTCTCGCTCAGGATATAAATCTTATAAAACTTATAAATCTTATAAAACTCACACGACCCAATTCAACATTCAACATTCAAAATCCAAAATTGGAAATCAACTTCTTTTAACCTAAATAAAATCGTACTCATGAAACAAGACCTTCCCCGGAATTACCGGGCATCAAGTTTTCTGAAAGGCGGTATATGCCTCGCATTGGCATGTAGCGCCGGAGTCGGTACCGCTTTAGCGGTTGAACCGCCGGCAGCGGCTGTTTCAGCTCAGCAGGCTCAGACTCACAAATTGACAGGTACAGTCTATGACCAGAACAATGAACCTGTGATCGGTGCAAGTGTGATGGTGAAGGGTACTACTATCGGTACCGCTACCGATATCGACGGTAACTTCACCCTCAACGTACCCTCCAGCGGCACTCTCGTGGTAAGCTATGTGGGTTATAAAACCCAGGAGATTGCCCTCTCAGGTCAGAAAGAACTCAGAATCGACCTTATCGAAGACACCGAATCTCTCGACGAGGTGGTAGTGGTAGGTTACGGCGTTCAGAAGAAAGCCACTCTTACCGGATCCGTATCATCTGTAGGAGGAGAAGACATCAAGAAAGTGTCAGCAGCCAACCTTACAAACACCCTCGCCGGTAAGACAGCTGGTGTGATCGGTATGAGTACATCAGGTGAGCCCGGTGCCGACAACGCCACTCTCCTTATCCGTGGTAAAGGCACTCTCGGCGACACAAGCCCGCTTATCGTGGTTGACGGTATTGCCGACCGTTCTTTCTCACGTCTTGACCCGAACGACATCGAAAGTATCTCAGTGCTTAAGGATGCTTCCGCCGCCATCTACGGTGCACGTGCAGCAAACGGAGTCATCCTTGTGACAACGAAACGTGGTAAGCAAGGGAAAGTGAAAATCACTTACAACGGCAACTATTCTATGTCGCAGCCTACACGTATCCCGAAGATGCTCAATTCTTACCAGTATGCTACATACGTCAACGAATATGATGCCGACCCTCGTCATGGCTCAGGTCAGTTGACTTATAGTGACGATGTGCTTCAGCACTATTTAAATCATGACGATCCACTGAATTATCCTGATACAGACTGGTGGGACGAGACAGCAAAGAAATGGACAAGCCGCACAAGCCACAGCGTTTCAGTTAGCGGAGGTAATGAGAAAGTGTCGTTCTATAGTTCTCTCAGCTATATGTGGCAGGATGCTCTTTATAAGAAAAGTGCACAAGACTATAAGCAGTTCCAGTTTACTTCTAACGTTGACGTGAACGCTTCCGACTGGTGGAACTTCAGCTTTGATATTCTTGGACGTCGCGAAGAGAGAAACAGGGGTATCTATTCAACACAATATCTGTTTACCCATTTGCTCACCACATTCCCCGGTGCGGCTCCCTATTTCCCAAATGGACTTCCACGAGTGGGTTATGACGGTATGACTAATAATGCCACAGTCATGGTGACTGATGCTCCCGGTTATAATAAGTATTATTATAATATCTTAAATCTTAAGCCCAGGTTAAGAATCAATCTTGATAAACTCACTAAGGGTCTTTATGTGGAAGGATATGCTGCAATTGACCTTGCATTCAATAATGGGAAACAACTCAGCCGTCCATACGACCTTTATTCATACGACAGCGCAAAAGGTGAATATTTAAATCGATATGACGAAACAGGTCAAGTGTCGGTAAATTCATGGTCTGATTGGAGTTCCACCGTCACTCTTAACGCTCGACTCGGTTATGATCGCGAATTTAATGAGCTACATAAGGTCAATGCCTTTGTGGCATATGAGCAGAGCAAGTATAATTACAACACAGTTTCTGCATATAGGACCAATTTCGTATCAGATCTTCTTCCAGAAATTAATTTTGGCAGTCCGGTTCCTGAAGATTGGGACAATGGAGGTTACTCCAACGTGGTTACACGCCGCAATGTATTTGGTCGTATAAATTATGCTTACAACGACAAATATCTTGCAGAGTTCACTATGAGATATGATGGCTCTATGAACTTTGCCAAGGGTCATCGCTGGGGTCTTTTCCCTGCTCTATCTCTTGGTTGGGTTATCAGTCATGAGGATTTCTGGTCTCCAGTACAGCCATACGTGAATTTCTTGAAGATCAAGGGTTCATGGGGCAGAATGGGTAATGACAATATCTCCGCTTATCAGTATATGGAGCAATTTAAGTTTAGCGACAGTTCTGCCTATTTCGGTACTAATGGTAAGGGACAACTCACTCAGGGACTTTACATGAGCAGGATTTCGAATCCCCTTGTGACTTGGGAAAAGGCTACTACCTGGAATGCCGGTTTCTCCGCTTACTTCCTCAACAGCAAGTTTATGCTTGACTTTGATTGGTTCCTCTCAAAACGTAGCGATATCCTTATCACAAGAAACGCTTCCATACCTTATTATGCAGGTATGAGTCTGCCGGCTGAAAACCTCGGTAAGGTGACCAACTCAGGTGTTGAACTTGTTGCCACTTATCAGGATCGTGCAGGTGATTTCAACTGGAGTGTGACAGGTAACTTCACATATTCACAAAACAAAGTGAATTATATGGACGAGGCTGTCAATACGCCCGCCTGGCAGAAAACCGAAGGACATCCGATTGATGGCTTGATCATGTACAAAGCTCTTGGCATCTACCAGACTCAGGAAGAGGTTGACAATTCACCTCATATTGCAGGTGCTGCTCCCGGTGACCTTATCTATCAGGATACAAACGGCGACGGCAATATCACTTGGGACGATGCTATCCGTATCGATGAATCTGCAACCCCGAAGATCATATATGGTATAACCCTTGCAGGTGGTTGGAAAGGTATCGATTTCAACTGTTTCTTCCAAGGACAGGGTAAGGCAAAGAAACTTGTTCAGCCCGGTATGAATATGGTGACTGATTTCTATGAAGGACGTTGGCGTACAGATAATACACCGGAGCAAAATGCATCTGCAAGATGGCCTAAGGCTATGATCAAACAGACTTATGGCGACACTTGGAACGGATCTGCATCGACATGGTGGCTCCGTAGTGCTGACTTCCTCCGTCTGAAATCTATCGAAATCGGCTACACATTCCCTAAAGAATGGATGAATAAGGTAGGTATTGAAAATCTCCGCGTTTATATTAACGGTAGTAACCTTTTCACAATCGACAATTTCAAAGTGGCTGATCCGGAAATCGCCGGTCGCGACGATTATGATAATATCGTGGTTGACAACCCCGGTTATATCACAGGATATCCTCTATCGCGCTCAATCACTTTTGGTGCCGGTATAACATTCTAAAACCTGACAATCATGAAAAATAAAATATTGATAGCAACATTGGTTCTTGCCTCGATGTCGCTGAATTCATGCAACGACATCCTTGACCAGACACCGCTTGACTCTTTTACATCTGAGACAGTATGGGGAGATTTGGCTCTTTCCGAAGCGTATCTCAATGCTCAATACATGAATATCCGTGCTGAGTCTGAGAATGGAACCAGATTCGCACACTATACTGATGAAGTTTTCCAGATGCATACATATGGCTCTGAGAATTATACACAGGGTCTCCTTTCTCCTGATAACTGTGGTATCGGATGGGATGATGGCTTATGGGATCCCTGGCACTATTATTATCAGGCAATCAATAAGATTAATTTGTTTATTGAATCAATTGACGATGTGCCGGCTAATAGTGAAAAAGAGGTAGAATGGAAAAAGCAGCAAAAAGGGCAAGGTTATTTTATACGTGCTTGGTATTACCACATGCTCTATAGCTTTTTTGGTAGGGTGCCTATCATTGATCATACCTATGAACTTGATGCCACATTCGGTGAAACTCGTCAGGATATGGACAAGGTCGCAGATTTCATCGTGAGTGATCTAGACCAGGCTGCCGAACTTCTCCCCAAAAAGTATGATGAATCTGACTATGGTCGTGCTACTAAAGGCGCTGCTCTCGCTTTGAAGAGCCGTGTGCTCCTTTATAAGGCAAGTCCTCTTTTCGGTACTCCTTCAAATGAGAAATGGCGTGCTGCCGCTGATGCCGCAAAAGCTGTGATCGATCTTGGCGAATATCATTTGCAGTCTGTCAGCAACAGCGAAGAATATGGCAACCTGTTCCTTGATCCAGATAATCCTGAAGCAATATTTGTTAAATTATTTGACCCCAAATATGGTTCAGGTGTAAACCAACGGTTCCTTTATCAGGCACCTTGCGGAATCGGAAACGGATTCGAAGGATGGGGTAACT
Source organism: uncultured Muribaculaceae bacterium (assembly GCA_910583795.1). Taxonomy (GTDB): domain Bacteria; phylum Bacteroidota; class Bacteroidia; order Bacteroidales; family Muribaculaceae; genus Lepagella. Next base: position 16,184 of record CAJTZQ010000075.1, read on the forward strand.
TCCAGCCTACACAGAATCTTGTCGATAAATTTCAAATGGCTGACGGTACAGCACCAGAGGTGAAAAGCTATTATGAGGAATATCCTTGGGGTGGTAGAGAAATCCGTTTTTATGCCGCATTGCTTCTTGACGGAGACGAGTGGGGCTATGGAAACGCCAGACGTCAGGTTGAAGTGTGGTATGGAGAAGACGGTATAAACGGTAAAGATAGCCAATGGGGTGATTATTGGTGGAATGCCAGCAAGACCGGCTATTCAATGCGTAAATTCCTTGACCCTTCGTATGATTGTAAAGGAACGCTGATGGATACTTCTCCTTGGTTCTTCATCCGTTATTCAGAGATTCTTCTCAATTATGCTGAATGTATGATCGAACTTGGCAACAACAGTGAGGCGTTGCAATATATCAACATGGTTCGTAACCGTGCATTGCTTCCTGACGCTACAGGAGCTGATATCCGTGCTGAATACGACTACGAACGTCAGATTGAGCTCGTGTTTGAAGGCAACCGTTGGTTCGACCAGCGCAGATGGAAGAAGATGTATGAGGAATATTCCAAACCTATCTACGGCATGACAGTTGGTCGCCGTGCCGACGGTTCGAAATATTACATGACAAACGACGAGAATAACATCGTGTCAACTCGCGTCTTCAACAATGACAAACTGTATTGGCTCCCTGTGCCGAGATGGGAACTCAACAGAGCGCCCGAAATCGACGCTGCGCCTTACGAATAATAATTGAATTGATTCCGGGCGGAGGTGCAATCTTGGCGCTTCCGCCCACTTTTTTAATTTTGAATTTGGAATGTTGAATTTTGAATTAGGCAATTTGAATGTAATTGATATGTCGATTCTTAGTTTAGAATTTGGAATGTTGAATTTTGAATTAGGCAATTTGATTGTAATTAAAGAAAACCCAGAATCAGCCACTATGCAAATAGCGTGAAAATGCTCCAA
>CAJTZQ010000076.1 GCA_910583795.1 uncultured Muribaculaceae bacterium
CAACTTTTTCATTTATAATTATTTAGAATTTTAATTCAACCAACGAGTAATTTCTATGATAATATCGATAAAAATCACTTAAAATTCCACCAAGAAAAACAGCGTTTAGATGTGCGTATGCATCGATGTTCCATCTCCCGCATTCGGTATGACGATAAGTGAAACCACCGCCTAAGGATGCCGGTGACCCGAATTTATATGGCACCTGACAAGGCATAAGGAAAGATGAAGACTTGGTAGAAATCGTGTCTGAATCAAAATAATCAAAATGCTGATACATCCCTACAGACAAATCATCATTCGGTTTGTCGACAAGCTTGGAAGAAAGGAGCCTGCCTTGTATTTCCACTCGACTCAACAAGGGTTGAGTCTTCATTATATCGAAATCCAATAGAAAATTAAAGTAATCGTAAGGCTTGCGGGTATGGTCAGCAAAACGATCACCATATTCTATATATACTCTTCCCGACAGACCGGCTTTTGCTATGTTGTCGTCGTTGTGGAAGACAAGCAGACGAGGTCCAAGAGAGAATGTCACAGAAACAGGAGGAATCCCGAAACGTCTTCCTGACGTTGCCCTGTGTTCCCAAGCTCTTCCTGTGATAAGTCGCGTGAATCCTCTCATGGGATCAACAATGAAAGCCGCAAGTTCACGTCCAAAACGTTCTTCTCCATGACTGCGGCCATCAAGTATCATATCAGATGTTCGGTAGAGCACCTCCCCAATTGCAGCTCCACCAATGGGAGTGGCTATTATATCGTTTGTAGATGGATATTCACGCTCCATACACATCTCCCACATTGCGCTACCGGCAACGGCAAACAGTTCCGATTGCCAAAAGTTAAAACCATTGCTACGTCCGGCATTATAAAATATGGAACCGTTATACGGATGGGCAAACATGTTTGTCGCCAAGTGGTCATTGTCCCATTCAAAGCCATGGCGAAAATTCTCTTTTATCGTGTTCCATGAGATATATGCATAGTGCCCCTTTTGCACATAACGGTCGAATGCCCACAACCCGATATTGAACCCTGCGGTTTCGGCAGCAGCTCTCCAAAACGCCTTTTTCTCAAGTCTCGCGGAATCAATGCTATCTGCAGGGCGAGGAGTAGACACAAATTCCCTTTTGACCGAATCAGGGAGCATATCGTCAGAACGACAAGGTTTTGTGTATTGAGAATATAAGCTAAATGTCGCTAACGACATAAGAAGAAAGAGGATGCGAGGTAAGGCTTTTTTCATACTTAATTATTTCATGTCCTATTCTATGACAATAAAATGATATTAAACCCCTATCAAATATTACAAATTATTTATCCAATCCTCAAAAAATACCTAAAAAGCAATTCGGGGGATATCCAAGAAATCTGAACATAAAAAAAACGGTAGCATCTATAGATGCTACCGTTTTTTTATGTTCTAACTTCCGCAAACGAAATTTAGAGTCAAGATCTGATCACTTAAGATATTTGTCAAGGAAGCGGAAGAATACACGCTGCCAAAGCACTGCGTTTTGCGGTTGAAGAACCCAGTGGTTTTCATTGGGGAAGACAAGCATCTCTGCTTCAAGTCCATGCATCTTGGCAGCATTAAATGCCATCATCCCTTGAGATGCAAGAATGCGATAATCAAGTTCTCCCACAGTAATAAGGATAGGTGCTGTCCAATTATTCACAAACTTGTGTGGTGAGTTTGCATATGTGCGCTGTGCAATTGCATTGTCTTTCTCCCAGAATGGGCCGCCGAGATCAAAGTCTGCAAAGAACATCTCTTCAGTCTCAAGATATTGCGCCTCAAGATTAAAGATTCCGGCATGTGCGATAAGAGCAGCGAATCTACCTTCATGATGACCGGCAAGCCAATAAACGGAGAAACCTCCATAGCTTGCACCCACAGCTGCAATTTTCTTCTCGTCGACATATTCTTCTTTAGCCATGTAGTCTACAGCCGCAAGATAGTCTTTCATGTTCTGACCACCGTAGTCACCAGAAATCTGACGATTCCATTCAGTACCAAATCCTGGAAGCCCGCGACGGTTGGGCAGAATCACGATATAACCATGAGACGCCATGATCATCATGTTCCATCGATAGCTCCAGAACTGGCTTACTGCTGACTGGGGACCTCCCTGGCAATAAAGAATTGCAGGATATTTCTTGGCAGGGTCGAAATCAGGAGGAAGCACAACCCATGTTGTCATCTCTTTGCCATCAGTAGTGGGAACCATCACTTTCTTCACTTCGCCGAGTTTTAGCTGGGCAAGAAGGTCTTTATTAACTTCGGTGAGTTGCTTGACACCTTCATTAGAAACAAGGCAGATTTCGTTGGGGTATCTCATTGAATGGCGAAGCGCGATTGCAGCATTGTCGGCAACAGGAACAACATCTGCAAAATCACATACATCCATAGCAACTGTATCAATAGCACATGTCTGGACATCAATGGCGAATGTCGGAGCCACTCCCTGATAGTAGCCGTTAAACCAGATCTTGCTACCATTCTTAGACCAATTGAAATTCTCCGGCCAATAATCCCAATTTGCAGTCAGATCACGTTTTGCTTTTGTGGCTACATCAAGTACCATAAGACGCTTCTTGTCACTCTCATATTTCGCGGTTTCCATTGAGAGCCACGCAAGAGACTTGCCATCGGGTGAAAATTGAGGATTGGTGTCATATCCCATGTTCCCTTCAGTCAGATTCTCAGTGGATTTTGTTTCAAGATTATAAAGGTAGAGATCGCTGTTGGTAGAGAATGCATAATCCTGTCCTTTTAGCTTACGGGAAACATACACAAGGCTTTTACTATCCGGAGACCATGCAAAAGCATCAGCTCCACCGAACGGACGCATTGGGCATTCAAAGGGTTCACCTTCCATAATATCAACGGCATTAGCTATACCGTTATCTGTAAGATCTGCAAGGAAAGGATGGGGAATATTGTCAACCCATTCGTCCCAATGCTTATACATCAAATCATCAACAACTCTTCCCGATGTCTTGTCCAGACCCTTGAAAAGTTCCTCGTCTTTATTATAAGCCTTGATGGGTGATCCAAAAATGATCTTGGTCTCGTCAGGAGAAATTTCAAAACATTCAATTCCGTTTTCAACTTCTGAAAGACACTTGACGCCGGATCCATCGGCATTCATGACATGAAGCTGAGTCTTCCCTGTCTTGTCGTCTTTACGGAGATAAGCAATCTTACTGCCGTTTGCAATCCAGCGCAGATTTGATTCTGAAGGAGCCGTGGTGGTGAGTCTTGTCAGGTTGCTTCCGTCAGCATCCATTGAATATATCTCTGCGTTCGAACGGTTTTCTTCAATACTCTCATAAGCGAGAGTAAAGATGATTTTAGTTCCGTCAGGAGAAGGTGTAGGAGAAGAAATTCTTCCAAACGCCTCAAGAACCTCCGCAGTCATTTTGCCATCGACAATCTGTACGTCGGGCTTTTCAATAATTTTGTCGGCAGGTTGTGTGCTGTTGCTCTGACAACCTCCCAATGCCAAGGGTAAAAGTATACTACCCATAGTTACGGTTAGTTTATTCATATAAAATATGGATATAAGGTTAGAGATTTTAATATGCGAATCTACATAAATTATGCGAAACTTCAAAATCTGCCATCTTTCCTTGAACGTTTTCTACGATTAGAATTTGATCCGTCATGACGACGCCGAGAATCCTCATTGGAATTGGATCGATTTTGAGAGTTATTGTTCTGCCCCTGATACAGCTTTGCAAGAATATCAGGTCGATTGAGACGACGCAATTCATTAACAAGTTGCTGACGGCTCTCAAGTTTATACCAGAAAAAGAACTGTCTCTGGGCAAGTTTTTCCTGTTGTGTCTTAGCCGTGAAAATTTTCTCACCGGTGTAAGGGTGAAAACCGGTATAAAAAATTTCTGTGGCGAGAGTCATGGGTGTAGGCGTGAAATCCTGTACCTGTTCAAGATGAAAGTCAAGATCTTTAGTGATAGCCGCCAACTCAGCCATGTCTTCTTCACTGCATGCAGGATGAGATGAAATGAAATATGGTATCAACTGCTGATGCATGCCACATTTATGATTAACATCATCAAAAATGCGTTTAAATCTTCGAAAGAGAGAGAAAGACGGCTTCCTCATGCAATCAAGAACACGATCTGAAGTATGCTCGGGAGCAACCTTCAGTCTTCCGGATACATGACAGGCTATAAGTTCTTCCAGATACTGCTTATTGACAGAATTGATCTTTTCTTTTTTATTTGGAGCCATTGCAAGATCATATCTTACACCACTTCCCACGAAAGATTTCTTTACTTCGGGAAGGGCATCTACACTGTGATATACATCAAGCAAAGCAGAATGATCATTGTTAAGATTGGGACAAGGCTTCGGATGGAGACATGAGGGACGGACACATTTCTGACATATAGACTTGTCATACCCTCCCATCGCATACATATTTGCGGATGGGCCGCCAAGATCAGAAATGTAGCCTTTGAAATCCGCCATAGAGCATACGTTCTTGACCTCACGAATTATAGATTCCTTGGAACGGGATGCTATAAATTTTCCTTGATGAGCAGAAATAGTACAAAAGGCACAGCCTCCGAAACACCCTCTATGCATATTGACAGAATGGCGGATCATATCATATGCCGGAATGACCTTTCCCTTATAGCGTGGGTGTGGCACCCGAGTATAGGGAAGATCAAATGACCTGTCAATTTCATTTGAAGTCATGGGAGGATACATAGGATTTATTCTAAGCATCTTTCCGTTAGTATCCTGCCATATTATCTTTCCTGCATATTTATTGGATTCTTCCTCGACATATCTGAAATTTTCTGCCTGAAATCTTTTATTTTTGAGACATTCCTCAAAACTATGTAGCACAATATCGTTATCGCCCGGCTTATCGTCTGTAAAAAATGCAGTCTGAGGAATATCTTTGATATCGTCTATTTTTACGCCATTTGCAAGCCGGGAGGCAATCTCAAGAATTGTGCGTTCACCCATACCATAAGACAACATGTCTGCCGGTGCATCCGCAAGAATAGAGGGGCGAAGAATGTCTTGCCAATAGTCGTAATGAGCCACACGCCTTAAAGAGGCTTCTATTCCACCTACAATCAAAGGAACATCGGGGTATAGATTCTTTAAGATCTTCGAATAAACTATTGTAGGATAGTCCGGACGCATTCCATGCTTTCCTCCCGCTGTGTATGCATCATCATGACGAAGGCGTCGGTTTGCAGTGTAGTGATTCACCATCGAATCCATGGCGCCTGCAGACACCCCAAAAAACAGACGTGGTTTCCCCAGTTTTTTAAAATCACGAAGATCGTCTCTCCAATTTGGCTGAGGCACGATAGCCACCTTATATCCTTCAGACTGAAGCACCCTTCCGATGACAGCCGCTCCAAAAGAAGGATGATCCACATAAGCATCCCCTGAGAACAATATGACATCAACCTGATCCCATCCCAATTTATCCATCTCATCTTTTGAAGTAGGAAGGAAAAGACTTCTGTCAACCAAGGGGAATGTAGATTCCTTAAATTGCTGAGGTTGTATAGATTTAGTTTTATTCTCTTTCATCATGCTTCAACCTTATTCTTTTTAGCCTCATATAGAGCCTTTACCGAAAGCATCTCGTCCCTAAGTTTGGCTGCCTCAATGAAATCAGTGCGTTTTGCAGCCGCCACCATTTCATCATTAAGTTTATTCACACGTTTTTCAAGCTCGCTGACCGACATATATTCGATAACAGGATCTGCAGCAAGACCGATTTCATGCTCTTCCTCAATATATGGACGAGGAACAGTTTTTCCTTCTTTCTTCTTTTTCTCAGCACGTTTTGCTGCAGGCGTTGTTGGTGCGGGCTTATGTCCTGACAAACCACGTTTTGCTTTTTCAGGAGATACCAAAGAGGGGACTTCCGAAGTCTCGCCTCCATATAATTCAATAAGGTCTCTTGCCGAAGAGGTCTTAACAATAGGAGTCGGTGTGATGCCATGTTGCTCGTTATAAAGCATCTGCTTGGCACGGCGTCTTTCTGTTTCGTCTATAGTACGCTGCATGCTGTCGGTGATTTTATCCGCATACATTATAACCTTGCCATGCACATTGCGCGCAGCACGCCCTGCGGTCTGCGTAAGCGACCTGTGGTTTCTTAAAAAGCCTTCCTTATCGGCATCAAGAATAGCCACAAGACTAACCTGAGGTAGGTCAAGGCCCTCTCTTAGAAGGTTTACACCTACAAGAACATCATATACGCCCTCTCTCAAGTCTTCAAGTATACGGATTCTCTCAAGCGTGTCTACATCGCTATGTATGTATGCGCTGCTCACCCCCCATTTGCGAAGATGATCATCAAGTTCTTCAGCCATTCTTTTGGTAAGAGTAGTGACAAGGGTACGTTCGCCTGCTTCAATTCTCTGTTGAATTTGCTCCATCAAATCATCAATCTGATTCATGGTAGGACGTATCTCGATTTCAGGATCAAGCAACCCTGTAGGACGTATCACCTGCTCTGTGAACACACCTTCAGACTGCACCAATTCATAGTCTCCAGGTGTTGCACTGACATATATAGTCTGCGGAGTGAGTCTTTCAAATTCATCGAATTTCAATGGGCGATTGTCAATAGCAGCCGGAAGGCGGAATCCGTATTCCACCAGGTTCATCTTTCTGGAAAGGTCACCGCCATTCATACCTCTTAATTGAGGGATGGTGACATGACTTTCATCTATTATGGTTAAAAAGTCTTTCGGGAAATAATCAAGAAGACAGAACGGGCGCATTCCGGGCTCGCGTCCATCAAAATATCTTGAATAGTTTTCAATGCCTGCGCAATGTCCCAACTCTTTCATCATTTCAAGATCGTATGTCACTCGTTCGCGCAGACGCTCAGCTTCAATAGGTTTACCTTCGTTCATGAAAAAGTCGCATTGTTTTCCGAGATCAACAGATATCTGATCTATCGCTGAAGCCATTCGCTCCTTGGTTGTCACAAAGATGTTGGCAGGATAAAGGTTGAAACCCTCGATATTAGATAAAACAATGCCATTTACCGGATCAATGGTCTGAATTTTCTCTATTTCATCTCCCCAGAACATAACCCTCAACTGAATGTCTTCAAAAGAAAGCATTATATCTACTGTGTCTCCCTTGACACGGAATTGACCGGCATTAAGCTCTATCTCCGTTCTTGAATAAAGCGAATCTACCAGTTTACGCAAAAATGCATTTCGTGAAATTTTCTGACCGATAGATATATTGATTACACTCTGTGAGAAATCGTCAGGATTTCCCATACCATATATACAGCTCACACTTGAAACAACCACAATATCGCGTCTGCCGGATAATAAAGATGCAACTGTGGAAAGTCTTAATTTCTCAATCTGATCGTTGATCATCAAATCTTTTTCGATATACTTATCGGAAGACGGGATATAAGCCTCCGGCTGATAATAATCGTAATAGCTGACGAAATATTGAACAGAATTTTCAGGGAAAAAAGACTTGAACTCTGCATATAGCTGAGCTGCAAGAGTCTTGTTGTGCGACAAAATAAGGGTAGGGCGCTTTACCTGTTGAATCACATTAGCCATGGTGAACGTCTTTCCTGATCCTGTGACGCCCAAAAGAGTCTGATGAGGCTGTCCTGTCTCGACTCCTTTCACAAGTTCATCTATAGCTTCAGGTTGATCGCCGGTAGGCTTATATTGGGATGTGAGCTGAAAATCCATTTAAAATAAATTTAAAATATCATGAAAAACATTTATCATCTGACTAAAAAATCTGAACAGACAGAAAATATCTCATAAGATGAAGGTTTTCCATAATAAATTATGAAGTTGCTAAACCAACTTATGCAAAATTAATCAAAAAAGGCGAGATTCCGGTAATAAAAGCTAAATTTGAGCTGACAAAATTGGTGAAGCCATGAAAATTCTGTAATTTTGTAACCAAAACCCAAATCAAACCGGAATTCCGGTTTAGAAACATTCAATTAAAATGAGAAAAAATATTGTAGCAGGCAACTGGAAAATGAACACCGTCCTTGAGGAAGGTGTCGAGCTTGCCAACCAGGTAAACGAACTTCTTAAAGAGAAGAAAGCAAATTGTGAAGTGGTTATCTGCGTTCCTTTCACTCACCTTGTGTCAGTAAAAGGCGTAATTGACGAACCTCTCAAACTCGGTGCAGAGAATTGCTCTGAGCATGAGAAAGGAGCATACACCGGGGAGGTTAGCGCATCCATGGTAAAATCTACAGGTGCAAGCCACGTAATCCTTGGACATAGCGAGCGCCGTCAATACTTCGGAGAAAATAACGAACAGCTCCTTACCAAGACTCAACAGGCACTTGCAAACGGTCTTACTCCTATTTTCTGCGTTGGGGAAGTGCTCGAAGAACGCGAGAATGGTTCATATAATGAAGTTGTAAAGGGACAGGTTGAGGCTCTCTTCTCTCTTTCTGCAGAAGACTTCGCAAAAATCGTTATCGCTTACGAACCCGTTTGGGCAATCGGCACAGGCAAGACTGCTACAGCAGATCAGGCTCAAGACATGCACGCTCATATCCGCAATGTCATAGCTGAGAAATATGGCAAAGAGCTCGCAGACAACACATCAATACTCTATGGTGGCTCATGCAAACCAAGCAATGCCAAAGAGCTTTTCGCAAAACCGGACGTAGACGGTGGTCTAATCGGAGGTGCAGCGCTTAAAGCTGACTCATTCATGGGAATTATCGAGGCATTCGATTAATAATCTATTACGGCAGCTTCGTCGGGATAGACCGACGAAGCGCCGTTTTCTTTTAAATCTGTCCGGACAACGAAATGAAAATCACAATTCTTTCAAGGCTGGCGAAAGCAATCCCTGCAATAGCTATCTCAGCTTTATTATGTCAGCCTTTAGGTGCTGTTGCAGATTCACGCAATGACTATAACGTGATAGAAATGATGCAAACAGAGTCAAACGGAAACGTCGTCATAGACATTCCGGAGAATCTTATTGACCTCATTTTGCATTCTTCAAAAAAAGAACATTCTCATGAAATCAAACCGGGAATAAACAAACTCTCCGGTTTCAGAATACAGGTTTTCAGTGACGGAAGAAACCAACATACCCTTGAAGCACGCGCAAAAGCACGTGGAAGTGCTATATTGGCAAAATTCCCAAAATATCGCGGACAGATATATACTTATTCCAGTTCCCCCAACTGGTATACCAGAGTTGGCAATTTCCGTACAAATTCGGAAGCCAATGCTGCATTGACCGAATTAAAAAGGGCATTCCCTAATTATTCCTCAGAGATGAGGGTGGTAAAATCTCAAATTGTAGTTGTCAAGCCATGAACTTAACTGAAAGGGACGAAAAAGTTGTGAGCGAGATTGCAGCTCACTATCGAGAGATTTTAAGACTTGTTGGTGAAGATCCTGACCGCGAAGGTCTGGTAAAAACACCTATGAGAGCCGCCAAAGCTATTTACGACATCACTTCCGGCTATAGGAAAAATCCTGAGGAAATTGCATCTCAGGCAATTTTCGAACATGCCGGTTCTAAAATTGTGATTGTCAAAGACATTGAATTCTACAGCATGTGTGAACATCATATTCTTCCTTTCTTTGGTAAAGTTGCTGTAGGATACCTCCCAAAAGGGAAAATGATCGGGTTATCTAAACTCGCAAGAATCGTGGACTGTTTTGCGCGTCGTCTTCAGGTGCAAGAAAGACTCACGGCACAAGTCTGTGATCTCCTCACGAAAACTCTCCCCAATGACGGGGTTATTGTTGCATGTGAAGCAGAACATCTTTGCATGAAAATGAGGGGCGTTGAAAAACAGGATTCATCGACGGTAACATATGATTATACAGGAAATTTTGCTCAAGATTATTCCTTAAGACAAGAATTTATGTCTTTTATAAAGTGATAATCACATAAAATTCAAATCATAAACTCTCTATTTAAGACATAAAAACAGCGGCAATTTAAATTGCCGCTGTTTTTATGTCTTAAGAGATGATTAATGTCAACGAGACGAAGAGCGAATAGCATCATAAAGCCACGTATTGAAATCTTCTTGCGAAAGAAGATTCTCAACCGTGAGATGCATTCTGTATCTCCAATAATGATGCACGTCTGCAGGTTCGTTGATTTGTTCCTCATGTGGATTTTCTCGACGAAGTTTACCATCGGCAGAAAGCCAATCGGCAAGCGGAATAATACTGAACATTGAGGGACTCTTCAATTGAAGATCAAGCACTTTCTTACATACCCACGGCTCTGCAAAATAGGGAGCTTCTCCATGTTCATGAAGTGCATTATTGTAGAATCTCTGAGTGACTGCACGATCGGATTCCCACCATGCACGGATACCACCCATATCATGCGTAGAAGTTGTACAAACTGAAAAATACGGATAACGCCATGTGTCGCCGAATTCAAGTGCCGGATCTTTAGGCATTCTTTGAATTTCAAGAGAAAGAATCTCGAGTCTATTCATTACCTCCGGCACACATGCCGGTATCATTCCGAGGTCTTCAGCACACGTAAGCATACCTGTTGAATCAATGAGCGGTGGAAGTTTCCACATAGCCTTACCATACCAGAAATCATTATGGCGATGATAATAGAAATCGTTGTAAAGCCTGTTGAAACACCATTTCTCATAGTCAGAGAGCATTCGGTATTGATATGAGAACTGTGCCGCAATGCGTGGATGATAATGCCCCTTCTGATAAGGATCCTCGATAAAGAGAACGTTATCAATGAGACCTAACAAGGCATTACAGATTCGCGTGTTCTTTTCATTCACCTCTAATGAGGAAAAATAATCAGCTACCTTTTTCTGAGTGTTGACAAACGGGCGCAGAATATATCTTCCCTCGGGAAGAGCTTCAAGATAAGTATTCTTGACTTCACCCACGTATGGACCAAAGAAATCTGTTAGCATCCACTCAAGGATGAGAGGTTTAGTCTGAATTTCAGGATTGATCCAGAAATCATAAGAATGACGCAACTCTTCCGGAGTAAAGGGAAGAGCAGGATTGAAATATCCCAGCAATCCATGGATGGCATCCATAGGAATCTGCCAAATACGGAAGAATCCAAGAATGTGGTCTATTCTATAGGCATCGAAATATTCTGCCATCTTTCTGAACCGATCTTTCCACCATTGGAAACCATCGCATGCCATTTCATCCCAGTTATAGGTTGGGAAGCCCCAGTTCTGACCGAGAACAGAGAAATCATCCGGTGGTGCACCAGCTTGACAATCCATGTTGAACAAACGCGGATGTTGCCATGCGTCGACGCTAAATCTGCCGATTCCGATAGGTATGTCACCTTTTAACACGACTCTATGCAGATGGGCATAATCCCTCACTTCCCTTAGCTGACGATCAAGATGGTATTGAACAAAATAATAGTATTTTATTTCATCTTCATGATCTTTGCAGAATTGTGCTACTTTATTATAGTCATATTCTGCATATTCACCCCAGAGATTATTATCCGGCGTATTATTTATTTCACAAAGGACACGCCAAGCTGCATAGGGGAGAAGCCATTCTTCATTATGGTCGAGGAACTTTCTAAATTCTGGAGATTTAAGATCGGTGGCACCTTTCTGCTGATAAATTTCTCTCAGATATTCATCCTTAGCCTTAGTGACGGTCTCATAATCTATCTCTTTCAATCCATTGAGTTCTTCGCCTATCTTTTTATAGTGTTCACGACGGGTTGGATCAGTAAGGATTCCGACAGCATCCAATCTAATGTACATAGGATGGAGCGCAAATGTTGAATTTGCACTGTATGGATATGAATCCACCCATGTTCCTGTCTTTGTTGTGTCATTGATAGGAAGGACCTGAAGAACCTTCTGTCCGGTTCTTACACACCAGTCTACCATTTTTTTGATGTCGAAGAAATCACCTACGCCAAAATCTTCCTCAGTACGGATGGAAAATACAGGAATTGCAGTTCCTGCCCCTTTCCAGTTGTTGCGAGGATTGGCAAAACGAAGTCCGTCGACCACAATCTGTGTGTCGGGATCTACATTGATAAATCCACATATACGATTGTCAATGGTTTCCCATGCAACTGCCTCCCGTGTATCCTTCTTTAAAATGACAAATTTGTATTGGAAAGGGGCATCAAGACAAGAAAGAGGAAGATTTATGCTCCATTCAGGATAATTAGAATCATTTAGAGGAAGCGCCTTTTCAGGAATCCAGTTTCCCAAGAAATCGCCCTCCCCAGAAATGGCAATGACTTCGTCAGGCTCAACCATTGGAGCGCTGATTCTTAGTTGCAGTGTTCCGGGAAGAGAGGGCAGAGGTTGATCGCGAAATCTACGCATCAGCATTCCGTCGACAAATGCAGATGAGTAATACGGTTTGTCGCCCGGCATATCCTGCCAGGAATCAAACACCTTCACTTCATTAATATTATCACCTCCTATAAATTTATGAGGTTTACCCCATTCAAAGCGCCACGCCTTACCTTCAGCTTTAACAATATAGTAATAGTTGAAATCGCAGGGATTATCCTTAAATTCCACGTCTGCCACCCATTGTCCGGGAGCTGTCAGCTTCATCTCCAACGCCTGGGTAGCATCTCCACCGCCAAGCTGAAGAATATCTCCACAAAGATAGAGAGCCTCTCCCCATTGGGTGTGATAGTTTAAATTAAAAGAGATTTTCATGTGAGAAAATATTTAGTTTGCAAACATAATACCATCCTTAAGTATTAAACACTTTAGACAGCAACATGCTTAGTTAATATTATATAATTATGGGAGACACACCATATATACATGAGTGTGTCTCCCGATAGGGTTATCCGCAACGAGAGTTTCCACAGTTAGTGCATATCAGGCATCCTTCCTGATATACAAGTGTTTCTTCTCCACAATTAGGGCATCTATGTCCTTTAGCTTCAGTGCCGTTCGGCATATATTTCTTCAATGCTCGTTCCACACCATTTTTCCAGGTGTTAATACTATTGGAATCAAGATCAAGACCTCCTACAAGCTTCAGCACCTGATCAATTGGCATTCCATACCTTAACACCCCGGAAATCAATTTAGCATAGTTCCAGAACTCGGGATTAAACTTTTCGCTCAAGCCCTCAATCGTGGTTTTGTAACCTCGCTTATTAATAAACTGGAAGTCGTAACGTTTCTTGCCATTTTCATCAACAGCCTTGATTATCTTACCATGGCTTACGCTTTTAGGACAGAAAATACCATCTTCGTCATCTGCAAGACCGGTAAACACTTCATAAGGTTTACCATCTACCAAGCCTACAAAAGCAATCCACTTCTCTTTATTATTCTGGAAGCGTACGACATCCGCCTCAAGTTCTGTCGGACGTTTTACAGCATGGTCAGGAATGTGAATAAGTCCTGCAAGCGGATTAGCATCAACCTGTTTTATCTCCTTCTTTTTGGGAAGAGCTTCAAGTACATTATTTCGTGAGCCATCGCGATATACTGTGCATCCCTTGCAGCCAGCACGCCATGCCTCCATATAGAGATTGCCGACAAGTTCTTCGCTTACATCATTCGGAAGGTTGATCGTAACACTGATAGAATGGTCTACCCATTTTTGAATCTCACCTTGCATCCTGACCTTTTCCATCCAGTCTACATCGTTGGCCGTAGCTTTATAATAAGGAGATTTCGCTACGAGCTGGTCAAGTTCTTCAGAAGTAAGGTTGGACTTAGCTTCAATCCCGTTTATGCGCATCCATTCAAGGAATTTGTGATGATAGACAACATATTCCTCAAAAGAATCACCAACTTCATCTACAAAGTCAATTCTAACGTTTTCATCACTGGGATTAACCTTCCTTCTTCTCTTATAGATGGGCATGAATACAGGTTCAATTCCAGATGTAGTCTGCGTCATGAGAGATGTTGTGCCGGTAGGGGCAATCGTCAGACATGAAATGTTACGACGACCCACTTTCTCCATCTTAGCAATTAATTCCGGGTCAGCCTCTCTCAACCTTGAAATAAAAGGATTAGATCTTTCTCTCTCTGCATCATAGAGTTCAAACGCCCCACGCTGTTCCGCCATTTCCACTGAAGAACGGAAATAAGCGAGCGCCAACTCTTTATGAACCTTGGTTGAAAACTCAGTAGCTTCTTTAGTTCCGTAAGTAAATCCAAGTGCAGCGAGCATATCACCTTCTGCAGTTGTTCCACATCCCGTACGACGTCCCGCAGAAGTTTTTTTCTTAATCTTCTTCCACAAATTGAGTTCAGTCTGCTTGACCTCAGGAGTTTCTGGATCTGTGCCGATCTTATCTATGATAAGGTCAATCTTATCCATTTCAAGATCGATGATATCATCCATTATTCTCTGCGCTTTACCAACATGCTCGCGGAAAAGATCAAAGTCAAATTCCGCGTTAGGGGTGAACGGGTTCTTTACATAACTATAAAGATTTATGGCAAGAAGACGGCAACTGTCATAAGGACAAAGAGGAATTTCACCACAAGGATTTGTCGATACGGTCTCAAATCCTTGATCTGCATAACAGTCCGCGAGACTTTCCCTGCGGATCGTATCCCAGAAAAGCACACCTGGTTCAGCACTTTGCCATGCATCGTGGATAATCTTTCTCCATAATGCTGTGGCATCTATCTCCTGAGCCACATCCGGATGATCAGAATCTATAGGAAATTTCTGAACATAAGGACTTCCGGAAACCACCGACTCCATAAATTCATCATCAATCTTCACTGACACATTAGCTCCTGTCACTTTGCCGGGAGTCATTTTTGCATCAATAAATCCTTCCGAATCAGGATGCTTAATAGAAACAGTCAGCATCAACGCTCCTCTTCTTCCGTCTTGAGCGACTTCTCGGGTTGAGTTGCTGTATCTTTCCATAAAGGGCACAAGCCCCGTAGAAGTTAAAGCGGAATTTTTAACAGGAGTGCCCTTCGGTCGCAAATGTGACAAATCATGTCCCACACCGCCTCTTCGCTTCATAAGCTGCACCTGCTCTTCATCAATCTTGACAATACCCCCGTATGAATCCGGTTTACCATCAAGTCCAATCACAAAACAATTAGACAGAGAACCAACCTGATATGTATTGCCAATACCAGCCATCGGACTACCCTGAGGAACTATATACCGAAAACCCTTCAGAAGATTGAATATTTCTTCCTCACTCATGGGAGAAGGATATTTGTTTTCTACCTGATGTAATGAGCGAGCAATTCGACGATGCATATCGTCGGGGGTCTTTTCATAGATATTTCCAAATGAATCCTTCAATGCATATTTAGTGACCCACACTCTTGCAGCGAGTTGGTCACCCTTAAAGTATTGAAGAGAAGCCTCATAGGCTTCATCATAAGAAAATGTTTGAGGTTCAGCCATTTGAATTTTAAGATTTTTCCTGTATAACAAGTGGAATTTTATTGGAGAGTTGTGATTGCAAATTTAGCAAAAAAATGAGTATATTTGCAAACCAATAGCAATTTATTGAAAGAATTATTTCCCGATTAAGTCATTTTTCCAATGGCTTGCGTTAAGGAATATACTCTTTTTTAATTATTTTATCTGAATGATTATGGAAAAGGATTATTTTTCAAATAGGGTAACAGTGAGGGATTTCAATGGTCAACATATTCCGGATGAAATGCTCACCAATATTGTAGAAAAGGCGATGAGGGCTCCTACATGTGGAAACATGCAGCTTTATTCCGTAGTCGTCACCCGAGACCCCTTAATGAAAACTAAACTTGCAGCGCAACATTTCAATCAGCCGGCATCCACCGGTTGCGATGTAATGCTGACAATCTGTGCAGACTTCAACAGGTTTTCAAGATGGTGTGAATTGTCGGAGGCAAAACCCGGATATGATAATTTTCATTCCTTTATCACAGCTTTGACCGATGCTGTTATATTTTCGCAGCAGATAGTCACTATTGCAGAAATGGAAGGTCTCGGAACATGTTATCTCGGAACAGTGAATTATAATGCAAATGAGATTTCTAATTTGCTCGAACTCCCGACACTTGTCGTGCCTGTTGCATGCCTTGCCCTTGGGTATCCCAAAGGGGATAACAAACAAGTGGAGCGTCTTCCTGTCAAGGCAGTTATGCATAATGAAAAATATCGAAAGGATACCGCCCAAGAAATTTTAGATCTTTTTAAAGATAAGGAAGAATACCCTGACAACGAAATCTACGTAAAAGAAAACAACAAGCCGTCATTGGCAAGTGTATTTACCGACATCCGTTACCCTAAAGAGATGAACGAAACAGTCTCTAAATCTTTTTCAGAATTGTTAAAAGCAAAAAAATTCCTTTAGGCACTCATCTATACGCTTTCTAATATCACAAGCTTCAGAATAGTGCGTTTCCGTAACATAAATACGTATGGACAGAGGACTAAAATATGATATGGAACTTCCGGAAAAAGTCTCAAATATTCTTGAGACTGATTTCTGGGTGCTGGAAAGATTCAACATAGGGATGCTTCCGGTGCTTGCTGATCCTATTAAATTCACGTCGAATGTGTCTATATTCTTAAAAAAAGGGACCTGTAAAGCCGACTTAGATCTAATTTCACATGATATATCCGCACCATGTTTCATAAATATCCGACGTTCTCAAATTCTTCAGCTAAATTATGTCAGCGATGATTTCGAATGTTCTTTTGTGGTGATGTCAAAAAGATTTTGCGACAACCTTTTTTTATTGTTGCAAGATTGTAAATATTATCAGATAGCAATAACAATAGTTCGTTAAAAAAATAATTCATAGGCTAAGCGGCATCTACCGCCA
>CAJTZQ010000077.1 GCA_910583795.1 uncultured Muribaculaceae bacterium
TTTGGCGTATACACGCTTTCCAGGCGTGCCTCTTCAGCCACTCGAGCATCACTCCAGATGAAAATTTTTACCTTTCACACCGCGAAGTTAACTCTTTTATTTCGATTGGCAATAACTTTATTCGATTTTTTTGTAATTTTGTAGAAATTTATGATGTATCAAACGATATGAGAAAAGGTTTCCTTTCCCTAATATGTCTGTCGTTGGTTTTAATTGTCGCGGCAGCTTGCGGGAGGAGGACGGGCAAAGATAATGAAGGTCTTCCTCCTGGTTTCAACGCATTAGACGATGTGTCGAAAGTGGCATACGTCGTGAAAACATCTTCACCTGATTCAGTGGCAAGGTTTATTTGCCAGGCGTCTCTCGGCAAACTTCCGGAAGCAAAAATCGACACGTTTGCCATAGCGGCGGCATATGCATATGAGGTATACGCACAGAATGATTCGTTGTTAAGAATCTACAGCAGTGAAATAGATGGATATCCGGAATCATTGTCGTTGCCGGATAAGATGAGATTATATTTCATGTCGGGCAAGTCTGACCCTACGAGAATGGGATATCAATTAGGGCTTGAATACGTGAATCATATCAGGGAAAACAATATGACTGTGGCTCAAATCAAAGAAGAGCTAAAGGAATTTAAAAATGCCTGTGCGGAAGATTCCGTCACATATCATAGATTTATGAAAGGATTTCATATAGTCTTGAAACTCGATCATGGAAAGGATCTTCCCGAAGAAATATACAATACATTCGTAGAATATTAGCTATTAAAATATAATGAAGACAATTGCAGAATATAGTGCTGATGTTGAGACCTCTATCCGAAATCTCGGATTGCCCGGTGGCAAATTGGCATCGCTTTACGAACCTATAGAATACGGTCTTTCAGCCGGAGGAAAAAGAATAAGACCTGTGCTGGTGTTGATGGGAGCGGATGCGTTTGGCAAAGACTCATCCAAAGCTTTGATACCCGCTGTGGGTATAGAGACATTCCATAATTTCACGCTTCTTCACGATGACGTGATGGACAACTCAGATCTGCGTAGAGGACGTCCGACTGTTCACAAAAAATATGACGAGAATACCGCGATATTGTCGGGCGACACAATGTTGACTCTTGCTACAAAATATATAGCTGATGTTGAAGACTCGAAATTGCGTAAAGTGCTTGACACTTTCAACGATATGGCTATTAAGGTTTATGAAGGGCAGCGTCTTGATATGGATTTCGAGACTTCAGAGAATATATCGGTATCGGACTATCTTGAAATGATAGAAGGAAAGACAGGATCCCTGCTCGGCGCTTCAGCGAAAATCGGTGCCATTATCGGCGATGCTTCCGATACAGATGCCCAATTGATGTATGAATATGGAGTTATGACCGGACTTGCATTCCAGATTCAGGATGATTGGCTTGACACGTTTGGAGATTACACCACATTCGGCAAACCAATCGGCGGAGACATACTCAATGCCAAGAAGACTTATCTTTATGTAGCTGCCCTTGCAGAGGGAGGTCAGACTGCTGAAGCCTTGAGAGCCGCCTTCAGTATTCCTGCCGGCGATATGCGGGTAAAGACTGTAACGCGTCTTTACGAAAAGCTTGGAATGAATGAAAAATGCAAGAAGGCGGTGGGCGGTTATTCAGCAAAAGCACTTAAGGCTCTTAATGCCACATCTCTTGGAGAAGAGGAAAAAGAGTCATTCCGCAAACTTGCCGAAAAACTTATCGGTAGAAAAAAATAATCAAAGATGATTGATACTCACACTCATCTGTATCTTCCGGAGTTTCCTGATGGTGGAGACGGGCAGGTAAGAAATGCGATCGACGCCGGGGTAACCCATTTGGTTTTCCCCAACGTCGATCGTGATACCATTTCTCCAATGCTTGCTTTACACAACCGTTTCCCGGAGAACACGTCTGTAGCAATGGGGTTGCATCCTACGGAAGTGAAAGAAAACTGGAAGGTTGTAGTAGACGACATGCATAAACTTTTGGTAGAAGGTGGATTTGTCGCCGTGGGTGAAGTGGGCATGGATCTTTATTGGGACAAGACCTATCGTGTGGAACAGATGCTTGCATTTGCTGAACAGTTGTGTATTGCAGAGTCTATGTCTCTTCCGGTTATAATACATTGTCGCGAAGCCCTCGATGAAACTTTAGATGTTATAAAGAGCGTCAGTCCGACAGTGAGACTGATTTTTCATAGCTTTACCGGAACGCCTGATGATGTAAGAAAAATAAGGAAATTGTGCGACCCGATGTTTGGAATAAATGGGGTTGTTACTTTCAAAAATGCCGGTTCTATTCGTGAGTCGTTGCCGATAATTGGCATAGACAGAATCTTGCTTGAAACCGATTCTCCTTATCTGGCTCCTGTGCCAAACCGGGGAAAACGGAATGAGAGTTCCAATATCCCATACATATGTGCTAAAGTGGCTGAAACTTTGGGGATGACTGTTGAAGAAATTGACAGCGCCACTTCAGCAAATGCACACAACACCTTTTGCCTATGACAATCCCCCTTGCCATTGTGACTTTCCCCTTGACCCAACCGGTCTCGATTTTTCTGTTGGTATTGCTGATTATATTGCTGTGCCCCATAGTGTTCCGAAGACTTGGGATACCACAGATCGTAGGACTGATCCTTTCTGGAGTAGTTGTGGGGCCTTATGGATTTGATTTGCTTGTAAGAGATTCAAGTTTTGAAATATTCGGGCAAGTAGGCATTCTCTATTTAATGTTTCTGGCAGCGGTGGAAATTGATATGTTCCACCTCAAGAAGAACTTAAACAAGGGTATCGGATTCGGCTTGATTACATTTCTTATTCCAATGGCGGCAGGCATATTTGGATCGCGTCTTGCCTTTGGAGCTTCATGGGGCACATGCGTATTGATTGCTTCTATGTATGCCTCACATACTTTGATTTCTTATCCTATAGTAAGTAAATTCGGACTGCAGAATGCAAAATCAGCAGTTGTGGCAGTATGCGCTACGATCGTCACTGTAATGCTTGCGCTTCTCACGTTGGCAGGTGTGGTGGACAGTGCTTCCGGGGGTTTTACATTCAAGAGATTCGGGGTATTGTTTGTTTTGCTGACATGTTATGCTATAGCAATAGGTTTTTCATTTAAGTATATAACCAAATACTTTTTCCGAAAATTCAGCGATGAGGTAAGCCAATATATCTACATCCTTGCAATGGTCTTTATTGCATCGCTTGTTGCCCAGCTTATAGGATTGGAAGCGATTTTGGGTGCATTTTATGCCGGTCTTGTGTTAAACCGTTTTATCCCTGCACGTTCCGGATTGATGGGACGCATTAAGTTTGTGGGTAACGCTATTTTCATACCCTACTTTTTGATAGGAGTGGGTATGCTTATAAATATCCACGTGATATTTAAAGGATGGCAGGTGGGATGGGTTGCGCTCAACATGGTAGTTGTGGCGATGGCTTCAAAATGGCTTGCCGCATACGTGGGTGCAAAACTTTTTCGATTTGGATCAAACGATAGAAGTATAATGTTTGGTCTGACTTCAGGAAAAGCAGCCGCCACAATTGCCGCCACTATGATAGGATATAGTCATGGCTTGCTTACCGAAGACATGATGAATGGAGCGGTACTCATGATTTTGGCGTGTTGTCTTGTGTCGACTGTTACAACTCAGAATGCATCAAAAAAATTGCGTATCGAACGCACAGAGGCAGAACTGAAATCAGACGGTGAGCGAGTGCCGGGTGAGTATGCCCGTCAGCTTGTGGCTGTAGCCAACCCTGTCACCGCGGAAGGCTTGATGCGTATGGCATTGCTCATGCGAAATCCAAGAAATCAGAATCCTGTCACTGCGCTATTCGTTAGAAATTCTGACGACACCAGGACTCTTGAAATGGGACGAAATGCATTGCGTTCGGCTGTGGCAGCTGCTCAGGCGGTAGATATCGAGGTTAACGATATAGAGAGGTATGACGTGAACGTTGTTGCCGGAGTCACAAACGAAGCAAAACAGAATAAGGCAAGCGATATTATGATCGGTTTGCATAGGAAATCAAATATAGTCGATACGTTTTATGGCACGATGATCGAGCAACTGCTGCAGGCAACACATCGCATGATTTTTATTTCACGGTGCTATTCACCTGTTATGACATTAAACAGGATAATGGTCTTTGTGCCCGATAAGGCGGAATATGAGACTGGGTTTCAGACATGGGTGGAGAGGATAGGCAATCTTGCAGGTCAGCTTGCCTGTAAGGTGATATTTATGGCTTATCATGCGACAGCGTCATTTATAAAAAATGTCCTTGAAGATGAGCATTTTGAAATACGTCATGAATATCGGGAACTTCATAGCTGGGATGATTTCATATTATGTTCAGCCGATATAGAAGAAGAGGATCTTTTCATGGTCGTTGGCGCGAGAAAGGGTTCTATTTCTTATTCCGGAGACATGGAAAATCTTCCAACGTTCTTGGGTAGAAATTTTTCGCATCATAATCTTGTTGTCATATATCCCGAGCAATTTGGCGGCTGAGCCTGTAAAGAAGTAAAAATCATATATGTGATAAAATACTTTAAACATTATATTTCATGAAAAAGACATTTTTATTTGCTTTAGCGTCTATTGTTTTAGCTTCGTGTTCCGGCAATAGTAGTAAAACTACAGTAGATTCGGATTCCATAACTGATGTCTTGGAAGAAACAGATGAAGTGAGAGAAACAGCTAATAATCTATTGACAAAAGAGGGCGTGGGAAGTATCTGGATAGGTCAATCTATAAATGATTTGCCTGATTCAATTCCGGGCTTATACAATTATAAAGAGATGGGAGCCTCTCCCGATGCCGTCACAATAGAATTTAAAGGACCGCAGGGAGGACATTTTGTTGCATATGATTTCGGTGAAGGTAAAATCGACGTAATCAATTTGATTGACTCTTCTGTCAAGGTGGATGCCCCGAGAGGAGAATTTGGCATCGGCGATAAGTTTAATAATGTGCTTCAACTTCCGGGTGTGGAAGAAGAGTGGTCAGGTTATGATAATGTCGGGACATGGTATTGGAAATGGAACGGACTTTGGTTTGCTCCCTCACAAGAGTCTATATCTGAGAGCCTCAGCAGACGTCTGTATCAGTCTGAACAGGCTCCTACCAGAGCTGATTTCGATGATAACGTCACTATAGGGTTTATCGGAACGGGATTGCCTTACTGAAAAATAGGATATATTAAATTTGAACTGACCACAAAAGTTAGGCAAATAACTTTGGGGTCAGTTCAAATTTTGATGCGCTCTCTATTTTATTTTACTTTCATTCTCTTGCCCATCAACGGATGATCTTTCACATATTTGATAAAATTTAAACGTGTCGGAATTTCCGGATCATAATCAAATTTGTTTTTATATTCCTCATAGGCTGATCCTAATATTTCAAGTCCGGTGATGTAATCGTCACCTTTACCGATGTTTTGCATGAACCGATATGCATACAAATCTGCTTCTCTAATCTGATCATCGGTATAAGAGAAATTGTATTGTACGGTTTTCAATTTTGGCTTATCTTTTATTTTATCTAAGGCATCCACATATTTTTCATAACGGTATTGTTCCTCGATAAAGTTGTCGTCATCATAACTGTCGGCGGGGAGAGTCGCCTCTATCCCGATCGTGGCTGCGACAACCGCACCTAAAAGGATTCCGCCCACTACATTATCTTTACGCCGTTGTTTTGCGTCGCTATATAATTTTCTTAGTTTATGCTTTAGAGCCCCATGAGCGAATTCATGAGCTATATACCCTTTCAACACGGACGCGCTTACACCTTTCCTTGAGAAAAGGGATGAGGTTACGCATATTGCAAAGCCATCGTCTGTGGGTGCTGAAAAAGCTCTTATCTCATCAGAATATAATATGTGGAGAGAGCATTTCAAGTCTAATGGTGAGATCCCCATGTTTAATAATAAAGTGTCGCAAAAACCTTGGAGGTCTTCAATCACAGATTGATTGACCGAAGCGTAGAAGTGAGGTAACTTTGAATATTTAAGTAGAGCCTCTTTTTCTGCCCCTTTGTTTTTCTTTATATCTCTGAGAAATAGATTGAAATCCAGATTGTCGGATAACGCCAAAGACCAGAATGCCGCTGGGTTTTCATGGCAAGTGTCTTTAGCGATAGTCGGCACATCATATTTTTCAATGAATTTACGATATTTTTTCTCTTCTTTCGTAGCCGAAAACATCATTAGAGATGAAAAGATCAATAATAGGAATATAAATGTCTTTTTCATGATGGAAATGTTTAGAGGTTATTACGAAGTTGTTTAAACTTTTTTACGGAGATTGATTTTCTTGTGGCTTTTTACCTTAAAAGAAAAAGTTTAAATCACTTCATTACTGAGGAAATTTCTATGTGCTGCAAAATTATAAAAAAAGTGTTATCATCTTAATTATAAGAAATGAAAAAATCACTTGCATTTTGATGAAAAACATCAATGCAAGTGATTTTGAATATAAATAAAGATTTTTCGGATAGTTATTTCATAAGATCTAATCGGGAAGCATCTCCGACAACCCAGACAATATCCCCCTCCCTTAATATCGTAGAAGGTCCGGGTTGTTCAAATTCATCTTCACCTCTCTGCACCTTTACAATCATACTATAGAAATCAGTGCGTAGATTGGTCTGTCCGAGAGGCATATCAATAATTGGCGACTTTGATGTAAGCCTGATGCTTCGAAGAACTATTTCCGGTTGAGTGGTCTGTACAGACTGGAAAGCTTTTTCGTCTCGTTCGATATCGTCGTTAAGTTTTTTGATCTGTTCGTCCGTACCGATCACACCGAGAACATCTCCGGGGAATATTCTGGCATCGACAGAGGGCAGCGGCATCATCCGGTCGCCTCTCTGAATGCTTGACACGCTCACTCCATAATCATCTCTTAATCCGGAATCTTTCAACCGGTCACCAACAAACGGACAATAAGCCCCGACTTGGATATATGCCTGGTGAAGATCGCTTACAAGGTTATTGTTCAGCCCGAGGCGTGTGTTTTCGCGTATGTTGAGATTGTCGATAAATTTCTTTTCCATATTGCCATATCTCGACATCAGTTTCGAAGATGCGAAAATGATTATCAAAGCAAAGAAGACAACGCCTGCAATCCAAGCAATCAAGGAATTATACGCTATCGTCATCAAATAGACTATGAAAAACAAGGTGACGAGATAGCGTATGATTTTCATTGCCACAAGCGGGACATCATAAAAACTTGCCGAAGCATGAAGCTTCATTTTTTCATCAGGTTTTGTTGAACTGAAAGAAAGAGCGAACAGGAATGGGAGCATGCAGGCAAACGTGATTGCTGTGGCAGACAGTCTCCCCCAATCACCCAGATATTGTTTACATAAGGGGAAGAGGAATTGTTTTGACATGAGTATTATGGCAAGCAACACTACGGAATAGAGCACTATTCTCCATACATATCGGCTCAAGATGTCACGCCATAAGCGTTTGGTTTCGCTTGAGTCGGTCACCTGTTTTGAATATCTGTCGATAAGAAATCCAAGTTTTGCCGGCAGATGCTTTTCAACGATATCATAAGCCGGTTGAGACATTTTTACAAAATACGGAGTGGTGAATATAGTAATTACAGAAACCGCTACGATAATAGGGTATAGGGAAGGTTCGAGCACTCCGAGACTCATACCCAAAGAAGCAATGATGAAAGAGAATTCACCCACTTGTGTCAAAGTGAATCCGCTTTCAATTGCAACGCGAAGTGTTTGACCGGTAGCCAACATTCCAAGTGTTCCGAAGAATATCATTCCGCAGATGACAACCACAGCCAGAAGTAGTATCTCCCACCAATATGCAACGAGTATACCCGGGTCTACCATCATGCCAACAGAGATAAAGAATACAGAGCCGAAAAGGTCTTTCACAGGCTGAACCACTCTTTCCATTCTCTCTGCCGCCATCGTGCCCGCAAGAATAGAGCCCATGACAAAAGCACCAAGTTCCAAAGAAAAACCGCATGTCACTGAAAAGACAGCCATTGAGAAGCATAACCCCATTGCTACAATAAGCAAAGTTTCATCGTTAAGGAAACTTTTTACTTTGGTAAGGAATGTAGGTAGTAAATAGACTCCGACAACAAACCATATTATCAGGAAAAATACTAATTTACCGATAGAAAAAAGCAGCTCCATGCCTTCTACATTTCCCATAGCCAGAGAAGACAATAAGACAAGCATTAAGACAGCAAAAAGGTCTTCTATAATGAGAACGGCGAGCACAAGGGATGCAAATTTCTTCTGTCGCATACCCAGATCAGTTAGGGTTTTAAGAATGATGGTGGTGCTCGACATCGAAATCATTCCGCCAAGGAAAATGCAGTTAATGGAGTTAAGATGTAATATTTTTCCGACTCCAAAACCGGCAAACGTCATTCCTGTGATTATTATCAAAGCTGTGATTATCGCCGACGACCCTGCATTCATCAGTTTCTTAAAGCTGAATTCAAGTCCGAGGGTAAACATAAGGACTACGATGCCGAGATCTGCCCAAAATTCGATGTTGTCGAGATTTGAAATCGACGGGAGGTATACGAATTTAGGGCTTGCAAGAAATCCTGCAAGAATGTAACCCAACACCACCGGTTGTTTAAGCTTTTTGAACAAAAGAGTCACAACGGCTCCTAAAAGAAGAATCCAAGCAAGGTCGCCTATGAGTCCGTTTGTGTGGTCTTCTTCTGCAGAAGCGTGATTGTCACCGTTGATTTCAGTATAAGCAGCAGTCTCCACGTCTGAGACAGTTTCCTGGATCGCGGTTTCCAGATCGTAAGAGATTGGTAGAGTTATCATCCGTTTTTATGATATATAAGTCAATGATTATTCGTCAGATTCAGGGATGTGCCTCCCATATCTTTGCACTACATAGATATCGTAGTATGAAAGGAGGAGGGTGGTGAGTGGAAGAGCTATAATAAGCCCCATAAATCCAAGCAGAGATCCCCATATCGAGAGGGAAAGAAGAATGATAGCAGGATTCAACCCCATGGCTTTACCCATTATTTTAGGAGTGAGGATGAGGTCCTGTATACACTGGACAATGATATAGACAGCCATGCTCTCCCAAAATATTACCCAGAAATCGACGCCTGTGCTTGCAGTGCAGACTATACACAGCATCACGGTTATAGGGAGAGAGATCAGCTGCAGATATGGAACCATATTTAGAATCCCTATAAACAATCCGAGCACCACCCCCATAGGCAGCCCGATTATCAGAAAACCTATAGAGAACAATATCCCGACAATAAACGCGATTAAAAATTGACCTCGGAAATATCGGTTCATGGCATTTTTAATGTCGTTACCAATTTGATATGCCCATTTGCGATGATTGACGGGGACGAGATGCTTGAATCCTTGCATGATTCTCTCATAATCAAGCATTATGAAAATAACATAGAGCACTACAATCAGCCAGCTGAGAACCCCGAATAAAAAGGCGAAACCGGAACTAAGAAATGTCCAGGATGATGAAATCGTGCTTTTGATAAGTTCTTTCCATTCCTCTTTGGAAAGCAATTTAGAGATTCTTTCAAAGTCGATATTCTCTCTTAAAAAAGAATGGATGCTGTCCGAAAAGTGAGGTATCTGAATTTTTGTAGAGGCATAGTGGCGAAGCATCTGTGTCATTTCGTTGGTTTCTGACACAAGATATGGAATAAAGATTATGAAGAATCCGGCTACTATTACTGAGACTTCAAACAGTGTGAGAAGCACAGGAACAAACCTTGTTTGCAGTTTTGTGATTTTCATGTTCCATCTCACAATTGGTTCAAGCATGTAGGCAATAAGGCAAGCTACTAAAAATGGGAGAAGGACACCCTTCAGTAATTCGAGCATAAAAAGGATTCCAATCAAGAGAATGACTGTAAACGTAATCCTGACCACTCTGTCGAAAGTGTAGGGGCGTCTGACGGGAGAGTCTGAAATATCCATCGGAATTTTGGTTAGCGGAATTATTTTCAGTTGTAAAATTAGCAACTATTTCTCAAGTGACAAAAAACTTGAACAAAATTCCGAAAACTTTTGTAACTTTGTAGACTCAGATTGATGTCGATTCAATGATTTTTTGTTTCAAATGACGTCACACCAAATTTAAGAATGACTAAAAAGATATTATTAATAATTGCGCTTATTGCTTGCTGGGCAGACTCCATGGCACAGGATGCAAATCCTGTGGTTGAACGTTTTGTCAAAGCAAGCGGAATAAAACCTGAGTCGGTGGCTGTGATGATCACCGACCTGTCAGACAATAAGGTAATAGGAAGTCACAACATTTCGACACCGTTGATCCCGGCTTCTATTATGAAGTCTGTCACAACTGCGGCATTGCTGAATAAGGTCGGTCCGAATTATCGTTATCATACCGGGATATTTATTGACGGTCCGCTTGACATGGGTATCTTACGGGGAAATTTAGTGATAGTCGGGGCATGCGACCCATCGGTTAATTCTATGTCTGAGCCATATGGTCAGAATATAATAGAGGAAATAACAGATGCATTGCGTCTTGCAGGAATAAACAAAATTGAAGGCAAGATAATTATAGACGAATCAGAATTTGCAGGCAGTCCAAGACCGGATTCCTGGATGGCTGCGGATTTCAGAGAATCATATGGCACAGGGATACATGCCTTCAATTTTGAAAACAACGCAAGAGGTGGCAGATCTGTGGAAAATCCATCATCTGTTTTTATTTCAAGGTTGAAATCGGCTCTTGCCAAGGAGATGATCTCCATAGATGAAAAGGATTTGGGAATTGGGAAGAGAACACAGATATTTGATCATGTTTCACCTCCAATAGATGAAATTATGCGTTCTTGCATGATGAGAAGCGACAATATGTTTGCTGAAGCAATGCTTCGTACATATGGTAAGCTTGAAGGCAAGGATGGCTCCACTCCAAGTGCGGCGAACCGTGAGTATGCTTTTTGGGTTGAAAGGAAAATGCCTATGGAGGGTGTGGAGATAATCGACGGTTCAGGACTTTCCCGCCAAAACAGGGTGACGGCTGAGTTTATGAACGGCATTTTGACTCAGATGAGTGGAGATGCCACATACGCTTCCTTTTTTCCACTTGCCGGACAGGAAGGGACATTGAAAAAATTTCTTGCAGAAACTCCTCTTGACAGCTATATAGCCATGAAGACAGGAAGCATGAAAGGAATTCAGTGTTATGCCGGGTATAAGCTCGATGAAGATTATGTGCCGACACACTCCGTGGTCATCATAATGAACGACATAGTCGGGAAGCGCGACCGGGTAAGGAAAGCTGCCGAAAATATGTTGTTGGATATATTTATTAACGAACCAAAGCAAGTTGAGCCAAATCAACAGGTTATAAATTCAGAAGAAGATGAATAAAGAAGAATTAAACTGTCTGCTTGATAATATTTATGAATTGGAAGGGTTAGTGCATCTTGCGCTTGCCCGCGAAGATTGTCCGCAATCGCTCCCGGAGTTGATTGTGCGTAAAGCAAACTCTTTGACTCAGCTTGTAAATACAATAGGGGCAGATTCCCAAATCAATCAAAGTGAACCTGAAGCAGTTTCTGATAATGCAGAAAACTCTGAGATTGAAATAAACACTGAGATTGAAGAAAACGATGTTGATGGAGTGCCGGAAGAGATCGTTTCTGAAGAAGATGAAGAATGTAGCGGTAATGAAGCTGTCGCTATAGTTGAAGTTAATACAGAAGTCGAAAAGCAAGGGGAAGACAATCTGCATGAAATCAGTGATATGCCGGATAGCGATATCCTGAATAAGGTCAGCGAATCAGAACCTGTGGCGGCTACGGCAATTGAAGAAATCGGGGAGCCGGAAGTTGATGAAATGGATGAGCCCGCGTTTGCTTCATACACTTTGCCGAGCGAAAAAACTGCACCAAAGCCACACAAGATTGTAGAACCTCGTGGCAAGCTTGTCTTTACTATTAATGACAGATACAGATTCAAACGTGATCTGTTTTGTAATTCTGACGCCGATTTCAACACGACACTTGCACTTGTTGCTTCCATGGACAGTTATGATGAGGCGGAAGATTATTTCCTTGGGGAGCTTCAGTGGAATCCACAAAGAGAAGAAGTGATTGATTTTCTTGAAATTCTTAAGAATTATTTCAAATAAGGCGCTACTTATTGGTTTACCCTTCCCTTATATAAAGATCAGGTTTATGAGTGGTAAATTATACATTGTTCCCACCCCTGTGGGCAACCTGGAAGATATGACATTCAGAGCTGTAGAGGTGTTGAAAAATGCAGATCTGATACTTGCCGAGGATACAAGGACCTCGGGAGTTTTGCTGAAGCATTACGACATATCGGCACCTATGCGCAGCCATCATAAGTTTAATGAGCATGAGGAGGCTCCAAAGATAGCTGAAAGGGTATTGGGGGGTGAAAACATCGCATTGATTTCAGATGCCGGCACACCGGGCATTTCAGATCCCGGTTTTATGCTTAGCAGGGAATGCAGGAGATTGGGGGCAGATGTTGAATGCCTGCCGGGAGCGACGGCATTCGTGCCTGCGTTGGTGGCATCCGGATTGCCGTGTGACCGGTTTGTGTTCGAAGGCTTTTTGCCTCCTAAAAAAGGGAGGGCGACAAGGCTGTCGTTACTTTCCGACGACGACAGGACTATTGTGATTTATGAATCTCCTAAAAGATTGCCGCGCACTTTGCGCCAACTTGCAGAAAGTTTTGGCGAGGAAAGAGATGCATGTGTGTGTAGAGAGATTTCAAAAATACATGAAACATATCATCGTGGCACACTTGGTGAACTTTCAAAATATTTTGAATCGAACCAACCCAAGGGTGAAATCGTTATTATTATCGGAGGCCGTGCCAAAAAAACACGCGACTCTGAAGATTAAACTTAAAACTATAAACTATAACCGCGGCAATGCCGCCAAAACAAATATTCAAGATGAAGAAAAGTTTTATCATTTTAGGAATTGGGGCATTTTTGCTCGCATCCTGCTCAGGCAACAGCAAAAAATTAGCTGAAGATTCGGCACGTATCGTAGAACTTCAGGCAGACTACGCCGAGGCTAACAGTTTTAATGACTCTCTTATGCTCCTTATGGGAGATATCTATACCGGTCTTGATTCAATCAATATGCAGGAGGGTCTACTATATAACATGGGTTCCGGTGATAATGTAGACCGCCGTGCAGAGATCCGTCAGAATCTTGCCAATATCAAGGCACGTCTCGCTTCTAACAAGGCACTTCTTGCAGACATGGAAGCAAAGCTTAGAGCAAGCGGCAAAGAGAATAGCGTGATGGGTAAGACTATCACCCAGCTCAAGGATCGTATCGCGCAGCAGGATCAGAAAATTTCTCAGCTTGAGTCAGATCTTGCTTCTGCAAAGGGTCAGATCGAACAATTGACCACACAGGTGACTGAAACTCAGGAGCAGGTAAAGGCTGAGACGGAAGCCAAGGAAGCAGCTCAAGCGGCTACCGAGGCTGTTGAAAACGCGGCTAATACTGTTTATTATGCCATGGGAACAAATAAAGAGCTTAAGAAGAATGGTCTTCTTGAGAAGAAATTCCTCGGTCAGACAAAAGTGCTAAAGGGAGATTTCAATGAATCTTATTTCACCAAGGCAGACAAGCGTTCTCTTTCTGTAATTCCTACCGGTAGCAAGAAAGTCAAGATTTGGACTAATATGCCGGAGGGTTCTTATCAGATTGAGGAGAATGCTGATAAGACCAAAACAATCCGTATCACCAATGCCAAGCAATTCTGGAGTATGACTCCTTTCCTTGTAATCCAGGTTGATTAATGATTACCATTAAAGTTAATAGATGCTTCTTTTGAAGCTGTGAATAAAATGGAGGCACTTATATAAAGTGTCTCCATTTTTTGTAATTTTGCAGATTTGAGGGATTGATGCGCTCACCTTAAGTGAGCTTGCGAAATTTAAATAATATTTAAACACTGTAGATATGTGTAGTTTAATAAAGAAATTAAGTATCGTTTTATTGACACTGGTTTCAATGACGATCGTGGGATGTAAACCTACGGAGAAAAACTATCAGTCGGCATACGATGCCGCCGTCAATAAACGCCAGGCTTCTGAGACTCTTGATTCCGAGTTAGGGATCCCGGGAGGCAAACTTCAGCAAGTGGATGGTCCGGCGACAAGGATCGTAAACGGTGACACGGTTTATGTGACGGTTCAACATCTTAAATTTATTGACGGTGTCGAACATGAAATGCATCGTTATAATGTCGCGGTGTGTGCATATAAAATGAAAACTAACTGTGCCGCCTTGGTTAGCGATCTGTTCTCCAAAGGTTATCAGGCATTCGGGGTGCAGAATCCCGAAGGAATGTTTTATGTGATAGCCGGTTCGTTTGACTCGCTCGAAGAAGCCGCTACATTTGATAAATCATTTCAGGCAAAGGAAAAGAAACATGTCTATTCCGGACTTCCGTCAGCGCCTGTTATAATAGAGAAACGATAGCCTGAGCATGGTTGCCTTTGCCGATATGTGGAATGAACCAAATGGAGATTAATCATGTTTCGATAGAGTAACGGCAAGTATTTTTAGCCGGATTGTTTAATATTATTAAATCAAAATGTTATGAGTTTCATTTGGTACATTCTTATTGGTATAGTTGCCGGTTTTGTAGCCGGGAAATTGATGCGTGGCGGAGGTTTCGGTCTCATTGTTAATTTGGTTGTAGGTATCATCGGAGGTGTTCTCGGAGGATGGCTGTTCGGGCTAATCGGAATTTCAACTTCGAGTATAATCGGAAATCTGATCACCTCAGTAGTCGGAGCCGTCTTCCTTCTTTGGATTGTCGGACTGTTAAGCCGAAGTTCCAATAAATGAATAGTTCAACTTTCGCTTACGAAAGTTGAGGGTTGTTAACCCCTTAATCTTCAACGACCTCTAAGTGGGGTCTTAAATAAAAAAGAGTCTCAAATCATTTGTCACTGATGATTTGAGACTCTACATATCCAAGTCGTTTAGGATTCTTTGGGATCGGATTCCTTGATTCCGGATTCCTTGATTGTATGGCAAGGTCATCGCGGCAGCCTTGGCGGTGGTTCTCAATAGTGGTTCAACATAGCTTTGCCTGCGGTTGAAAATTATCGCAAAATTCCGTGGCAATTATTCTCGATTGAGTATGTATTGGAACCTGTTGCGGGTTTGCCGTATGATAGTTTGCCCTGTCGTGATTCGGAGAGCCTGATATTTATGACCCCGACACGCCAGATCCAGTGTCAGGGATCTGCACGACAGTTTACCAGAATGTCAATGTACTCTTATCGCAGTTTAAGAAACTGTTTAAAATTTATTTTGTCTTGTCATTGAGATCTTTGTCGGCATCTTTATGATATTTATTCAGTCATTATGGAACCCCATAACTCCATCATAAATATCAAAAATCTGCTTGACAAATCCTCTCAATTCCTTCGACAAATAAATTTAAACAGTTTCTAAGACGAAGCCTGTCACCATCGGTGATTCTAACAATCTGGGGCTTGAAAGGACCACA
>CAJTZQ010000078.1 GCA_910583795.1 uncultured Muribaculaceae bacterium
AAGTATCGTCAGGGGGCATAATGATGTTATATCCAAAATTGAAAGGTACTTTCCCGATACAATCGCCATGATTCCGGCTTTGGAAGAATGTGAACAAGTCGGCATTCCTGACAGCTTCGCCCGAAAACTGATGGACGGAGGTGGACGATACCTTGGCAATAATGTAACTTTAGACTATCCCGAAAAACGTGAGAAGATTGAAGTCGTGGCAGGCACGACATTCAAATTCATCCGCGGCCCATCTGATAACAAGTTCCACCTGCATATTAATGGAACAAGAATATTCCAATGGCTCAAAGAGCAATGGCATTCATTGAAACAGACTGTCAAGAGAGGTTTTGGAAAAAGATAAATAATCGGGAGCCACAGGCAATAACTTGTGGCTCCCTTTACATCTAACTTATCCCTATATTTTGGACTTTTTAAGCTTATAAAACCCGGCAGTAACTTATAAAGCCCATGATGCCTATAAGAATAGCTGTCGCTACAAACATCATGATAAAAATTTGGTTTTGTCTTATCCCGGAACTATAATATAACTCTATGCCATTCTGTCGGATTATTCCGTTTCCCAACAACTTTTTCCAATAATCCAATGAATAACCCTCCATCTTCGCGTTGAAAACCACGATGGGAAAGACAACGAAGTCGAAATATTATCTCTTCATTGACGAGTGTGGAGACCATAATCTCGCAAAGTATGACCCCGGATTCCCGTTGTTTACTTTGTGCGGTATTCTTGTGTCCCGGCAGAATCTCATGCGCTGACTAAAATACATGAAAATAAAAAAGAGCGGCCTTGCGACTACTCTTTCCAACCGGGCAAAACCGATCCCTAAAATCGTTGCTCGCGCAAGCGAAGTATTTCCTTAATGGGGAAACTACCCTTTATTACTATCAATGGTTCGCCATAATTTATTATGTCATAGCAAAACAAGAAATGCCGAGCTTATCCTCGATATTGGCCACGCTCTTGAAACTGAGGTTTGCGGTGCCTGAAAGAAGTTTGCTCACATATTGCGGACTCACGCAGAGGCGAGCGGCGAGGTCGGCTCTTTTGAGGCCGTTGTCCTGCATATAGCCTATAAGGGTTACGGCAAGCTGACGCGACCAGCGGAGCCAACCTGCATTTTCCTTGGTCTCACTCTGATGTTCCTCCAAAAATTTAATTGCCTTGCTTGCCATAATATTCGTTACTGAATTTAACCAACCGTAATAATCGGCTGACCGAAGAAGGAGGAAAGCATGGCGAGAGTAGCGATGGTAAAATTGTGCTGACCGCTCAACCATTTTGTGATTTCGCTTGGTCTGCGACCAAGGGCATCGGCAAATTGTTTCTTTGATAAGCCACGTTGCCGCATAAGGGCATCGATGCGGTCGGATATTTCAAAAGAGAGGTCGACCTCTGCTTGGACATTTGCAGGAATCGGGCCGAGCATTTCTTCAAGTGTTCTGGATGTACGCTTCATAACTCAAAAACATTATCGGTTTCTATGGTCGATTCTGTTATATTCACATTGCCGTTGGCTACTTCCTGTCTGAGTAGTTTCTCGAATTTTTGCAGGGTCATCACATAACCGTTCAGCAGGGTGTCGTCTTCATGTCGTTGCGATGTCTTCACTCCGCCATTACCCAAAACGAGAATCCTGTCTGACAGGCGCAGACAGTAAAGTCGCAATTTTGAAGATGTCACAGGCAGCGCGACAACAGAATCATTCATTCTGCCCTCCGGACGGAAGTATCGTTCCAACGCTCCCGTCTTGGCAATTCGCTTGATAAATGCGGCGATACGCGAGAAATCCTCGCTGTACTCGGCATCTTCCCTAAATCTGGAAACAAATTTTTCAAATTCGGATTCGACATCACGTAGAAACTGCAAAGTATAGATTGTGCAGTTCTCACCATCCTGAATAAGGTATAATTCCACTTCGCTCATGGTCTTGTATATTGGCGTTTGATATTATAACGCAAAGGTACAACAAATATTTCACTTAAAGATGAAATATACATGAATTACTTTTCAAGTCATCATGCTATTCGACATCCGGGAGTACGTTCAGTTGCTTGTCAACCCGGTATCGGGGCTGATTGAAGGCGGCGCAGAGGAGCATGAACAGGTCGCGGATTTCAAGCATGGAATAATGTTCTACCGCGCTACTGCCTACTTCATGGAGTCCGGTGGCATACATGTTCACCTGTGCTTTTGCATTCCTATCATAAAATGTGCTTTGTCAATAATGAAAATGAGGGTGCAGTTCATTACGACACACCCTCAAGGAGTTGTAAGACCAATATGTAATAATAGTCGGTTATGCATTCTTTACAACTGAAAACCATGACTTCAATATGCCAAGAGTTCGGGTGATCAGATGGAGTTTAATTTGTTGTGGAGCATACGACTCCACAACAAATAACATGTCATGAGTTTGAGTGATCAGATGGAGAGGAAGAGGGTTTCAAGCCAGATTATAGCCATACCGGAAATGTAACCGATGAAGGCGAGCCAGGTAATCTTTTTGAGGTACCACATGAACGGGATTTTTTCGATACCCATTGCCACGACTCCGGCTGCCGAACCGATAATCAACATACTGCCTCCGACTCCGGCACAGAATGTGAGAAGATGCCAGAAAAGTCCGTCTTCAATAAACAGTGCTGTGTATGCGGGATCGGCAGCTGCAGCTATCATTGCATCGTTTGCCACAGGATACATTTCCATACATGCCGCCACAAGGGGAACGTTGTCTACAATGGAAGACAGCACACCGATGATGCCGTTGATAGCGTATACATTGTGGAAGGTTTCGTTGAGCCATCCTGCAAGTTCACCTAAAATACCAGCCTGGCTGAGTGCGGCGACCGCCATAAGAATACCAAGGAAGAAAAGGATGGTAGACATGTCGATGTTGCGCATCACTTGAGATATTCTTCCCTCTATCTTTCCGTCAAGTTTGTAATGACGCACGAGAATTTCAGTTAAGAGCCAAAGCACTCCGAGAGAAAGAAGAATGCCCATGTAAGGAGCAAGGTGTGTAGTTGCCTTGAATACAGGGACGAAAAGCAGCCCTGCGATTCCACATATAAGAATTACCTTGGAAAGTTTGGGATGTTCTTTCGACATGTCATAGCCGATACGGGTGTCTTGACTGTTACGGGGTTCCATGGCAGCTGCCGGTATCATTCTGCTTGCGAGGAACAC
The DNA here is from genome assembly GCA_910583795.1 of uncultured Muribaculaceae bacterium. Classification (GTDB taxonomy): domain Bacteria; phylum Bacteroidota; class Bacteroidia; order Bacteroidales; family Muribaculaceae; genus Lepagella. The sequence goes on from CAJTZQ010000078.1 coordinate 3,200, forward strand.
CGGTATTATAACGGAGGCAAGAGAAGGAATAAGGAGGTTTGCGATAAGATCTACGGAAGAAACATAGTTCTTCATCCAGAGCATTATTGTCGTGATGTCGCCGATCGGGGACCATGCTCCACCGGCGTTAGCTGCGAGCACGATTATACAAGCGAAAATCCAACGTTCCTTCTGATCACTCAACATACGGCGAAGCATCATAACCATGATGATAGTGGTGGTCATGTTGTCAAGCACTGCAGATAGGAAAAATGCCACCAATGCAAGGATCCACATAAGGCTGCGCTTGTTTGATGCATGAATCCTGTCGATCAGGATTTTGAATCCTCCATACCGGTCGATCAGCTCTACTATTGTCATTGCACCTATCAGGAATACGACGATTTCGCAAGTGTCGCCCAAGGCTTCTACCATCTCGGTAGAGATGTTGGGGTCATGACTGCATAGTGAATAAACAGCCCAAAGGAGAGCGCACATGATGAGGGCGAACGTCGCTTTGTTCACGCTGAGGAGATGTTCGGAGGCTATAAGGAGATAGCCTACAATGAAGATTATTAGAAGTGTGGTAATCATGGGGTTGAAAAAAGGTATTACGGTTAATTTGATATAGATGTCGGAGATGCTTCACAGCCTTTTTGAGGTTGCTTTTAAATTTACCGCGAAATTAATTAAATTATTCAACTCATGCAAGTTGAATGCGATTGAATTTTGCGTATAAATAATAATCTTTTTTTGAGTTGTTCAGGTCTTTGAATTATTCAAGATGGAATCAACCGGAGATTATGCTTTTGCCAAAATGAAAAGCGGGCGATACGTTAGTGTGGAGGGAGTGATGGAAAGAAGTTCGCCGATAGGAAGGGAGGAATGAGTGGATCCACCCACACCGGTGTGTCTGAGGTGGAGGAGAGTTTCTCGAGGCGATGTGAATGTTATCGGGAATGTCTTTTCCGAAAGTACAAATTCCTTAAAACAATCTTTTAGTAAATCCTCAATTTCTTCACGAGTGCGATATATGAGACCGAATGGCGCAATTTCTTTCAATTCAGATAGGTTCCCGGGAAGAAATGTGGAGCATAAAAATATTCCCCCCGGCTTTATGAGTTTTGAAGCATTCTTGAAAAATCTTCGGGGATTTGAGAACCATTGAATTGCCGATGCCGAAACTATTGCATCCATAGACTTTGGATTGTTGTTAGCCTCTCTTTCTATCCAGTTTTCTGCGTCTGCAATAATATAATCTTCTATCGGGGCGACATTGAAATGATCGAGTTCATAGAGGTCTACAAATGTCATGTGTTTGGGTCTGCATTTCTTTGCGATCATTTTAGTAAACAGACCTGTGCCTGGACCGATTTCTACAATATTGTCAAGACTGCATTCCGGACAAAGATTTGTCAGACATTCCGCTATTTTACGTTGTGCTGATGCCTGCGTGTCGTAAGTGGTGATCGCCTTTTTGAAACGGCCTCCGATTTTTTGCTCTGATGGAAGAACACCTTTTATAATTGGGTAAAGGTCTACATAGTGAGGGGAGTTCAGGGTTATGATGTCGGGATGGAAAGGATTATTTTGCCAGGCATCGATTTGAGACTGATAAGGGAATATCTTGTCTTGAGTAGAGGCATAAACCCGATGCCAGCGCAGAGATCCGGCTTTATAACCGTAAATGATTCCTTTTTCAAGAATAAAGTCAAGTTCAGATCGAAGCGAGTTAATATCGTAACAACATGAGTCAAGACTATCTTTGATTGACTCGAATTGATCACCCGCCATTCTTTTCCTGAATTTGGCGAGATTACGGTCTGAGAGGGAAGATGCGGTCCCTTCGAATATGGCAACGGGGATACCGAATTTATCATGCGCGGGGAACTCGGTGCCGTTGATTGCAACAGCCAAAGAGACCTGATCATTTGTCAAAACCTGCGAGGCTACATATACTCCCATCGACCATGCAAAAACAGAAACGGTGGAGTAGTTGTCAAGTATGTTTGCTTGAAATGAAAGATCGGAATATCCTGACACAACAGCCACGTCCCATCCCTCATGAGATACGTGGGAATAGAAATGTGAGTCGGTCGACCATCCTGCAAAGATAAGAATCAAGCGAGGGGACCCGGATTTATGTAGCCATTCGATCTTCATATTTTAATTTCCTTCAAAATTTCGAACACCGGGTTCAGTTGCTTTATATTCATGTCCGCCCCTAATGAAAAACGGATACGTTCACCTCCGGGGGGGACAGTCGGTCTGCGTATCGGAAGGGCTATGATTCCTCTTTCCCTCATCTTCGCTGCTATGTCGAGAGCTTTTTCCGCATTTCCGGTGAGATATGGAATTATTTGGGAAGATGATCCCGTGGGCTTGCCTGAGATTTCTTCAAGTCTGTCGGAAAACTCTTTTGAGATGGCTGCAAGACGAAGACGTGCGTCGCTCATATTGACTATTTTCTCAGTCATAAGCATACTCCAGGCAATGTTTACCGGAGGTAGTGCCGTGGAGAATATAAATGGGCGTGCACAGTTGATCAGGAGGGATTTTATTTCGGAAGAACAAACGGTGAAAGCTCCCGCGGAAGCGGCGGCTTTTCCGAATGTGCCTATAAGGATATCTATGTCGTTGATAAGATCGAGTTCTTCGGCAACACCAAGTCCCTTGGGACCACGGACTCCGAATGCGTGAGCCTCGTCGACGTAAAGAAGAATTTCGGGATATTCCTTCTTCAGTGCCACAACCTCATTTAATGGTGCAATGTCGCCATCCATGCTATAGATCGACTCGACAACGATCACAATCCTTTCATATCTCGAAGATTCTTTTTCTATGATCTTCCTTAGCTTTAGAATATCATTGTGAGGGAAACGTTTGAATTCACTCCCTGAAATACGCAACCCGTCAACTATTGATGCATGTATGAGTTTGTCGCATACGAATAATGTTGATGGGAGAGTGAGGGCTCCTATACAACCCACATTGGCGTGATAGCCGGAATTGAAGAGGAGCGCAGGTTTGCCATAGAGACTTTCAAGATATTCTTCAAGAGCGTTATGATGCTTCTGCTTGAGTGAAAGGAGTCTGGATGCTGAAGATGAAAATGCGGTGTCGGAGAAGCGGTCTAAAAATTCCTCACGAAATTCCTCGCAACGGGAGCCTAACGACAGGTAGTCGTTAGACGACAGGTCGATAATGCCGCTCTCAGGAATCTCCGGAATATGCCGGAGACGGTGTTCCTTTTCGAGGGATGACAATATTTCAGTTATTCCTGACATGGCATCTCTTTTACCAATTTTATCAATGCATCGCAGAGCTTTTCAACCTGTTGGTCACTGACTGCCATGTAAGGTGGCATGATATAACAGTTGTGTCCGAAAGGTCTTATCCATACTCCCTCTTTCACACAACGTTTCTGGAATTCCCCACAATCCACGTATTGGTCAACTTCTATAACGCCGATACCGCCAAGCACTCTTACGTCTCTTACATTGGGTAGTTGGCGTGCAGGCGCAAGCTTCTCTTTCATGATTGATTCAATCTGCTTGATTCTTTCCTGCCACGGGGAATCAAGCAGCAGCCTGACAGATGCCAATGCCACGGCGCAAGCAAGAGGGTTACCCATGAATGTAGGTCCGTGCATCATCACTCCGGCTTCTCCTGAAGAGATCATGTCTGCCACTTTGGCTGATGCGGCGATTGCAGAGAAAGTCATGTACCCTCCGGTTATCGCTTTTCCCAAAAGCATTATGTCCGGTTCGACTCCGGCGTGTTCCCAGGCGAAGAGTTTTCCGGTGCGTCCGAATCCTGTGGCTATTTCATCAAAAATGAGTAGGACACCTTTTTCATCGCACGCGCGTCGCAATTCACGAAGGTATTGAGGATGATAGAACCTCATGCCTCCTGCGCCTTGGACAATGGGCTCGAGGATTACACCGGCAAGTTCATCGGAATGTTCGTCAAGAATTTTTTGCATCGGCAGGAACGATGCGGGATCCCATTCATCGTCAAAACGGCATGACGGGGCATCTGCGAAATATCTTACGGGAAGCGCCGGACCGAATGCACCATGCATACCGGTGACAGGATCGCATACCGACATTGCGTTCCATGTATCGCCGTGATATCCTGAACGGATAGTGGCGAAGTTTGTCCGTTTGTGATTGTTTTGAGCCTGTACGGCCATCTTCATCGCAACTTCTGTAGCCACGCTTCCGGAGTCGGCATAGAAAATGTGGTTCATCGACGGAGGAAGGATGGAAAGGAGCAGCTTGCCGAGTTCGATTGCCGGACGATGGGTGAAGCCCCCGAACATCACATGGCTCATTTTTTCAATCTGGTCAGAGATGGCTTTGTTTAACACCGGATGGTTGTAACCATGTATCACACACCACCATGAAGACATCCCGTCGATCAGCCGAGTACCGTCGGCAAGAAAGATTTCAGCTCCTTGGGCATGGTCTACGACGTATGTGGGTAATGGATTGTGTGTTGAGGTATAGGGATGCCAGAGGTGGCATCTGTCAAATTCGTCATGGACGGTGTTGGTTCCGGTATTATGCATGTCGGTTAGAATTAATATGCGAAATTACAAAATACGGCTCAGATATGCAACAGGGTTGGAGTTTTGAGTTTTGGGTTTTGAGTTTTGACTTTTATGTTTTCAGATTGCTCTTAAACCATAAACTATAAACGATAAACCCTAAACGATAAACCCTAAACTCTCAACCATGAACTATATACTCTCAACTTTAAAGTCGTTGCCGGAGGGGGCTTGATACATGGCAAGACCGAATTCCGACACTACCGCATATACATGGTTGAAGATAGCTGACTGGATGTGTTCGTATGTCACCCATTCCGTATTGTTGGTGAAGAAATATAGTTCGAGTGGAAGACCTTGGGGGGTAGGTTGCAATTGACGTACCATGTGGGTCATTTTTGTCTCGACATTTGGATTCGTCTTAAGATATCGTTCAAGATATTTCCTCAACAGTTCGATATTGACGGTATGGCGGGCATCTTCGATATCTTCATCAACAATAAATCCTTTTTCTTTTAATCCGGAAAGTTGCGACAGAGTGCAGAATTTGATAGAATTGAGGTCGATATATATTGACCGCATCACCCGTCTGCCGCCTGATTGCTGCATGGGTTTGAAATTCTGAAATGATTCACTGATGAGCGTGTAGGGTGGGACCGTAGTGACGGAATTATCCCAGTTGCGTATTTTCACGGTTGTGAGAGATACGTCGATCACTTCTCCGTTAGCCCCGGACTTAGATACCACAATCCAGTCTCCTTTCTTGAGCATGTCGTTTGCCGTGAGCTGCACGCCTGCCACAAGACCGAGAATAGTGTCCTTAAATACCAACATGAGCACGGCGGCTGAAGCACCTACCGCAGTTAGTATCGCGAATGGACTTTTGTCGAATAGAATACTAATTCCTATTATTATGCCTATGCATATAAGAAGAAGTTTTAAAATTTGAAACACACCTCTTAAAGTATGGATCTTGTATTTCTTACGTTTGTCGAAAGCGTTATAAAGATTTTGAAGGAACCTGTTAGAGAGGTGAACAAATGCCCAAACGATATAGAAGTCTGTAAGTTTTGTTAACCATATATATAGTTTCCCTTCTTCTCCGAATGCATTGGGAAGCAGAGCCGCCACCAACAGCGCCGGCGCCAGCTGAGAGAACGCTTTTAGGAATCTACTGTTTAATAGATCGTCATCCCAAGTGCTTGTTGTCCGCTTAGTGACTATTTTTACGACCATCGCCACTATGCTGTGGCAAAAGAGATAAGCAAGATAGGCAAGAACGGCAATTGTCACCAAAGTGACGGGAGCAAACGCCTTTTGCACCATGTTTTCAGAAAGAAATGAGGAGAGGAAATCGTGGATTATTTCATACATCTTAAGATGTTTTTTGTGGTTATGGTTTAATTGGGTGTTATTGATTATTAACGGAGAAGATCTATGAAAATTTTGGATCGTTCTTTATTGACGATTTTTTTGACAGCCATTATTACGCTAAAAATTACCTAAATTGCAGTATGATTATTATAGTTAGGAAATAAAGTCTTAACTTTGCAGTGAAAAATGCTTCGAAAGCTGTTTTGTATTATTTATTTAACTTTCGCATCAGAAAGTTGAAGCTTAAGATTCTACAGGAGTAATTGCGGTCGCGTTTATCATTATGGTAAAGATAGTAAAGAAAGACAATCATGTGGACATGCTCCACGGACCATTGTTCGGTAAAATTTTTGCGTTTTCTCTTCCTCTTATTTTGAGCGGGGTGTTGCAGCAATCGTTTAATGCTGTGGATATTGCCGTAATCGGACGGTATTCGACCACACAGGCTGTTGCGGCAGTCGGAAGTAACGGTTCTATCATCAACATACTTATCAATCTTTTTCTCGGTATAGCCGTCGGTGCAAATGCCGTTATAGCGAATTATCTTGGCAAGAAGGACAATGATGCCGTCCGCAGGTCGGTGTCTACGGTGGCTGTCGTATCTTTGATATCCGGTTTTTTTCTGATGTTTCTCGGTAATTCATTGGCAAGGTTGATATTGGAGGCTATGGATTCCCCTACGGATGTGATAGATCTTGCCGAGCAATATCTTAAGATATATTTCTGCGGGATGCCGTTTATAATGGTCTATAACTTCGGGTCTGCGATAATGCGAAGTGTGGGTGATACGAAACTTCCGTTCTATTCATTACTTGCGGCAACTATTTGCAATCTGATTCTTGACGTGCTGTTCACGGGAGTGTTTAGTATGGGTGTCGCGGGCGTTGCATGGGCGACCGTCATAGCAAATGGAGTGAATGCGGCTATCATAGTTTATTTCCTGACAAAAGAGTCGGATCCTGTGAAGTTGACAATGGAGAAATGGAGAGTGTCAATGCCTGTTTTGAAGGAGATGCTGAAGATCGGTATTCCGGCAGGTTTGCAGTCGATGGTCTTTTCTGTTTCAAATGTGTTCATTCAATCGGCAATCAACAGTTTCGGTTCGGATGCGATAGCGGGTTCGGCAGCTGCTCTCACATTTGAAGGATATTGCTATTATATAGTGTCGGCGTTCTGTGGGGCTACGATTGCATTTGCCGGACAGAACTATGGCGCGGGGATGTACGATAGGTGTAAAAGAGTATTCCGCATCTGTATGTTGTATAGTGTTGTGTTATGTGGAGCGAGCAATTTGTTAGTTGCCTGGCAGGGACATGCATGCATAAGTTTGTTTAGCGGGGATTCGGAGGTGTTGAGGTATGCATTTATCAGGTTTCATACGGTATTGGTTCTTCAATGGATGGCTTCATCTTATGAGATTTCGGGGTCATACATGCGGGCTTTGGGTTATTCGATGACTCCGATGTTGCTGACAATATTCGGCACATGTGTGTTGAGACTTGTGTGGGTTCACATTTTCAGAAGTATTGACGATTCGTTTCATACATTGATGACTATTTATCCTATTACTTGGGTAATAACCGGCATTATGGTTGTGACGGCTGCCTTTATAGTCCAACGGAAAGCTTTTTCAGACCTGAGGTCCAGAGAACTAAGTGTCGGTTAACATAAGAACACAAATACAGTATTGATTTAGAACATAAGAACAAAAACTGATATAGAACACAAGGACAGAAGTACATAAGGATAAGGGACAAAAGGAAATATTGAACAGAAGGACAAAGGGACAGAAAATTAAGGAATATAAGTGGATATGGGGCAAAAGAACAAAGATTGGCAAAAATAACCAGTGAGGTATTTAAGTTCATATTGGAGATTATTTTTCTTTTGTAATTTATGTTCTTGTGTTCTTGTGTTCTGAAACTGAACTTCACTAACAAGGGTGTTTGATGTGTGTGGATTGAAGGATTATTGGATGGAATTTAGGACGAAGGATAAAAAAGTTTGGGATAGACTTGTAGAAAATAAAATTAAGTTATAAATTTGCGGTGCCGACCGATTCGCAGAAGCCCGGTCAGGGCAATGCGGGAGGGACTGTGAAATATTTTATGGAAAGCGTTTACCCAAACGCATATTCTTGACGTTTCGAAATCTGGTAAATTTCTAATTAGGGTCAAGGGTGTGGCAGACGGTAGATGCCAAGCGGATATGTTATATTCGTCATGCAAATAGTGCGTGCGTATTATTTGCATGAGATTATTCATATTCAGCGTAGGCTTCTGCGGGATGCTCATTCAACTCTAATGGGCATACCAGAGCCTCGAAACGTGGGATGAGCACCAAGGTACAGACTCCTACGCTTTTTTTATTGTAATTTATCCCAATTAGGGGTCTTGGGATTTTATATTATCATGTTTAAATTAAAACATTTAGTTACATGTATTCTCATAGCGGAACTGGTGTTCCCGACATACGCAAAGAAAATACAAGAGGAAGAATACGTGGTTGAAGAATCTGGTCTTAATGTAACAAAGATCACTGACGAAGAGGCAAATAGTGTTGTTGGCGCTACTTCTGGTAGATTTTGGGATAAAGGAAATATTGCCAATTCTGTGGCAGCAGGCTGCAAAAAAGCTAAATTGCAGTGGTGGACATTTAGAACTTTAGCTGTCTCTCCAGATGGTAGTGAAATTGCTTATCTTACACGAAATAATGATAAAAACAATATCATGGTAAGAAGGGCTTCCGGAAGCGGTGCATCTACCCAGAGAACATTTAGGAATATAATGGATTTTGGGTGGGGTTCTGATGATAATCTATATGTAAGTGAATCATTAGGATTGGATGAAGCAAAAATAAGTTCAATTGATGCACATAAAGGATCTGCGATGAGACAGATATCCTCAAATAACTATGATATGAATCCAATGTCTAAAAATGGAAAGGTAATCTTCTTTACCAGATTAGAAAAGAATGGACCTTCCATATGGAGTTTCAATAAAGAGACAGGAGAATTGATTAATTGTGCAAGGGGGTATCAAGCGTCGCCAATTTCAGATGAAGAATTTCTTTGTACAAGAAATTCAAAAGACGGTAATTCGGAGATATGGTTAGTGAATTACATAAATGGACAGGAAACATTAATAGTATCAGATAAAGCTAAAGGATTTTCAAATGCAAGTTTGTCACCTGATGGACAATGGATTTTAATGCAAGGAAATGCAAAATCGGCAAGTACTAAGAAAGAAAATTTAGATATATTTGTTATCAAACCAGATGGTACTCAATTAACGCAACTTACCTTCCATCCTGGAGCTGATTTCTGTCCGGTATGGGGAGCAGACGGAAAGCAAATATATTTTATATCATCCCGCGCCACTAAAAAGGAAAGCTATAATATCTGGAGAATGAATTTTGAACTTTAAATACATGATTTTTCGGGAGTGATATGTGATAGCAACATATCACTTCCTTTTTTATTACAAATATGTATAGATCTTTGATTCTTTTAATTTGTTATGTTTTAGCAATTCCAATTTGGGGTGTTTATAATAAAGAGGTAGAAAAAAGTCTTAAAAAGCAATATAAAGAAGTTAATTATCTTGCTCACAGTGATTGTTACCTTGTCATGTCTAAAAATGATAAAGGGTTTTATGGAGTTGTCAATTCTAAAGGGAAAGAAGAAATTTCTCCCTATTATAAAAAAATAGCATTTGAAAAAAATGAGAATGGGGAGGTTATAATTTTTGCCTTAAATCCCAATTATAAGGCTCATTCCCAAGGAAATATTGTTTATTCTTTTCAACGTGGAGAAATTTTAGATTTAGGTAAAAATGAACCGATATTCATTATTGGAGGATTTATTACCTCCTATCTTCTTCCAATATATAATCTTGAAGGGCAAGTCGTGTTAGATTGTCAACAGACATCTATACAACCTTTGAGATATAATCTAGAAATAATAGGATATAGAGTGGGAACTCGTACTAGAAATAACGATAACCAAGAAGATCAAGTAATAATCTGTGACACTAATTTTCGGATACTTTTTTCTCTAAAGGGCGCTAACTATTTATGGAGTATAGCAAAACATCCAATCTCTTCAACTGAAATAGGATGGAGATGTTCTAGAAAAGTAGATACTTCCACTACCATAGAATATTTATACACAAAAGATGGTAGGCTTATAACAGATAAGGAACTGAATAATGAAACTTCAATGTCTTCATTATCAGTATCTCTTCAACCCAAATGCGACAATCAAAAAGAAACTCAGACAAACTTATCTAAAAAAACGGATATAAAACTATGTGGGGAACAAGCTAAAATATTGAGTGTAACTACGACAAATATTGCAAGCGTTGATACTAATATTCCTATCGGAAATACTCACAATCAATCAACATTTGCACTCGTAATAGCGAATGAGAATTACCAAGAAGTTGCTGATGTCCCTAATGCTATAAACGATGGAATAATTTTTGCAGAGTATTGTAAAAAAACTCTTGGAATCCCTTCAGAAAATATTCATTTAATCAAAAATGCCACTTTAAATAATATAAAACGTGAATTAAACTTGATGGAGCAAATAGCCGAAGCATATTTTGGTGAGGCAAATTTTATAGTGTATTATGCGGGTCATGGCATTCCCGATGAGTCATCAGCAAGTTCTTATATTTTGCCTGTCGATGGTTATACTTCTGATTTATCAACTTGTTTAAGTCTATCTGATTTTTACACTCGTCTGGCAAAATATCCATCAAACAAAATTCTTGTGTTTATGGATGCTTGTTTCAGTGGATCACTTCGTGGTGATGGAATGCTACAGGCTGCACGAGGTGTAGTTTTAAAAGCAAAACAAGCAAAACCCACAGGAAAAATGGTTGTTTTCTCAGCTGCTCAGGGTGATGAAACTGCATATCCTTTAGAAAAGGAAAAACATGGATTGTTTACATATTGGCTTCTGAAAAATATTAAAGATTCTAAGGGGAATATATCTTTGGGTGATTTGGCTGATAATCTGATAAATTCAGTTGGCAAACAATCTTTAGTGATAAATGGTAAAAAACAAACACCTTCAATCCAAACATCATTAGAAGTTAAAGATGATTGGAGAACTTGGATGTTGAATGAATAGTCTTATTCCCTAAATTTGTTTTTATAATTTTTTAAGAAGAATTAAGTGAATCAGCATAAAGGATATGAGATGAAGTGAGATTATTTTTATTAAGTTCTGTGATACAATTCTAAAGACGCTGAGTATTGGATTATTTCAATGTATCCAAAAATTTAAAGAAGTAGCTTGTGCTTATTAAAAAACGGCTCCGTCAGAATCTCGAAAAAGATCTGACGGAGAGTAATTATTGACTACTTTGAATTTTCATAAATCCGATTTCAGTAAGAAGTTGGATATCGTACAAATGACAATTGTATATTCGTCTTGACTTGTGGCTTCATAAGCATGGTCTGTCGAAAGTTGAAGATTGTTGCATCCGGTTTTCTGGCGGCTAATAAGTGCCGGTTACTGTCTTATGAGAGGAAGTATTATTTTGGCAATAAATTTGATATATTGCCAAAATAATATTACATATTTAAAACATAAATTCGTTGGAATGACTTCATGTAAAACTCTTATATTAGAATATTCAGACCGAACCAACACATTCGGAATTGAAGATTTATGGAACTGGATTTCTGCTATTGCAAAATACAGCCGTAATACTGTGACATGTCTGTTGTATAGATTGGTAAAAGCGGGCTGCATTATACGGGTTGAAAAAGGATTGTATGCAAAAGCCGCTGATAAACCAGTTTTCAAGGTCAAACCAACGGATGAAGAAATTGCCCTTTTCAAGAAGATAAAAGCAAAGTATCCTTTTGCTCCGTTGTGTGTATACAAAGGGGCAATACTATCTCCACTCCAGCATCATCTGTCAGCAAATAATATAACATATATCGAGACAGACCGTCGTGCGATAGAATCAATCTTTAACTATCTGAGGGAATTTGAAGACAAAGTATGGTTGACTCCGGACTTGGATTTTATCTATAAATACATTGATCTTGCTAAGGGTGGTGTCATCGTAAAGCCTTTGGAGATTATCTGAAGTTGTCAATGTCGAATATCGCTATTACCGATGATGGCATTCCTTACGTTCAATATCTCCCCAAGAAAACAATGAAGACACAAAATGAC
>CAJTZQ010000079.1 GCA_910583795.1 uncultured Muribaculaceae bacterium
TATGCAAAAAACATGCCAACATATGTACATTAATTTTTAGTGACTACTTATTTTAAGAATGTATTAGCATATACATTATCATGAGCAGGAATGGCGGGTCTGAGAAGATCCGCCATTTGTTTTTGCATAATTGGAAGATTTGTATTATCTTTGTTTTCAATAATGTCCCTCCCAATGGCTATTGATAGAAAAGATATTGAACCTTTTGTAAACTTTGACAGATTGGATGAGATGGAATCGTCATACGCCACTCTAAGCGATGCCGACAGAATGGCATATGATGCTGACCTAAAAGCATACCGAGACCTTAGGGGTCAGCTGGATTTTGCCGAGGCGAGAGGCGAGTTAAGTAAGACTGAAACTAAAAACCAAGCCTTGGATGGTTTCGGATCCGCTCAGATAGAATTCCGCCTCGATTTTATAGAAGCGACAACAGGGCGCCCACATACCGGCGATTGCTGACCCGGTCTTCTCCGCTATCTTTTTCCAGTTGCGCAAGTCCGCACTCCCATAAAGAGCCATACGGCATCTACCCGGATCTAAATCTCCTCTCAATCTTACTGACCATACTCTCTTCCAACTCTCCGCATCTCCCAATTTGAGCGGTCTCGTTGTCAGTCTGCAAATACCGGTCGCATCTATCGGCCCAAAAGCAATCCCCGATGACAAGCCGGAGACAGTGTCTCCCGATCCGCTTGCCGATTTATTTTTAACCGTGGTGCCGTCGATAGTCATGACGTCCCCTTCAGTCGTGACAAACTCCACACTCCTACCTTTCACCACATACGATCCGGCATCGCGCAAAACATAGCTACATATCAATCCGGCATCGCGAAATGTGCCGTCGTCCATCTCTTTCAACAGAAACACTCCATCGGTAGTGAACGCATAGACCGTAGGGGATGTTGTGGCAACAAGTCCCGAAGCCCTGAAAGCACGACACATGGAGATTACCCTGCGGACATCAAGCCGCATAAGCAAAGAGTCGTGGAAAAGCAACGCATTCTCTTTAACACTTCTCCAAACGCCGCCCGGAATCCTGACAGTACGCGAATCAACCGGCTGCGTCTCCGGCACAACAGTCTCAGCCGACACTTCCCCTTCCAATCCTCCCCAGTAATAGGAACCATATAATCCGGGATGATGAGTCAACGGAACTTCCCTCACTTCATCCCCGGCAGTGTAACGGAACGCCGTGGCAGCCGGATCCGGATGGAACACCCATCTGGGATTATATCTTTCATCAGATACATAAGCCGCCGAGCGGCAAAGAGGCAGCGGAAGAGGCGCGACAACCGTCATGTCCCAGACTGTCATTCTTCCGGATATCATACCGCTCCCTGCCGCGCTGACGTCTGAGAGGTGCATGAAATCAGGACGATACGGCCTATGAGCCGATATCATCGCCAATCCTCCACAATTGAAATCGACATCTCCGAATTCTTCACTCGAAGTCAATTCCGTTAATGCCACCCGGCTGACCGCATAAAAATCTACAGATTCGAGCATAGCTTTCATTATATCCGCTGCAGAGGATGATTCAGGCAGCCAACCTTGCACAATCCGTTCTGTCGCCACGCGTCTTTCAGCCGAACACCCGTCGGATCCTATGCTATGCGTAAAATTCAGACACTCTTCACGATGGCATCCGGTCGGTTCACCTTTTCGGGAATACATCGGGACAGGCTCACTCACGAGAATATCCATAAATGCCACATCTTCATTGCATTTCAATTCTTCGGGAACCCTTATTCTCCATTGCAGACCGCATACAGCCGTCACAATGTCCATCTTCATTGTCTCCACTGCAAAATTATCTGTGCCCGCCACGATAGGTGCCCCGGAATTGGGAATCATAAGAACCGGCGGCGACGGGACCACTCTCGAGCCGTCTTTCAGTCGCAATGCCGACATTACAAAAAACGGCTCGAAAAAAAGATTCCGCCTTTTCACGTCTTTTTCAAACCGGGAAAGCAGTTGCATCGCCTTCCTCCCCCATCCGGCTTCCGTTGCCTCGCCCTTCTCCACAACCAGAGATGGGAATGTGTCGGGATGTATGTTCCAGCCGTCAAGCACCCGCCTTTTGAGTGCGAATTCCACTTCCGGAGCCGGAGGAAGAGACAATTTAAACGGTTTCACCGAAGTGCCGGCGAAACTGCCATTGTTTTCGAGAGAACCATCTTGTGAACCGCCTCCCGATGCCGATTCAGAATTGGAATTGCTCGAGAAATTCGCCACTTGCAAATTTTCAGTCATAGCCACTTCCCCGTCTGCGCAGGTATAATCGCTTTTGCCTGACCGGAGGCGCAAAGGAATTGAGAATGTTTTCATATTTAGTTTTGAGTTGTGAGTTGAGGGTTGAGGGGGTTGAGGCAAAAACTGCGTTTTTGAACACGACAGCTCCGCGACCTTGGTAATTTTGAATTTTGAATGTTGAATGTTGAATTATCAATTATCCATTATCAATTATTCATTATGCATTGAATCAAGACTATACCACAATCAAGACCTGTAGCAGCCAGAACTGTGGGGTTGATTACGGTGCAAAAATAAAGGCGATCCACTAAGGGACCGCCTTATTCTGATATTTAGTTGGGAGTTGTCCGTTGTCAGTTGTCAGTTGTCAGTTGTCCGAAGATTCATCGGAAAACGGAAAACGGGAAACGGGAAACGGAAACCTTTCACTCCGCTATGAGCAGGAAGTAGTTTTTCTTGCCACGCTGGGCGAGAAGATATTTGCCGTTGAGAAGTTCGTCAGCAGTGATGACCGCATTCGGATCTGTCACTTTCTTCTTGTTGAGGCTTGCACCACCCTGCTGCACCATCTTACGCGCCTCACCTTTCGATGCGAACACACCTGTCTTGGTGGCAAGAAGATCGAGGACAGGAATGCCTGCTTCAAGTTCAGCCTTGGAGAATGTGAAAGTAGGCACACCCTCAAAGACTTCAAGAAGAGTCTTCTCATCAAGGTGTCGGAGAGCCTCGTCAGCCTTGTTGCTGAAAAGAATCTGACTTGCCTCCACGGCAGCATTGTAGTCATCCTCACTGTGGACCATGACGGTGACCTCTTTTGCAAGACGTTTCTGCATCGGGCGCTGACCCGGATCCTGCTGATGTTCAGCCACGAGAGCTTCAATCTCCTCTTTGGTGAGAGACGTGAAGATCTTCAGATATTTCTCTGCATCGGCGTCGCTCACGTTGAGCCAGAACTGATAGAACTTATAGGGGGAAGTGTAGCGAGGATCGAGCCAGACGTTGCCGCTTTCGGTCTTTCCGAACTTGCCGCCGTCAGCTTTTGTGATAAGAGGACAAGTAAGGGCATATGCCTCCCCACCGAGTTTGCGGCGGATGAGTTCGGTGCCTGTAGTGATATTTCCCCATTGATCGGAACCTCCAAGCTGCAGGCGGCAGTTTTTCTCCTTATAAAGAGTAAGGAAGTCAAAACCCTGGAGGAGCTGATAAGTAAACTCCGTGAAGCTAAGTCCGTCGCGCGCTTCACCGTTAAGACGTTTCTGGACGCTATCCTTAGCCATCATATAGTTGACGGTGATATGCTTGCCGATCTCGCGGGCGAAATCAAGGAAAGTCACATCCTTTGTCCAGTCATAGTTATTGACCATCTCAGCCTTGTTGGGGGCATCGCTCTCAAAATCAAGGAACTTTGAAAGCTGCTTTTTGATAGCCTCCTGATTGTGGCGGAGTGTAGCCTCGTCAAGGAGGTTACGCTCCAGGCTTTTGCCCGAGGGGTCGCCGATCATACCTGTGGCACCGCCGATAAGCGCCAGCGGTTTGTGGCCGCAGCGCTGGAAATGGCGAAGCATCATCACTCCGCAGAGGTGACCGATATGGAGACTGTCAGCAGTAGGGTCGATACCGAGGTAAGCGGTAGTCATACCCTTCTTTAGTTGTTCTTCTGTTCCCGGCATCACGGTATGAATCATGCCGCGCCAGGTAAGTTCTTCTATAAAATCCATTATAGTTGTGAGTTGTGAGTTGTGGGTTGTGAGTTGTGAGTTGTGAGTTGTGAGTTGTGAGTTGTGAGTTGTGAGAATTTAGTATCAAAACTCAAAACTCAAAACTCATATCTCAAAACTCAAAATTAATAATTACTAATTGAATAATGGAGGACTGTCTCGCCAACCGCCTTGAGGGTGACGGGGTCAATATTGTCCATGTTGTCGGTAATGGTGTGCCAGTGAGGATTGAATCCCGATTCCTGCTCAGGATGATACTCTATGATATCGACAGTAGGAATGCCGCGAGCTATCAACTGCACATGGTCGTCGGTCACAGCACCACCGAATTTATTCTGAAATAAGTCGCCATATCCCCTTGAGGCAGCAATGCCCCAAAGCGACTGTGCGAGACGCGGCGCCGCCTGCTCCGAAAAATATTCACGGCAGAACACAGCCCCCTTTCCCCCCACCATGTCGAGAAGGATAGCCTCATCAGGGAGGTAGCCGTCTATGGGGGGATTCTCAACAAAATATCTCGCCCCCATCGCCCAGGATTCCTCGCTTCCTTCGGTTCCCCAGTCTTCCGCATCAACAAAAAGGATATCCACCCCTTTTTCGGGAGACTTCAACTTCAACTGGCGGGCAATCTCAAGAAGAACCCCGACTCCACTTGCCCCATCGTTTGCTCCGTCGACGGGAGTCTTGTGGTTCGCCGGGTCAGGATCCTGATCCGCCCAAGGGCGACAATCCCAATGAGCCAGGAGAAGCAACCTGCTGTCGGCATCAGGGTTATATCTTCCAAGGATATTTTTCGCCTTTAGGATAGTGCCGTCGAAAGCCTTAAGTTCGGCATTCTGTTCCGTCACCTCCGCGCCATGCCGGCGAAGTTCAGAAGCAAGCCATTCACCACAAAGACGATGTGCCTCAGTGTTTGGCACACGTGGTCCGAAAGCCACCTGTCGCGCCACATAAGAATATGCGCTATCGGCATCAAAGTTGACAACAACCTCCGATGCACTTTCCTCTGCAGCCACAGCCTCCGCTTTCTTACCGCCACACCCCGCAAGCGCAAGGGTGGCAATCAATAATAATGCTGATTTTTGCATACTGCAAAGTTACCGATTTTCACCTATATATGCAAATTTAGGCGTAAATCACGCATCATACCGGAGAATTTTGAATCTTCTCCAGTTCTGCATCGTCGGGCGAATCTACATATGTCCATTCCTCCATCTTATGGCGCATATTATATTCATAAATCTTGGCGAGCCGATAAAATTCACATACCGACCCATTGATTGAAGCGATCAGTCCGGCTGTGCCACAACGGAATGCCGCCTTCCCGAAATACTCGCCGAAGAATTTAAAAAACGGACGCGACAGCAATTCAATGCCAGAAACCTTATGCGGATGCATCTCTTGAGCTTCAATCGAAGTGTAGCGGTTGGCACGGTCGATCATCTCCTCCACCGTCGGGGGTATATGCACGAGCGCGAGGTTTTGTCTATTCGACGGAATCTTACTGACTTCCCCGTTGATTATCGGATGCGAATGGATCTCAGCGGGCCAATCGACCGAATTGCGTGCAAAAAAACGCATACTATAATCAGGATAAGTAGAACGATGAAACCTGTCGAAAACATAATTCTTTCGGGGGATATAAATACCCTTCACATTCCCCGGTTTTTGGGTAAATTTCTGCAGGTAGCGACGAAGTTCAGGGCTCACCAGCTCATCGGCATCCACGACCATCACCCATTCATAACGAGCCTGGCTGATTGCATAATTCCGTGCCGGTTCACAATAATTGTAATTTTTCTTTGGGAAAGTCACCACCCTTGCCCCGAAACTGCGTGCAGTCTCGACAGTATTGTCGGTAGATTCCATATCACACACGAGAATCTCGTCAAACCCTTTGAGACACGACAGCACCGCAGGGAGCCGCTTAGCGGCATTGTAGGTGTTGATAACTACTGAAATAGCCATTTTTGTTCATTATTAAGGGAAAGTAAGCGCGTCTTTCCCATGGTAGAAGATAGATATTAAAGTTTATAGTCCTTATTGCGGGCACTACAAGTTGATTTCACAAATTTAACATAATTTTTTTGATTATGAAAAAATTTTTCTATTTCTTTGAAAAAATTCTATTCCGATGACTTCAAGCCTTTAACGACTTTATGATACCTGACATTTTATTCATCAAAGATTCTTTCACTCATTTTAATTCACTTATTTTCAGAGAAGAACTACCGGAACCACGTTTTGTTCTAACTCGCGCACGCACGTTCAGGGGAAAGCTCTGCTACCGTGTGTCGCATTCTTTCATGCGCAAGAAATATGATGATTTCGAAATGCGGATCAGCACCGGGTTCGATCTTCCCCGCGCAGAATGGGAAGACGTGGTGATCCACGAAATGATCCATCTTTTCATAGTGACAAAAAGGATAAACGACTCATCATCTCACGGACCGGCATTCCGCAAAATAATGACCGATATCAACCGCATCCACGGCAGAAAAATTGTAGTTTCAACCCGCGCCACCGAAGAACAGCTTGATGCCGACAAAAGAATACGCGGACATTACCTATGCCTTGCAAAATTTAATGACGGACGCCTTGGAGTGGCGCCCGTCACTAAAACCCGTATATTTTCCCTTTGGAACGATTTTCAAAAATTTCCCAATGTGGTTTCCATTAAATGGATAGGATCTACCGACCCCTGGTTCAACCGGTTTCCCCGAGTGATGAAAGCGAAGCTCTACGTGGCAAAGAGAGAGGAAGTGATGCCACACCTGAAAGGTGCCGTATTGCTTGAACAATCGGGGAACACCATACGCGCCGTCAGCAAACGCTGCTACCCGGACGAACTTCTCCCGTAGGACCGACCACCACGAGACGCCCGTCGGCATCCTGGGCGCTGAGGATCATACCCTGCGATTCCACGCCCTTGAGTTTGCGCGGAGCAAAGTTGGCGATAAAGCAAACTTCCTTGCCCACAAGATCCTCAGGCTGATAATATTTGGCGATACCGCTCACGATTGTGCGCCCGCCCATGCCGTCGTCGATCTTGAATTTGAGAAGCTTGTCAGCCTTGGGCACTTTCTCACATTCGAGCACCTTGCCCACACGGATATCCATCTTCTCAAACGTGGGAAAATCAACCTCAGCCTTGACCTCATCCGGTTTCCATTGCTCAAGAAGATTCTTCTGCTTGGCATCGTTGAGTTTCTTCACCTGAGCCTCAACCACGCTGTCTTCAACCTTCTCAAACAGGAGCTCCGGTTTGCCGATCTCGACTCCGTCGGCAATAAGATCGAATCTACCCGCCATATCCCACTTGAGATCTTTCATGCGGAGCTGTTCTGCAAGTTTTGCCGACATAAACGGGGTGAACGGTTCGAAAACCACAGCAAGGTTGGCACAGATCTGAAGTGCGACGTTAAGGATAGTTGCCGTGCGTGCCGGATCAGTCTTGATAAGTTTCCAGGGCTCAGAATCGGCAAGATATTTATTGCCGATACGCGCCACATTCATGGCATCTTTCAAAGCCTCGCGGAATTTGAAATGGTCGAGATTGTCTGACAAAGCAGAGATAGACGCCCTGACCTCATCCATAGCGGCATTGTCGGCATCAGAGAATTCTCCCGCCGCAGGCACCATTCCTCCATAATACTTATGCACAAGCACAGTGGCACGGTTCACAAAGTTGCCAAGGATAGCCACAAGTTCATTGTTATTGCGAGCCTGGAAATCTTTCCAGGTGAAGTTGTTGTCTTTCGCCTCCGGAGCGTTTGCCGTCAGGACATAGCGGAGCACGTCTTGCTTGCCGGGAAGCTCGCGGAGATATTCATGGAGCCATACAGCCCAGTTGCGCGATGTAGATATCTTGTCGTCTTCAAGATTGAGGAACTCGTTTGCCGGGACGTTGTCGGGAAGGTTGTAGCCACCGTGTGCCATGAGCATTGCCGGGAAGACGATGCAATGGAACACGATATTGTCTTTACCAATAAAGTGGAGCGTACGTGTTTCAGGATCTTTCCACCATTTTTCCCAGTTCTCGGGATCAGCGTCTATCGTATTTGAGATATAGCCTATCGGAGCGTCAAACCATACGTAAAGCACTTTCCCCTCGGCGCCTTCCACAGGCACGGGGATACCCCATTTGAGGTCGCGGCTCACTGCACGGGGCTGAAGCCCCATGTCGAGCCAGGACTTACACTGCCCATAGACATTGGGACGCCATTCCTTATGGTCTTCAAGAATCCATTTACGGAGAGTAGGCTCCCATTTGTCGAGCGGGAGATACCAATGGGAAGTCTCCCTCATCACAGGCACGCTGCCGGAAAGAGTGGATTTCGGATTGATAAGATCGGTTGCATTCAATGACGTGCCGCATGCCTCGCATTGGTCGCCGTATGCACCGTCCTTGCCACAGTGAGGGCATGTGCCTGTCACGTAACGGTCTGCAAGGAATTCCCCCGCCTCTTCGTCATAGAGCTGCATTGAAGTTTTCTCCACAAACTCCCCTTTATCATAAAGGGTGCGGAAGAAATCGGAAGCGGTCTTGCGGTGGGTTTCGGAGGTGGTCCTGCCATAGACATCGAACGAAATGCCGAGCTCTTCAAAAGAATCCTTTATAATCTTATGGTAACGGTCAACGATATCCTGAGGGGTGACCCCTTCTTTCTTAGCCTTTATAGTGATGGGCACACCATGCTCGTCGCTGCCCCCTACAAACATGACCTCCTCGCCTTTAAGACGCAGATAACGGGCATAGATGTCGGCAGGCACATATACGCCTGCAAGATGGCCGATGTGGACCGGGCCATTGGCGTAAGGGAGCGCCGATGTGATAAGTGTGCGTTTAAATTTCTTCTCCATATTGAATTCTATTGTTTTATAGCGCAAAATTACACAATCTCCCCAATATTCGCAAAAGCTATCTCAATCTTCTTTTACCAAAATTAATCATATTCACAATAAAATCATTATCTTTGCCATATAAATAATCCAACTTTCGCAAGCGAAAGTTGAGGGTTATGAGGTTATGAGGTTAAAAGGTTAATATCCAATTGTGGATAAATATCCGGCTTCCTTGAATATTATGTATAAGCCAAACCATTTAACCCCTTAACTTTCAACCCTTAAGTGAGATTGCAAAACTTTAATAAACAAATTTTGGGTAACATCCCTTAACTCATACCGAAATTACCATGATTCGAAAAATTTCCGGACTTTTTATTTTAGCTTCAGCACTCTGCGCAAGCTGTGCATCAAATTCAGATGCAACAAACCCTGCCGTGACCTGGGAAATCCTATCCCCGCAAGACGGCAACGAAAGTAAAGCAATCTGCCGCTTCACCGTGACAGGTCTTGATTCCATCTCAAGACTATGTTTCAACCAGCTTCCACGCGAAAAAAGAGTTATCTCCCAAGGAGACTCTATCGTGGAAATCTGTGCCGGCTACTACTATCTGACCGCTCCGGAATTCGGCACCAAGGCAGATAATGCCGTCATAGAAATAGAATATGACGAACCGATACGCACCGATGCATTCCTCCCGGAATCGTTTCACGCAATAACCCCGGGCGGAAGAATAATCCCCGTGGAATCCACAATCAAACCTCTTCTCGACGCCTCCATAGAAAACAAGGAATGGACAAACTGGATCACTTCAGCCGACTCCATCTACCGACTGAACGAAAAACTTGCCACCGGGAAGAAACCGGGACCGTTCGACATCTCCCCGTCGTTTAAGAAAGTGACTCTGACCGATGGCGTTTTCAAAAGCGGATTGCCGGTGACCACAAGTGCCATCCGCCACGAAAACCCGGAGTATTACAAAATAACACTGACGCCTGAGAAAGCCCTTATCGAAGGGGCGTCCCCCCGGGCAATAAAGATGGCGCAACGCACGCTTGAGCGCCGGCTCCTCGAGCCCAACGGCGGAGAAATCCCCTGCGCCGTTATAGAAGACTATCCCGACTATCCCTACAGAGCCCTTATGATAGATATAGCCCGCAATTTTTATAATCCGGAACAGATGCGAAAAATCGTGGGGCTAATGGCAGACTACCGGCTAAACACCCTGCATTTCCATATCACGGACGACGAGGCATGGCGTCTTGAAATACCGGGACTCCCCGAACTTACGGAGGTTGGCTCCCGAAGAGGTTACACTCTCGACAGCAAAGATTTTCTCCCGGGAGTGTTCAACGGCGATGGAAATCCTGATTCAAAAGCCGGAACAGCCAACGGATATTTCTCTCGCGATGAGTTCATCTCATTCCTTAAATATTGCGATTCAATAGGCATATCAGTGATTCCCGAAGTGGAATCCCCGGGTCACGCACGTGCCGCAATCATGGCGATGAATGCCTACGAACGACGCACAGGCGACGCCACTTACCGTCTCACCGAACCCGGCGACACTTCCGTCTATACTTCAGCACAGGATTATCACGACAACCTGATGAATCCGGCAATGCCCGGCACCTACGCGTTCATAGCCAAAATTGTCGACGAAATCGAGGCGATGTATCATGAAGCAGGCGTCACACTCCCCGGTATCCACCTGGGAGGCGACGAAGTGCCCGAAGGGGCATGGGACGGCTCGCCAGCCGCAATGAAAATGGCAGCCGAGAGAGGAGTGACCGGAAAACATGGACTCCAAGGGGAGTTTGTGAAAAAAGTGGCACGCATCATGCGCGACAGAAGCATACCTATGTTGGGCTGGCAAGACATATACACCGGATATGATGATGATTACCATCCTCAGGTGGCGCCGCAGGTAGGGGGTGTAAACTGCTGGGTAAGCCCTCTCGACCCTGAAAGGAACAATGCCATAAAAAGAGTAAAAGCCGGCTACCCTGTAATCCTTTCGAATGTAAACTATTTTTATATGGATATGCTCTACGCACCTCATCCCGAGGAGCGCGGACTTTATTGGGGAGGATTTGTGGATGAACTAAAAGCACTCGAGGGATATCCCGACATTCTCTGTCCCGACCAGGCAGGAGCAAAAGGAGAGATCATCGGTATCTCAGGACATCTGTGGGGAGAAACGTTGAGAAGCCTTGAAGGAGCGGAGACTCTTCTCTTCCCAAAATCTATCGCCCTCGCAGAAAGGGGCTGGAACGGCAAACCCACATATACCCCTGAAGACTTCAGCATGATGATAGGTGAAAAAGAATTGCCACGTCTCAAGAGACTCGGCGTCACCGCCCATATGCGCGCACCGGGCATCAAGATTGAAGGGGGCAAGATCTACATGAACTCCCCATATCCCGACGCAGAAATACATTACACACTCGACGGCTCAAAGCCGACCCCGGAATCGCCCGTCTACACTGAGCCGATACCGGTAGAGGAATGCAGTGCCGATATCCGAGCCATCATAACGAAAGACGGTTTCCAATCCGTCACAAGCCTATTGCAGAAATAACAACTGTATTTAAGAGTATGTTTACTTTTAACATTATGCCAAAAGTGAACATACTCTAAAATATTTGCTATTGTTTTGGTGCAAATTCAAAATAATTGTAAATTTGCACCTTAATATAAGTTTCTACAATATGAGCGATAGACTTTACATTTTTGACACCACCCTCCGCGACGGTGAACAGGTGCCCGGATGCCAGCTCAACACCGTGGAGAAAATCGAAGTGGCAAAAGCCCTCGAAGAACTCGGTGTGGACGTGATCGAGGCAGGTTTTCCCGTCTCATCTCCGGGAGATTTCAAATCAGTTGAAGAAATCTCAAAGGCTGTGACATGGCCAACGATCTGCGCACTCACCCGTGCAGTCGAAAACGACATCCGCGTGGCTGCGGAAGCGCTTAAATATGCCAAGCACAAACGTATACACACGGGCATCGGCACCTCCGACTCCCACATAAAATATAAATTCAACTCCACCCGCGAAGAAATTATCGAACGCGCGGTTAGAGCTGTGAAATATGCAAAAGGGTTTGTAGAAGACGTCCAGTTTTACGCTGAAGACGCAGGCAGGACCGACAATGAATATCTTGCCCGCGTGGTTCAGGCGGTGGTGAAAGCAGGCGCCACGGTCATCAATATCCCCGACACCACGGGCTATTGCCTCCCATGGGAATTCGAGCAGAAGATCCGCTATCTCATGGAGCATGTCGACGGCATACACAACGTGACCATCGCCACACACTGCCACAATGACCTCGGGATGGCTACAGCAAACACCATCAGCGGCGTTATCGGCGGCGCCCGTCAGGCGGAAGTGACCATCAACGGCATAGGTGAACGTGCAGGCAACACCTCACTCGAAGAGGTGGTCATGACCCTTCGCTCCCACAAGGAACTGAACATCGACACCAATATCAACGCTACAAAGATCACAGGCATCAGCCGTCTCGTGTCAAGCCTTATGAACATGCCGGTGCAGCCTAACAAGGCTATAGTGGGAAGAAATGCATTCGCACACTCCAGCGGCATTCACCAGGACGGTGTGCTCAAGAATCGCGAAAGCTATGAGATCATCGACCCGAAAGACGTGGGAATCGACGAAAATTCAATCGTACTGACCGCACGTTCAGGAAGAGCCGCGCTCAAACACCGTCTCCATGTGCTTGGGTGCGACCTCGAGAAAGATGCCCTCGACAAGGCATACGAAGCATTCCTCAAACTTGCCGACAAGAAGAAAGAGATCACAGACGACGACGTTCTGATGCTCGCCGGCGAACACCGCGAACAGCACCGCATCAAGCTCGACTATCTGCAGGTGTCGTCAGGTGTGGGTATCAAGTCGGTGGCTTCCATCTGCCTTCTCATCGCAGGCGAACGTTTCGAAGCTTGCGCTTCAGGCAACGGTCCCGTAGACGCCGCGATCAACGCAATCAAGGTGATTATCCGCAGACAGATGCTTGTAAAGGAATTCCTTATCCAAGCGATCAATAAGGGAAGCAACGATATCGGCAAGGTACACATCACTGTGGAATATGACAACCAGCATTATTACGGCTTCTCGGCAAACACCGATATAATCGCAGCTTCAGCGGAAGCCTTTATCGACGCTATAAACAAATTTCCTCAATAATATTGTCCCTGACAATATTATTGGGTTAACATTTGGTTAATGATCACTATTGGAGTCAGACTGCCGGGAGGCAGCCTGACTTTTATTTTAACGTATTCAAATATTTTGCTCATACCGAATTATTTATTACCTTTGTGTCGGGCTTAGCTCCATATCTGAATTTCATTAACTCACAATATAAATTCTTACATCTCATGAAAAAAATCTTTTATGCCCTCGGCATGATCGGCGCCCTGTTATTTTCCGCTTGCGGGGGAAAGGGAAACGCCAACAAACCTATTGCAGAAGAACGTGACTCCACTTTCACATCACTCAAACATCCCGAATGGAGCCGTAACGCTGTGATATATGAGGTAAACCTGCGCCAGTATACCGATTCAGGCACAGTCACTGCATTTGCCAAAGAGCTCCCGCGCCTGAAAGACCTCGGAGTTGACATTCTCTGGTTTATGCCTATACATCCCATCAGCAAACAAGACCGTAAAGGCACTCTCGGAAGCTACTATGCAGTTGCCGACTATACAGCTTTCAACCCTGAGTTCGGCACGATCGAGCAATTTAAAGACGTTGTCAAGCAGGCACATCAGCAAGGGATGAAAGTGATTCTCGACTGGGTTCCAAATCATTCAGGAAGAGACAACAAGTGGGTGACTGAACATCCCGACTGGTATGAGAAGGATTCCCTCGGCAATATGAAAGGCATATATGACTGGACGGACGTATACGTATTCGACTATGCCAACAAAGAGATGCGCAAGGGTATGATCGACGCCATGAAATTCTGGCTCACCGACGTGGATGTAGACGGATTCAGATGTGATGTGGCGGGCGAGGTGCCCACTGATTTCTGGGATGAGGCTCATCCTCAGCTACAGGCTGTAAAGGAAGACGTCTTCATGCTCGCCGAAGCAAGCAAACCGGAGCTTCAGAAGAACGGTTTCGACATGGGCTACAACTGGCCTATGAAAGATCTCTTCAGCGCCATCGCCGCCACAGCCGGACAATATACCTTCAAAGGATCTGACGGAAACGTCAGGGAATTCCCCGAGACACATGCCGTGGCAATCGATTCTCTCGTAAAGCAACAGGCTGAGGAATATCCCAAGGATACTTACCTGATGAATATGGTCACAAACCACGACCTCAACTCCTGGGAAGGCACCGAATTTGAGCGTCTCGGTAATCTTACGGATGCTTTTGCTGTACTTTCTTACACACTCCCCGGCATGCCACTCATCTACACGGGTCAGGAAACCGGAATGAACCGTGCCTTCGAGTTCTTTGAGAAAGACAAGGCTCCTTCATGGGAACCGCGCAACGCATATTTCACCTTCTATCAGAACCTCAACCGTCTTAAACATACGGAACATGCACTCGCGGCAGGTCTTGAAGGTGGAGAAATGGTAAGCTATGCCACCTCAAGTCCCGACCTCATCGTATTTTCACGAGAGAAGGACAATTCAAAAGTCGTAGTCCTTGCAAATCTCGGGAAAGAGAATACCGAAGTCAAGTTCTCAGGTAAAACCCCGAAAGTTGACGGTATGATCAACTTCTTCACAGAAGAGGATGCCCAGCTTCCAGCCACTCTCGCTCCGGGTCAGTATCTTGTTTTCATCAAGAAATAATACGTCAGGCTACAACCTGATGATCAGGTTATCTATAATCCGGTCTGATCTCCGCAAGGAGATCCTATCAAAAAAGTTGCCGCACAATGACAATACTCCACAAGTAAGATCATTGTGCGGCAATTTTTATTTTTCCCTTTAAAAGGGAAAAATTATCAATGATTGTCACTTTTTAAAGG
>CAJTZQ010000080.1 GCA_910583795.1 uncultured Muribaculaceae bacterium
AATTCTATCACTATATCTTTCCGCATTTCACTTTTTTGTAGTAACTTTGCATTGTGAATATAATGAAATGATTTCAATATAAACACTGAGTAAATATCATATAATCTCTATAATAAATCTAAACAACTTCACTACCTAACTAAATTTATTAGAATTATGAAAAAATTATTAATTGTGGCTCTTATTCTATATGCATCTTCCATTTTTGCCGAAAATCTTACTGCACGGCATATTAAATATTATGCCCCAATAAAAATTGAGCGCTCATGGAATAACTATAATCCCGGTAAGATTAATTTCAATATTACATCTCCGGAGACACAAGGTGCAAAAATCTACAGAAAAATTGTTACTGACCCCGACAAATACATTACAGACAACGCTCGTCGTGTGTTACAGACTTTATATTTTTCACCTGCCGATAGCATCCCGAACATCGACACGATAAATTATATAGTGCATTCATTTGATGGGATTTCTTATAAAAGTGAAAATGGAAACAGTGTCCGGATTGATTACAGCACTGACTGGATTGAAAAGAGTTTTATCGGAAACGATACACTTAAACTTGATTATGAGACCCGTGGTGTCATATATCATGAACTTACACATGCTTTCCAACTTGAACCTCAAGGATGCGGGGAATACGACGGGAAAAGTCCTTATTGGGCATTTATTGAGGGTATGGCAGACGGCGTTAGGGTGGCTTGTGGATGTTTCGAGCAGGATTTCAATTCCATAGACCGTCCGAAGGGTGGATCATGGATGAACGGTTATCGTACGTTAGGATATTTCCTATACTGGATGCAACTTAACAAAGACAAAGATTTCATCAAAAAATTCAATGCCACCGCATTGCAGGTTATCCCATGGTCTTTTGACGGTGCGATTAAACATATTTTCGGCGACAAACCGGAAAATACAATTGAGAATTTCTGGAATGAATATCAAATCGCCGTAGGTGACAAAAAATAAGTTTATAGTCATGAACAAAATATATATATTCGCATTTGGTGCGGCACTGACATTAAATATATCCTCTTGCAATACGGATAAAACAGTTGAAGAAACTTGTAATGAAAACTTGACACAATATGTCAATCCTCTTGTCGGTACCTCTGGTTTTGGAAATGTATATCCCGGCGCACAGATACCTTTCGGTGGTATACAGATTAGTCCGGACACAGACTTTGATGACTATGACACTGCGGCAGGATATAAATATGACCACCCTACGGTGTTGGGTTTCAGTCTGACTCATCTGAGTGGCACAGGCATCCCGGATCTTGGAGATTTCTTATTCATGCCTGGCACCGGAGTGATGCATCTTCAACCGGGCACTCATGAGAATCCTGATGAAGGCTATCGTTCGAAATATTCACATTCAAGGGAGGAAGCATCTCCTGCGTATTATTCTCTTGTGCTTGATGATTATGGCACAAAGGCAGAAATGACGGCAGGTAAACTTGCAGGAATTTTAAAATTCACATATCCCAAGGCTGACAACGCCTGGTTGCTACTCGATCTGAATCATACTTTGCGCAGCAGATGCGAATGGGCAAACATTAGAATTGAAAACGACTCAACTATCACCGGTTATAAGCTCGTGAACGGCTGGGGTCCGGAACGTCACGTCTATTTTGCCGCTCGATTCTCGCGCCCCATATCTGACGCAAGGATATATATGGAAGACAAACCGGTGATTTACAACACAAGCCGTTTCCGCAGTGACCGTGAAACATATGGCAAAAATGTTAAGCTTGCCCTTGAATTCCCTTCTGAAGAGGGGGATACTATCGTAATTCGCACAGCTATTTCCGGTGTCAGTTCGCAAGGGGCTCTCGCAAATCTTGCAGAGATCGATGGGGAATCATTTGAGAGCCTAAGAAGCAAAGGAGAATTCGCTTGGAACAATCAGCTTGCCAAATTTGAAATTGATGGGGATAAAAATCAAAAAGAAACTTTTTATACTTCAGTCTATCATACTTTCTTGCATCCTTTCCTTTTCGAGGATTCAGACGGGAAATACCGCGGACTTGACAAAAGTATTCATACATCCGATAATTTCAGAAATTTAACCGTATTTTCACTCTGGGACACCTATCGGGCGTTGCATCCTCTTTTTAATCTTGTGCAGGCAGATGTCCAGGCAGACATAGCGAATTCAATGCTTGCTCATTATGACCAAAGTGTTGAGCGCATGCTTCCGATATGGTCGTTCTATGGCAATGAGACGTGGTGTATGATAGGTTACCATGCTGTATCGGTACTTGCCGACATGATTGTTAAAGATATACCGGGTTTCGATAAGGAGAGAGCTTTTAAAGCCATGGTGGCGACTGCCGAAAATCCTAATTATGACTGTCTTCCCGATTATATTGAAAAAGGGTATGTACCATTCGACAAAGAGAAGGAATCAGTTTCAAAAACACTGGAATATGCATATGATGATTATTGTATAGCAATGGCTGCTAAAAAGCTTGGAAAAAATGAGGAATATCATCGGTTTATGAAAAGAGCCTTGTCTTATCGTAACATCTTTGACAAATCGACAGGATATATGCGTGGTAAAGATTCAAACGGGAATTGGCGTACTCCATTCTCTCCGGTCGCTTACGAAGGTCCCGGTTCTGTCAACGGCTGGGGGGATATTACAGAAGGTTTCACTGTGCAATACACCTGGTATGTGCCGCATGATGTCGAAGGTCATATAAATTTAATGGGTAAAGATCTTTACAGGCAACGCCTTGACTCACTCTTTAATGTGTCTTTACCTGAGGATATCCCCGGAGCTCACGACATCTGGGGAAGAATTGGTGCCTACTGGCACGGCAATGAGCCCTGTCATCAGGTAAGCTATCTCTATAACTATCTTGGAGAACCATGGAAGTGCCAACAGCGTGTTAGGGAAGTGGTGGATAGATTCTATGGTAACACTCCCGATGCATTGAGCGGTAACGATGACTGCGGACAGATGTCGGCATGGTATATTTTCAACTGTATGGGATTTTACCCGACTGCTCCTTCGAGCAATGTATACAATATCGGATCTCCTGCATTGCCTAAAGTGACTATGCACATGAGCAATGGCAAAGATCTTAAAATGACAACAGACAATTGGAGTAAAAAGAATATTTATGTCAAGGAGTTGTACCTCAATGGCAAATTACATGACAAATCATATATAACATATGATGATATTCGCGATGGGGCGGAACTGCACTTTGTAATGTCTCCCGTCCCGGTTAAAACGAGAGCTGTCGGTAAAGAAGCAGTTCCACCATCGCTTGTGAAATAAACTTCGGCTTATTCCGCATTGTTCCTGAGCCAGTCTGTACGGACTCTGTCAGGAAGATGAGTCACTTTAAAGTCTGAGAAAGTGGCTTTGAAACCGTTGCCGTCTGGACATGCCGCGAACATACCTATTTTTACGGGATGGTTCGCCTCTATCCATGCATTGCGCATCATGTGATACTCCTTGTCATCAAAAGAATAAAATATCTCAACGGCATCGAGTCGGCGTACTGCCTTTATCCAGATAAATTCAACCGGACGCTCAAGGGTTATCACACTCCAGTCGGAAGTCTTGTGGGTGACTACAGTGCTGATATTATACTTCCCATCGACAAACTCAATCCCGGTCTTGATGTAATTCTCGTGGTCGAGGCGTATCATCATTCCTGCCTGGTCGAATCTGACCTTGTAGCCTCCGGAGATTCTCACCTTTGCCTCGAACTCTCCACCGTATTCGGCGTAATAGAACGGGGCATCGTCAACGGTGAATCCATAGTGGGATATACGCCAGTAGTCGCTGTTGGGTGTAACGTCCATTGTCAGCGTTTTTCCGTTTATTTGCCAATTGTCAGGCTCGTTAAACCAGTTCATCTTTTCGAGTGTCTGTGCATATACAGAAAATGCAGACAGCATTGTGAATAATACAAGGGTGATTTTCTTTTTCATATTCAGTGATTTATTGTTTTTATAACTTTACAAGGATTTCCGACAGCAAGTGAATAAGGAGGAATGTCTTTCACCACGACACTTCCCGCACCTATAACGCAATTATCTCCTATGGCGACTCCCGGCAATACCGTTACTCCCGCGCCAATCCATACGTTGTCTCCAACGGTGATTGGACGGGCATATTCAAGTCCTTTGTTGCGCTCGACTGCATCTATGGGATGCCCTGCTGTATAGAATCCGCAGTTTGGAGCGATGAACACATTGTCGCCGAATTTCACCGGGGCCTCGTCGAGGATGACAAGATTGAAATTGGCGTAAAAATTATTACCTATATGGATATTGTATCCATAATCACAGTGGAACGGCTGCTCAATGAGTAATTGCCCCCCGGCATTCCCGAGAATTTTACGCAACAACACATCGCGTGCTTCTGTCTCACGTGGACGCAGATCGTTGTAATCGCGACATAACTCTTTACATTCTAACCTGTCTGCAATTAGAGTCGGGTCGTTGTTGGCATCATATATCATGCCCGCAAGCATTTTATCCTTTTCTGTCATACTTGTATTTAACCATTTGTTTGAT
This sequence comes from uncultured Muribaculaceae bacterium, assembly GCA_910583795.1. GTDB lineage: Bacteria > Bacteroidota > Bacteroidia > Bacteroidales > Muribaculaceae > Lepagella. Next base: position 4,549 of record CAJTZQ010000080.1, read on the forward strand.
TAACTTTGCAAAGTTAACAAGTTATACAGTAACAGACAATGGTCAGAAATAACCATTTAACAGAGAATAGAAAAACACTCGACAATTTGCTTCTTGATTCTTTGTCGCAACAACGGTACCTGAACACTCGCAATGCTATGTGTGCTGTATCGCTGTAACACATGCGTTAAGGTTTAGAAAGAATTTTTGAGGTTGTTTTGTGACTGAGTGAAGGAGTTAATGGGGTTCCATAATGACAGAATAAATATCATAAAGATGCCGGCAAAGGCCTCAATGACAAGACAAAATAAATTTTAACCAGTTTCTTACAGATCATATATTTATATTAGACTTTTTTAAAAGAATAATTGGACGGATTTGAAAGCGCACATATATTAAGTATAATTAAATTTGCCAAAAAATTAATCATTCTGTTTTATGGAATATAGAAAATTAGGGAATTCAGGACTTATGGTGTCTGCGATGTCGTTGGGCACAATGACTTTTGGGGGCAAGAACAAGTTTGCGGAAGTCGGTACGATTGGAGTGAACGAAGCGCAAGGGATAATAAATCTCGCGCTTGACAATGGTGTGAATCTCATTGACACCGCAAATATCTACTCAGACGGTCTATCGGAAGAGATAGTGGGAGAGATCCTTGGAGGCAAGCGTCCTAATGATGTGTTGATATCTACCAAGGCGCGTATGCCGGTCTCAGACGGTGTCAACAACGAGGGTTTCTCGCGTTTGCATATCATCCGTGAATGCGAGAAGAGCCTCAAAAGATTGAAAACTGATCATATAGATATATATTATATTCATCAGTGGGATGGAGTGACTCCAGTGGAGGAACTCATGGAAACCCTCGATACATTGATAAAACAAGGTAAAATAAGATACGCCGGATGCTCCAACTTCGCCGGATGGCAGATTATGAAATGTCTTATGGCATCCGACCGTCATAATTACCAGCGGTTCGTCACTCAGCAGATACACTACACTCTCCAGGCACGCGAGGCGGAATACGAACTGCTACCGATCGGAGTGGACCAGAAACTCGGAGCGTTGATATGGAGTCCTCTCGCCGGAGGTCTCCTCTCAGGGAAATACAACCGAGACAACATCCGGAACGTGGAGGGGCGCTTTGCCAACGGATGGGATGAGCCTCCCGTAGAGGATTTCCACAGATTATGGAACATAGTCGATGTTCTCAATGAGATCGCGTCCCGGAAATGTATTTCGGTGGCACAGCTTTCTCTTGCCTGGACAATGTCGCGTCCGGGGGTAAGTTCCGTAGTGGCTGGAGCAAGAAACGCTGTCCAGCTGCAGGACACATTGAAAGCAGTTGATGTCAGACTTACGGCAGAAGAATCAGAAAAACTGAATGCAGTGAGCCGCCCACTGTTATTATATCCTTATTGGCATCAGTCTCGCTTCATTCGTAGCCGTATGGGAACTGCTGACCATGTATTGTTGGATTCTTATTGATAAGAAGTAATGAAAAAGATTGTTCTATCTCTATTCGCTCTCTTTCTCGTTACATACGCTTTGGCGCAGGGACTTTCAGCGACCCCTAATCAACCTATTGGCGAAGGGAAGGGAATCTTCCCGGGACGTGTGGTATGGACAATGGATCCTGAGGTTTCGAAATGGGACGGATACACAGGCAAATGGTGGGACGAAGGAAACATCGACCTGCCACTTCTTGAAAACATGTATGAGAAATCGATCTGTGCTCTCGCAGGTTCAGACAATGTCAGGAAAGCATGGGAAAAGATTTTCAAATATCACAACAAGACGCACGGCAGAGGTAACCGAGGTTACAGACAAGGCGAAACGATTGCGGTGAAAATCAATCTCAACAACACTTTCGGTACAGGCGACGACGACAATGACATCGACCAGTCGCCTCAGGCTACAATTGCACTGCTTCATCAGCTAACCGAGAAAGCCGGTGTGCCTCAGAACTGTATAGTAATATATGACGCAACCATCGGTTGGAAGCCCCGTGCCATCCCTGATCGACTTTATAAACCCATCCACAAGCTTTTTCCGAAAGTAAGATGGATGAGTGCGGAAGGTTCTGAAGGGGTCGAGCCTGCAGACTGGGTCGATAACTCCATCTCATACACTGATTCTACAGTTTCATTAGGGACTGTCCTGCCTCGTGCTGTGGTAGATGCCGACTATTTGATAAACGCCGCTCTTTTGAAAGGTCATGAGATAACAGGAGTGACTCTATGTGCCAAAAATCATTTCGGTTCCATTCCGTTTCCGGCAAGGATGCACGGTTCTACAACTGTCAGCCAGATGAAAGGAACAGAAGGCGACTACAGCGCGTATGTCGACCTTATGGGTTCTCCCAATCTTGGAAAAAAGACGCTCCTTTATATCGTCGATGGTCTATATGGTATGCAGACTAACGTGGGACCGCCAAAACCCGACCGTGACAAATGGAAAACTCTCGGCAACCGGTGGAGTTCGAGTCTATTCATGTCGCTCGACCCTGTCGCCATAGAGTCTGTCTGTCTTGACTTTCTGTATGCTGAATTTGGTAACGACCTCGGATTCAGCGGTGCCCCTCAGTTTCCTAAGGGATCAAGTCTAAACTGTGACAATTACCTGAAAGAAGCAGCCAAAGGCAAAAATGACAGAATGGGCGACTACCGACCCAATGGAGTGAAGACAGGCAGCCTCGGTGTTTTTGAGCATTGGAATAATCCTCATGACAGACAATACAGCCGTAACCTTGGCAAAAGGGAGGGTATCGAACTGATCACAATAAAGTAAACATAATATTCATGAAGACATTTCTTAAAATTTCATTACTCATTGCTGCATTAATGCCATGCCAAGTATCTGCAAAGAATGACAATAAAAATACAGGTGATGAGAAAGAAGCCTATCTGTTCGTTTTCCATCAGGATCCCACGAGCAGCTTGTATATGGCTACAAGCCGTGATGGATACAACTTCACGGCACTCAACAATGCACGCCCTGTGATGTCAGGTGACACCCTCGCCACACAGCATGGCATCCGCGACCCTCATATCTACAAAGGTCCGGACGGTGCTTTTTATCTCGCTATGACCGATCTTAATCTAAGTGGTAAGGAAATGGGATTCCGCGATACTAAGTGGGAGCGCGAACAGGATGAATATGGTTGGGGCAATAACCATGGTTTCATTCTAATGAAGTCATACGATCTTATAAACTGGACAAAAAGCGTGGCGCATCTCGATAAGATGTTTCCAGGTCTTGATGTCGGATGCGCTTGGGCGCCGGAAACAATTTATGATCCCGAGGCTAAAAGGATGATGGTATACTTCACCATGCGCCTCGGAAACGGTAAGACAAAACTCTATTATAGTTACACTGATGACGATTTCACCCGACTCGTCACCAAACCAAAGGAACTTTTCAAGTATCCTGATTCCAATATCCAGATTCTTGATGCCGACATCTCTCTGATGCCCGATGGTAAGTATTGCCTGATGTATGTGGCACAGGAACAGCCTGGTGGAATCAAAATGGCATTTTCCGATAAGATAAACCGTGGCTACAAATATTCCGATCAATGGGCGGATACTGAGCCGGGAGCTTGCGAGGCACCCAATGTCTGGAAACGTCATGGTGAGGACAAATGGGTTCTGATGTACGACATATTCAGTATCAATCCTCATAACTTTGGATTTGCCGAAACCACTGACTTCAAGACTTTCAAAGATCTCGGTCACTTCAATGAAGGTCCAATGAAAACCACCAACTTCACATCGCCCAAGCATGGCGCAATTATCACTATTACTAAAGATCAGGCTGACAAACTCGAAAAGTATTGGTCGGACTGAATGGAAAACTGTGGAACGCGGAATCAACAAAGACCGTATCAAGTTGCCAAGGCAAGGTGTTGTACTTTTGAAAATGGATCTCAGATGATTTGTATTTGCCGAATTTTCGCTATCTTTGAGAATTAAAATGTGAAGTGAAATGGCATACGCCGATAAAGAAATACATCAGAATTATCTCAATACATTTTATCGTTGCATAACGGAGTCGAAGATGATCTGCCACGACATGGTGGAGGAACATAAAATCGTCTACATCATGTCGGGCAGACTCACCTTGCGATGCGGCAACCGTAAGATGGATGTTGAGAATGGACACGCCGTATTCGTACGGCGAAATCACCTTGTGAAAGAATATAAACAACCCGGTGCGGATGGAGAACCTTTCAAGGGTCTCTTCTTCCATCTAAACGCTTCCGACCTGAGGAATATAAAGGAGAGGATAGAGATCCCCGTCGTCAAAGCCGATGAGTCGTTGAAACGTGAACTTGCCGTCACACTTTCACCACATCCTTTCCTCAAAGGACTGTTCACGTCGCTTGACCAGTATTTCTCATCCGACTCTCCTATACCGACTTCGCTGATAAAATCGAAAGTGCTGGAGACAGTGATTATCCTCCTGCAGTTATTGCCCGAGCTTGCACCCGTTCTGTTCGATTTCTCAAGGCAATGGAGATCAGACCTACGCGAATTTATGGAGAAGAATTTCCTCTGCGACATGAATTTGGAGCAGTTCGCCCACTTTACAGGCAAGAGCCTATCAGGATTCAAAAGGGAATTTTCTGAGATTTTTGGTTGCACACCACATCAATGGATTGTGGAAAAGCGTCTTAAACATGCAAAGAAAATTATCGAAAGTAAAAACTGTTCCCTTTCTGATGTCTATCTCAAAGCCGGCTTCAAGAATCCTACCCATTTCTCGACCTGTTTTAAGAAACGTTTCGGAATGACTCCTTCGGAAGCATTCTCAAAATAAAGGGTTGTGTCTTATTTAATGTTAGTTTTTTACAGTCACTGCATAAGCTCGACAAAATGCTAACTTATGCAGTGGCTGTTCTTTTGACAACAGTGGTCCTTGTTATTCGTAATGGGAAGTAATCACTATACCGCCATTGGGAAGTATAGTCACCGGTATCGTTCTATTGTCATTAACCTTAACAATCTTTTTACCCGAAATGAAATCAGAGCTCTTGATTATTATTCCTTTATTAGAATTTTTACTTGCTTTTTTTATCCGGTTGTTAGCTTCTTTTGTAAAAGAGTCACTATAAAGGGAAACATTCTTTCCTGAAAGCATATCAACATTCAGATTTAGTTTTAACGGCTCGGAAGTAGCGTTTACACCAGCTATATACCAATCATTGTTGTGCCTACGCGCAAGGACTACATATTTACCCGGCATCCCGTCAACCAGTCGTGTCTCGTCCCATTCAGTTGGGACTGCTTTCAGATACTCGATGCACAGGCCCGGCGCATCTGTCAGGTTATTAGGAGCAAGAGCAAAATTCTGTACGGCATTCTGATATAATACGGTCGTGGCAAGCTGGAATATGTCGGATGTAGTTCTATAAATCCCTTTCTCATTTCCTTTGTTCATAAAACGGTTCATGAAACAGCCTCCGTATTCCATCGAGCCGACAGCGTTGCGTATGAATGGATGCAATGTGGCGTTGCTTGATTCCATATTGTTGAAATGCTGACTGAAAACAAGGTTCTCCGATGCAAGGACAGCCTCGCTGCCGACATAGTTGGGATACATACGCTCCCATCCTCGCGGCAACGTACAGCCGTGGAAGATAACCATTAGTCCGTATTCATTGGCATCCGACAGAATATCCTCATAAAGTCTCATGGTTTCTTGTTTGTCACCTCCAAAGAAATCTACTTTTATACCCTTGACGCCATTGTCTCGCATCCATTCCATCTCCTTTTTACGTGCGATGGAATTATCCATCCTTCCTTCCGGTGTCTGTTCTATGTCATTCCAGTATCTATATCTTGAAAACAGTAAATACTACCTCATCCCGAAATCACTTGATTCCATGATGTCGTTCCTCAACCCGGAAATTTTCGTCAGGGCGAACAGACAGTTCATAATATCGAAGGAGGGTATCAAGGATATTACGGTATGGTTAGACAATCGATTGCTCATAAACCTTAAAACCGATGTTCCTGAACAGATTTTCATCAGTAAAAACAGGGTCTCTTCCTTTAAGAACTGGCTTATGTCGTAGGCGTTCTGGAGAATTGTAATTCTGTGTCAAGCCTTAGTTAAGGCAAACATATTCACTGCCGAAGATGCTGTTGACGGAATTATTCTCAGTTCACCTGTAAAATGGTGAACGAAAATATATAAGTACCTACGAAAAATAAATGTGCATATGATTGTCTTATAGTGCGAGCGAGATATGAAGTCGTGAAGATGGAATTATGGGGTTCCATAACGACTGATGAACGGCTTTATAGGTTGCCGCAATATATGGCTGGCATCTGTTCATTTATTTTTCGTAGGTACTTAATATTGAATAATAACCCTCGGTGTGAGACCACACCGAGGGTTTATGTTTAAATGGGGGTATGCTCAAGTCCAATCGAGTCGGCAAACCTGCGTGACTCTTCGTTAGTTGTCGTTATGAATGCCAAAACAATAGAATACTGTCACCTTTTCATCTTTATCGTTTGGATTGAGGACTCGGACGCCATATTCCCCTTCATTTGCCTGAAAGGTGAGAATATATGATGATTTGCCATATTTCTTACCATTAAAATTGACAAATTCCATGTTTCCTTCCGAGACATTTCCAAGCCAGTTTTCATTGGCCAATTCTGTTTTACGTTCTTTTTTCTTTTCTTCAAATTTTACAACTTGAATAAATGATGTCGGATCAGAATCATTGTCTTTACATTTAACCACTAAAGTCACAATATCGTCAGGTTGAATTTGTGTAGCCGATCTCCCATTCTTGATCACTGCTTTTCTGCGTACATTGCCTATACCGACGAGAAGTCGGCCGGCTGAAGAAGAAGTTTTTACTTGTGGGATTGATTTTTCGGTAGGAATGACGATTGTGTCTCCGTCAATTTTTAAAACACTGACTTCGCCAGCCCATTCAGGCTCAAATTTCTGTGCGAATGCACAGAATCCAAATGTAATGATGAAGGTTAAAATTAAGAGTTTCTTCATAGCTTTATAATTTTATTGCAAATATATTTGAATTTATTTAATTGTGCAAATTGTTTGATTAAATGAAGTCATCTAAACTTTTTTCTTTTTCAACATTTCGTAAGATTTTCGAGACGCTTTCTAAACTTTAAGAGGGTGTTTAGCGAGCTAAACGACCAATGAAAGGTTCAAAAGCGACCGAAAAGATGACGGAAGATTGGAAAAGAAGTCTTTTTAATGAAAATAGCAATAATAAAAACAATCTCCGTAAAAAAGTTTAAACAACTTCTTTAGTTGACATATACTGTGAATGGGGTCACTTCAAATAAAATTGACCCCCACCGCCAGGACTTTTATGGAATCAATCTGCACCGACTTTTCCAATATAGAAGATGTCGAACATTTTATGATAAAAAGGCAAGTTGTCTTGACAATCCCCTTCAAGGTGACGATTATTTCAAAAAATGTCACCTTGAAGAGGATGTTTTTACTTAAAAGTTTCCCTATTTGGAGGAAAAGTGTTATCTTTGCAAAAAGCTTACGCTTATGATAGATTTACAATTGATAGATTTCATGCGCGAGGAGTTGTCACATACCCCTCGTGAATTTCACAGGTATATGTACGATCGAATACTTTGGGAAGATCGTATGATTGGTATTGTTGGACCCAGAGGTGTAGGCAAGTCAACAATGGTGAAGCAATATCTCTTATCACAGCCGGATACGGCACGTTGGTTATATGTTACGGCAGACCATAGCTGGTTCGCAACTCACACCTTGACGGAACTTGCCGATGACCTGATAAAGGATGGAGGCTTGCATCTCATTATTGACGAAGTTCACAAATATGATGGCTGGTCGAGAGAACTGAAGCAAATATATGATACTCATGCGACGCTGCAGGTGATATTTACCGGCAGTTCGGTGCTTGACATCTATCATGGAGCCGCTGACCTGAGCCGACGTGCCTTGATGTTCCACATGTATGGTCTTTCTTTCAGAGAATACCTTTCCATGTTCAAGGGGATAAATTTTCCGGTATATAATCTTGATGAAATCATAGAGAATAAGGTAGAACTGCCAACGGATTATCACCCTCTACCGGATTTTAGGGAGTATCTTCGCAAGGGATATTATCCTTTCAGCAGTTTACCCGGTTTTGATATACGCCTTCAGCAAATAATGCAGCAAACACTTGAGGTGGATATACCGCAATACGCGGGTATGAATGTGGCAACAGCCAGAAAGTTGCGAAGGCTTCTCGGATTGCTTTCTCAGTCTGCGCCATATAAACCGAATATGACAAGTCTCGGACAAGAGTTGAGGGTGAGTAAAAATGATTTGCCAGATTATCTGGCATACCTTGAAAAAGGAGGTATGATTGGACTGTTGCGTGACGAAACCGGAGGAATGCGAGGCCTCGGAAAGGTGGAAAAAGTATATGTGGACAATCCAAACCTGATGTATGCACTTCAGGGAGAAGACGCCGATACTGGCAACGTGCGCGAAACATTCTTTTATAATCAGATGAGAGTAAACAATGAGATAGTCTCATCAAAAATCACTGATTTCAGAATCGGCGAACATATATTCGAGATTGGAGGCTCTAAAAAGAGGAAGCGACAACTTGAAGGAGACCCTAAAGGGTTAGTTGTCCGTGATGATATAGAATACGGACATGCCCCATTCGTTCCTCTTTGGCACTTCGGACTCAACTACTGACAGAATGTTGCCCAACCCTTGAGCATATCGCCGTTTTCATGGACTTATTGCGCATAGTGCAAATCTTAGATAAGATTGCCGATGAAGGTGCGTTGGAACGTTTCTTCCGCAACAAGGGCAAGATGCGTGATTCTGTGGTGGCTCTTCCTGTGCTTCGCTCAAAACTCCGTCTATACTGTCTGCGTCTCTTCGACCGGATTCTTGTTCTCTGCAACGGAGGTGTCAAAAACTCGCGGACATATGAGGAAGATGATTCGTTGCGTGGATATGTCATGACTTTACAGAAATTTGAAGAACTGCAGAAAGAGGGGCAACGTGACGGAACCGTAACAGTAACATCCAAGACAATCGAGACCGACAATACATTTAAGCTATGAAGGATATTAGAAACAGATACCGGGAAATGGTTAGTCAGGTGCCACCTGAAATAAAGGAAGAAATTAACCTGTCTTTCGCTATATCCAATAAAATAGATGCTCTTATGCAGGAGTGTGGACTTTCAAAGAAGCAGTTTGCTGACCAGATATGTAAACGTCCGAGCGAGATAACCAGATGGTTGAGCGGGCAGCATAATTTCACTGTCTCCACACTTGCCATGCTGTCGGCATTTTTCGGCAAATCCATAATCTCCGTCTAATCATGGCAAATGATTCCCTGTCGGCGGCTGAAATTCCGTCAAGAGTGTTCCATGGATCCCGCCATACATTCGCCATCCAACTCTTACGTTTGCTGTCGCAGCAGTATGTAAGGATTCCTTACATACTGAAGATTCCTCTAATTCTCCTTCTTTAAATAATCGGCAAGTCTGCGTTTTACGGTGTAATTCATTGACTTGCCTATTACATTTTATATATCCGGTCAAGAGGCTTTGGCGAGTTCGTCAAAGTTCTCTATCAGCTCTTCAATCTTTTCCAGGACGGGTAACCTTTAGTCCGTACTTAGCTTAATTATTTGATGAAGTCACGTATAGTAGTGCCCAAAAACAGCTACCACACATACTACTACACGATAAATTTGTGAACTACATATATATGGTGTAGTTCGGAGACTCTCCCTCAATCAGCGCACGCTTAAGGAGCTCTTGTGCTATCTTATCGTCAATGCGATGCTCTTTCTGAATGGTATCAAGAAAAATGCAGTCGTGTATGGTCAGAGTGTCGTTGATACTGTTATAGGGTGGATTGCTATAATCGGAGACAACAGATTACATTTAACTTCAGTCAGATCGCGATTATCGATGGCTTCAACTATTTCTTTGGGGAGTTCTTTGATTTCTTTCGGATTTTCTTATTTTTCCATTCTCTTGCAGTTTCTGTTAAGCGGTATTTCTACTTGGGCTGTTTGGGCTGTTCGTGATACAGTCGCTCAACAGCACCTTCCTTCAAAGCCGGGTTAAGATAATTTTGAAGACCTTTTTGGCAATAATTATATATTTCTCTCCATAGGGATACTTACA
>CAJTZQ010000081.1 GCA_910583795.1 uncultured Muribaculaceae bacterium
CTCGAACCCGAGTCTCCACCGTGAGAGGGTGGCGTGCTAACCGCTACACTAATCGGCCATTAAAATCCCGGAAACGGGTTAGATGAATCCGGGATTGTTTTTGACTTTGCAAAGTTAAGCAAATAATCTTATCCTTGCAAATTTCTGTAGAAAAACTTTGCGGAATGATTATTCAGCTGCCTGTGCGGCTGCCTCAGAATTTTCTCCGTCAGCTTCGTTTGCAGCTTTGGCTGCTGCTTCTTCAGCTGCGAGTTTTTCAGCTTTTTTCTTAGCTACTGCCTCGCCTTTGATGCGATTCTTTTCTACCTCAGCTTCGTAGCGTGCCTTAGCGTCTTCAGCTGCCTTGGCAGCATTTTTAGCTTGAGCTGCGTTAGCCTCTTTGTCGCGGCTCTGCTTCCATGCATCGAAACGACGCTGAGCCTCCTCTTCATTGAAAGCGCCTTTCTTGACGCCGCCACGGAGATGCTTCATAAGGAGCACACCTTCTTTAGAGAGGATTGAACGAACTGTGTCGGTAGGCTGAGCTCCTACTTCTACCCAATACAAAGCACGGTCGAAGTCTAAACTTATTGTAGCAGGATTAGTGTTCGGATTATAGGAACCTATCCTTTCAATAAATCTACCATCTCGTGGTGCCCTGCTATCGGCGACTACAATGGGATAAAAAGCGTAGCCTTTGCGGCCATGACGCTGTAATCTGATCTTTGTTGCCATAAAACTTGCCGGTTGATTGTTTAGGTTTATTGTTATTGTCTGTCGCTTCCGAACCCGGCAGGGTTCCCGGAATGCGGGTGCAAAGTTAGTAATATTTTCTTAACCCTGCAATTTTCTTAAGTATAAATCCCGTTTTTTATCTGCATGTGGCAGATGATTTATTATTTTTAAGTAATTTTGCATTGATAACGTATTCCGATGGATATAACACTCTATTATAATAGTGGTCCACTTTTAATACCCCCGAATATATGACAGACAATCCCCTATTAAACCGCCTTGAAGGTTTTGATTCCCGTTTTGAAGAAGTCTCAACCTTGATTACTGATCCTGCAGTTATTTCGGATCAAAAGAGATATGTCAGGCTGACAAAGGAGTATCACGATCTTGAAAGAATTCTTGATGCGGCAAAAAGATATCGGAATCTTCTTTCCGGAATTGAGGAGGCTAAGCAGGTTCTCTCGGCAGAGGAAGATGAAGATCTAAGGTCGATGGCAAGGGAAGAACTTGAACACAACACGGCACAACTACCTGAAGTCGAGACAGAGATAAAGCTCCTTCTTGTCCCGGCTGATCCTGAGGATTCCAAAAATGCTTGCGTGGAGATTCGTGGAGGTACAGGCGGCGACGAGGCGGCTCTTTTTGCAGGCGACCTTTTTAAAATGTATCAGAAATTTGCTGAAAAACGTGGATGGCAACTTGCGGTCACAAGTTTCAATGAGGGAACGGCGGGAGGATTTAAAGAGATATGCTTCACTCTCACAGGAGAAGACGTCTATGGCGTTATGAAGTATGAAAGTGGAGTTCACCGCGTGCAAAGGGTGCCCGCCACGGAGACTCAAGGACGTGTGCATACTTCTGCCGCTACGGTGGCAGTGTTGCCCGAAGCTGAAGAATTTGATGTTGAAATTAATGAGGGCGCTATCAAATGGGATACTTTCCGGTCAGGCGGTGCGGGCGGTCAGAATGTGAACAAGGTTGAATCCGGAGTGCGCCTGCGTTATCTTTGGAAGAACCCTGTCACAGGTGAAGAGGATGAAATTCTTATTGAATGTACTGAAACTCGCGATCAGCCCAAAAACAAGGAGCGAGCTTTGTCTCGACTGCGCACATATATTTATAGCAGGGAACGTGAGAAATATCTTGCAGACATAGCTCAACGGAGGAAAACACTTGTATCTACAGGAGACCGTTCCGCCAAGATACGCACCTATAATTTCCCTCAAGGCAGAATGACAGACCATAGGATCAACTACACGGTCTATAATCTTGATTCTTTTATGGAAGGGAATATTCAGGAATGTATCGACCGATTATCAATTGCGGAGAATACGGAAAGAATGAAAGAAGCGGCACTCTAAGCCGCTTCTTTCGTTTCTAATTTATTCTAATTTTCAGACCGTCATAACAAGGATGGACGTGGGGAGGAAGTCCCTTTTCAATCTCGGTGTGTAATCCGATTTCATGGTTGAAATGCGTCAGATATGCTTCTTTCGGTTTGAGTCTCTCTATGATTTGGAGAGCCTCGCTGACACACATGTGCGCGAAATGTTCGCGGTATCTAAGTGCATTTATCACAAGAACTTTTAATCCTTCAAGTTTTTCCATCTCTTCGTCTGAAATGGTTTTGGCATCGGTGATATATGCAAAATCTCCTATTCTGTACCCGAAAATTGGAAGTTTTCCGTGCATTACGTTTATCGGTGTCACTTTCAATCCGTTGATAAAGAAAGGACTGTCGTCAATGATTATCCTGTCTAACGCCGGGACACCCGGATATAAGTGATCTCTAAAACAGTAATCAAGACGTTTGCCGAGGTCTTCATATACGTCTTTTCTGACATAAAGGGGGAGCGCCCCGTCGGCACAAAAAGGACGGAGATCATCAATCCCTCCGACATGGTCGTAGTGGCTGTGAGTGATGAGCACGGCATCAATTTGATAAAGATCTTGGTTCAAAGCCTGTGACCTGAAATCGGGGGAAGCGTCTATCAACAGGTTTAATCCGTGTGTCTTCACCAGTGCAGACGCACGTTGCCTTTTATCAAAAGGTGATTCCGACCTGCATACACGGCATGCACATGACACTTCCGGTACACCTTTTGATGTGCCGCTTCCAAGGATTGTGATTTCTATAGAGGTATCGATGAAATTTACTTCCGGACGGAGCGCAACGGCATATTTTTCTCTTACCGTATCTATGATATGTCGAGACAGGTCTGTCACATCTTCAGATGTAGCGTCTCCCATGTTGGCAATGACAAGGCATTGTTTGGGATAGACCTGGGCACCTCCGATTTTATATCCTTTAAGTCCGGCATGCTCTATAAGCCATCCCGCCGGCACTTTTACCCTATGCTCATCAATCTTATAGCATGGTATGTCAGGGTCTCTGCCGAGCATCTCTTCCTTATAGAAATATGTTGATACTATCGGATTCTTGAAAAAACTTCCGGCGCTTCCGATTTCTGCGGGATCAGGTAATTTTGAATTGCGGATCTTTATTATTTCTTCTGCTGTTTCCTTTATTGACGGGGCATGCCCCAAGTTTTCCGCGAAATTTTTAAGAGGACCATATTCCAGGTTAGCTGCAACTGTTGATTTGCGAAGTTTATAGCTTATCCGCAGAACATAATACCTGCCTTTGCCTTCATGCTTGAACATGCTGTCACGGTATGCAAACCGGCATTGCTCATTTGTGAAAATGACTGTTTCTCCGGTTAATGTGTCAAAGCATTCGACATTATGGATCACGTCTTTGGCTTCTACTCCATATGCCCCTACATTTTGAACTGCCGAAGCACCCGCTTCCCCGGGAATTCCGGCAAGATTTTCCACGCCTTGCAGACCTTCCCCAATACACCATTCCACAAAGTCTGACCATTTTTCACCTGCTGAAACTATAGCATAGGCGCTTACATCATCTTTATCATATCTGACGATGCCTTTCATTAATGAATGTAATACAAGCCCGTCAAAATCATTGACGAATAATAGATTGCTCCCGCCTCCTATATGTAACACTTCATTATTGCGGAATTCTTCAGATCGATATATGCTTATAAGTTCTTTTACTGAAGAATACTCTGCAAATAATTTTGCTTTGACGGGTATCCCGAAAGTTGTCAGTGATGTAATATCTTTATTATATTGGAACATATTTGGGAAGTGGATGATTTATTTTTGATAGAGGAAATGTTTTATTTGTTGATTCATGGGGATCAGATACGGAATTTAGTAAGAATTCCGTCTTCAAACCATAAGGCTGTGCCGTTTGGGTATTGCCAGAGATCGAGTGTCTGACTGTAGTCATGCCCCCGGTTGACGTCGTTAGGATTTCCCAAAGAAAGTTTACATTCTTCTTTGGTCATTCCGAGTTTGACACCCCCTTTGCATATAATTTCCCACACTTCATCTGTTATGGAGGGGTATTTATTGCGAAGGTCTGACAGAAAAAACAAATTTGAAAATAATCTTGTTTCAGTTCCAGAATTTCCGTAATTCATAAATATCCAGGCTTCATTCCCTGAGTCATCAACAAATTTGAGCTTGAGAGGGAAAGATATGTCGCCGGGCAAGACATCTTCAACAGTTATTCCTACGAATTTTCTTCCTTGAACCCGATTGCCGTCTTCATCATACCAGAGAGGTGAACGTATCCATAGTTTAGTGCCTTGCAAAAGATCTTTTGCCTCTTTGACCATGTCTAAATCAATTAGCATGGGAATCTGGTCTGACATGACTTGATCTGAAGCAATGGATGATGATTTCCCGGTATTATATTGATAATATCTGCCATTTTCAGAAAAAATCAGGGATGTCGATTGTGTCCCGTCAAGTTCAAGTTTTGGTTTGATGCCTTCGAAAGATAATATTTTCCCTCCAAGTGATGCCGAATTAGGATCTGCAGGGAGACCTTGCTGATCGAATATTAGAATGGTTTTATTGTCGGCGGCCATAAATTGCTTCCCTTTTTTCCATTCTGAAAGCGATTGAGGTTTGACTCCTTTAAAATATTCCTCTTCAGGGGTAGGCGCAAGAATTTTTTTGTCTTCTCTTGAAAGAGAGACAGTCTTCGTGCTTTCAATTCCGGTGAAACAAGATGAAAACATACAGCATGACGTAATGAAAAGTAATGACGTCGAAATAGCGTTTATTGCAAAGGAATGTCGGCGGCAACCTGCCATGTTAAATAAAATTGGTTTCAATTTCGAGTTATTGGAGATTAACAAGATTTATCATTGATTAGAGTTTCACAAGCCTGCTTAAGGTTGATAACTTTTGCTCGCGAAAGTTGAAGTAATAATTTTATACAAGCGTGAATCATGTTTTGATATAATTCAAAAACGACCTGAGAATGTATAAAGCTATTATTGAAGTTGTTTTAACTTTTACGGAGATTGATTTTCTTATGGCTTTTTACGTTAAAAAGACCTCTTTCCAATCTTCCGCCATCTTTTCGGTAGCTTTTGAACCTTTAATCGGTCGTTTAGACCGCTAAGCTCCCTCTTCAAGTTTCAAAATCGCCTTGAAAATCTGACGAAATCTTGAAAAAGAAAAAAGTTTAAACAACTTCATCACTACAAAATTACTAAAAAAACTTGTTCCTCAAAACATACATTTGACTATTGAACTAAAATATGCTGATATTCATCAAATAAGGGACGTCGAAATATGTTAAGGAAAGTCAGGTGGATTATTTTTGTTAAAATTTTTTATTAAAGATTTGGTGGATTGAAAAAATGTGTGTAACTTTGCACTCGCAAAACGGAAGAGAACCGGATGCATGGCGGGATAGCTCAGTTGGTTAGAGCGTCGGATTCATAACCCGGAGGTCTCGAGTTCAATTCTCGATCCCGCTACCAGACAGCAGCTGACTATTTGTTAGCTGCTGTCTTTTGTTTTTATTAACCTTAAAAATGATAAAACTCCTCGGATAGGATGTTATAATTAGAGAGGTGTGAAAATTTGAGTTCCCTTTAAGTCGCAGAATTATGTCAACGATGTATGAAATGATCATGGATCTCCCTCTTTTTAAAGGGGTGAGTAAAGAACATGTTTCGTATTTTTTGGAAAAAACAAACGTTAATTTTGAGAATTTCGAACCTGGAATGAAAATAGTTGTAAAAGGTGAGGAAGTCAGAATGGTGAAGTTTGTTTTGTCTGGGGAAGTGTGTGTCTCTCATACCTTGAACGATTGCAATATTTCAGTCGATGAATATTGTAGCTACGGAAGGGTTCTCGGAGCCGACAGATTATATGGTATGGCAACCGGATATTCTTGTGATGTGACTGCAAGAACTCGCACAAGCATTATGGAATTCAGTAAGGATCAGTATGTGAGACTGTTGAACTCGGATAATATTTATCTTTTAAATTTTTTCAATTTCCTTTCGCGCCGTGTCCAAAAACCGGTTGAGGTAATGGAAGAATTTACGTCGGGCAACATTAAATCGAGGCTTTGTGTCTTGTTGGGCGTCCTGACAGATCCTGATTCAATAGGTGTTATAATCAATGGAACAATTGCAGACTTGGCAAAATATGTTTCCGTTGATCAGAAAACTATGGCGGAATGGATCAATTCTGCGGAATTGGAGGGATTAATAGAATATTCCGATGGAATTATGCGTATCAAATCAAGAGGGGCTTTTCTTTCTTGAATAAATTTATTTAACTTCGATATAAAATCAACTAAATTGTAATTTTTTTACTACTTTTGTGATGCTTATGCTTTGACGTTGTCCGTAAATATCGGTATTTACGTTAATAGCCATAAGATTGTTAAAAAATACCTAATATCGGAAAGATGACTTCTCAAAGTATGTTGAAAATAAGACTGGCGGCATTGAGCTTTCTCGAGTTTGCAGTCTGGGGTTCTTACCTTACATCGCTCGGTAATTTCCTGTTTAATGAAGGGCTTGGCGATCAGATCGGTTGGTTTTATGCCATTCAGGGGATAGTTTCACTGTTTATGCCGTCAATTATTGGGATAATGGCAGACAGATGGATTCAGGCGCAGCGAATGTTGAGTCTGTGTCATTTGCTTGCCGGATTATTCATGGCGTTTGCCGGTCTGTATTGCATGACTTCGGACCAAATTGAATTCGCTCCACTCTTTACATTATACGCTGTTTCGGTGGCTTTCTTCATGCCTACAATCGGTTTAAACAACTCAGTGGCTTTTAATGCACTTACGAAAGCAGGTCTTGATACTGTCAAGGCATTCCCTCCTATTCGAACATTCGGTACCATCGGATTTATTTGTGCCATGCTTTTTGTAAATTTCGTTGGTCCTGAAGATTCAAAATTCCAAACCACCTTTATGCAGCTCTTCGTTTCAGCTGTGTTCAGTATTATAATGATGCTTTATGCATTGACAATGCCCACATGTCCTGTAAATAAAGCACCCGCTTCCGGGACTCTTGTCGATCGCCTCGGACTTCGAGCCTTTACCCTTTTCAAGCATAAAAAAATGGCTGTGTTTTTTATATTCAGTATGATGCTCGGAGTCTCTTTGCAGATAACAAACGGATATGCCAATCCGTATATCACATTTTTTAAGGAAATTCCACAGTATGCTGATGCCTGGGCTGCTAAAAATGCAAATGCATTGATTTCATTATCGCAAATAAGTGAGACGTTGTGTATTCTGTTGATTCCTTATTTTTTGAAGAGATTCGGCATCAAGGGAGTTATGCTTATGTCGATGTTCGCTTGGTTCTTCCGTTTCGGGTTCTTTGGGGTAGGTAACCCAAGCGGAGGGTTATGGCTCATGATTTTAAGCTGCATTGTATATGGCATAGCATTCGATTTCTTTAATGTCAGCGGCGGACTGTATGTAGACAAGGAGACCCATCCTTCAATGAGAAGCAGTGCTCAGGGATTGTTTATGATTATGACGAATGGATTTGGAGCTACAATCGGCACTCTGTGTGCAATGGCAATTGTAAATCACAATGTAGTCTCAACAGATCCTGTAGATGTCCAACTTTCCGGATGGAGAGTCTCTTGGGCGATATTTGCTGTATATGCTCTTGTTGTAGCAATCCTTTTCTGGATCATTTTCAAAGATAATAAGGAAAATTCGTCTGCTTCATCCAAACAATTGTTGGAGGCTGAGAGCGACGATGCAGGAGGAATGACGATAGATAAGATATGATACAGTTTTATGCTCCCGAAATAGAGTCCACAGGTCTGCTCCCCGAGTCAGACTCCGCACATTGTTGTCGCGTGTTGAGAATGAAGGAAGGGGACGAGGTCGTAGTGGTTGATGGCAAAGGTAAACGTTTCCATTGTGTCATCATTGAAGCGCATCCCAAAAGAACTGCTTTGGAGATTATCTCAATTGAAGAAGTCCCATCTCATTGGGGTGTAAATATTACAATAGCGGTTGCTCCCACGAAAAACGCGGACCGAATGGAATGGATGCTTGAGAAGGCTGTTGAGATAGGAGTTGATAGGGTAGTGCTTCTTAGGTGTAAACGTAGCGAACGAAAAGGAATGAAGCTTGAGCGTTTGGAAAAAGTTATGATTTCTGCTATGAAGCAGAGCTTGAAGGGGGTGCTTCCGGAATTAACGGAGTTGTCAGATTTCAAGACTTTTGTATCGGAGGTTAAAGGGGATTGTCAAAAATTCTTTGGCTATTGTTCTCCTGACTATCCACGAAAGGAGTTTGTAAGGGAATGTCGCGCTGGAGAAGACGTTGTGATAATGATTGGACCGGAAGGGGATTTTGCTCCTGAGGAGGTTGAATTTGCTGTAGCCAACGGATTTGTTCCAGTCACATTCGGGGAAAGTAGGCTTCGTACTGAAACAGCGGCTCTTTATGGCGTAACTGCGACGCATATAATAAACCAAATAAATGCCAAACAATAGTTGAATCATTAAGTCATAAAAACAGGCATCTTCAATATTGGAGATGCCTGTTTTTATGACTTAATGATTCCTGGTTTTATCCCATATAGGGAATAATTTATTTGAGCCGTAAGACCTGACCAACTTTTATTACATCACTGTTGCTCATCTCATTGATTTTGCGCAGTGTCGTGGCAGAGAGTCCGTATGATTTTGCTATAGACGAAAGTGTGTCGCCCTTACGTACGGTGTATGTATCTTTTTGAGAGGCGGCGGCACGATAAGGATTTTCTTTCTCAGCCTTGGCAAGAGTGGTTCCTGCCGGAGCGAAATTACGGGCTTTTGTATATGTTTTCTTATCGAAAGTGTATGTATCGGTGTGTGTGGTCTGGTTAGCAAAATCGAAAATGGCGGAAGGGTTTATTGCATAACCCATGAAACGCGTTTCGAAATGCAGGTGAGGACCAGTACTTCTTCCGGTGCTGCCACCAAGTCCGATGGGGTCGCCCGCTCTTACGACTTGGTCTGGCTTTACGAGGGCTTTGTTAAGATGCCCGTAAACAGTTTCAAGACCATTGGGATGGCGAAGGATGATATAATTGCCATATCCTTTCCTTTCATATGCAGTGAGTCTGCACTTTCCATCAAATGCAGCGTAGATAGTATCGTTGCTTCTGATGGCAAGGTCGATTCCTTTATGCATCCTGCCGAAGCGACGTCGATATCCATAATTTGAAGTGACTTGACCCGGAACGGGCATGAAATAGCCTGTCACATCTATCACTTTGGTATCAGGCACTTCTGATTCTTTAAACGGGTTTACCGCCTTACTGTTCCAACCCTCTGTATAAATATCAGGTTCCGGTTCAAGATCATCAATAAGGTCAATAAATGTGTTTTTTTCCACCAGGCGTATCTGGTCTTTGCTCTTAGCCTGATTGGCGAGAAGTTGTTTATGAGCGTCAGAATGCGGGGATTTGCTTGTTATTGTCTGCGCGGTGATTCCTCCGATTGCGAATGTCGACAGGATGCACAACGCCGCTATTTTTTTCAGGATAATCATTTGGTCAGTATTATTTCAGGAGAGATTGGTTAGTCTCTATGATATTGTGATGTTATTGGTTAAGATCGTCTTTAGCATAAAGGAAATCAAGGTTCTGAGGAACATAGTCAAACACCTCTTCGGGTTTGAAGAATCTTGCAATTTCTATTTTTGCATTTTCGGGAGAATCAGAGGCGTGGATGATGTTAGCTTGTCCGCTCATGCAGAAATCTCCTCTTAGTGTGCCCGGGGCAGCTTTCCTGCCATTGGTCGCACCGGTCATTGCCCGGAACACTTCAACCACATCAACGCCCTTAAGAACGAGACAAACCACAGGGGATGCCATCATTGAAGCGCAGAGCTCAGGAAAGAAAGGCCTTTCAACGAGATGAGCATAGTGTTCACGCAATATTTTCTCGTCGAGCTGCATCATCTTCATGCCTGTGATGATGATGCCACGACGCTGAATTCTGCTGATCACTTCTCCGATCAGGCAACGTTCCACGCATGAGGGCTTGAGTATGACTAAAGTCTGTTCCATTATTTTCCTTAATACTTTTTAATATATGACTTTCTGGTCACTTCAAAGTTACAACATTAAGACACGTATTCCTAATTATTTTATGTTATTTTTTTTTAAAACAACTTCTGTTTCTCAAATTGTTGCCTTTAAAGTGGTATTACTTAAAATGTTATCTAAAAAACATGTTATACAACATATTTTTAGACCAATTGCACAGAGCCTATTTTGATGTGCAATTATAGCAAGTTTTTAATGTGAAAATTTGTTAACGCATAATTAATATATGCATTATCAAAAAATTAGGCTTTCCATTAAAGAATACTTCTCAAATGTATAGGGGTAAAAACAGTGGCTTTGAACTTCTGTGGTTTAGTTTAGCGAAATTGGATGTGTTTTGAACCAAGGCAACCATTATTTTGTATTTCTTGAAGAGATTCCACTTCTCCAGCTAATAAATTAGCCATTAAAAACTATATTATATGATTTGGATTGATGTTGAAAAGACGATTGAGGCGATTCCGAAAGTTAATCTTTCAGAACCGGCGCAGGAGAGCACTTATGCAATTGCGCGACTCCTTATGAAGATGGTAGATGCAATATTGTCGTTTATCGGTCTCGGACATAATTCCACAATAGAGCTTATTGTATATGCCGCCCTTGTTTTTCTGATATCGTTCGGAATAGGCATTGTGGTGCAATGGATTGTAGTTGCAGTAGCTAAATACGTTGGAAAACATCTTCATGCCGGCATATATGGATATATGCAGGAAGAGCATCTGTTTTCAAGATCTGCAAGGATTATTCCGGCGATAGTGTTCTTGATTTTCATTCAGTTCACTCTCACAGGTAAGGCATCGCTCGCTTCGTGGCTCACGAGGTTGACGTGGGTATATGTCGTATTTATTGTGACAGATACGTTATGTCTTGTTGCAAATGTCATGTGGCATCATTTCAATGCACGAGCCAACAAGAAGAAGCTTCCTCTGACAGGCATACTTCAGCTTGTTAAAGGAGTGTTGTGGATAATTTGCGTGATAATAACGGTTGGAATTCTTGTCAATAAGTCGCCCGGTTCATTACTTGCAGGTTTAGGTGTGTTCGCATCCGTTTTGATGCTGGTTTTTAAAGACAGTATCCTTGGAGTTGTTGCAGGTGTCCAACTTTCTGAAAATGATTCTCTTCACGAAGGGGACTGGATCGCGGCAGGCGATGCAAACGGCACAGTGATGGAGGTTTCTCTCACTGCTGTCAAAGTGCTTAACTGGGATAAAACGATCAGTACATTGCCTCCTTATAGCCTGATCTCTTCAGGTTTTAAAAGTTTTAGAAATATGTCGGAGAGCAACACACGGCGCATCCAGAGATCATACATGATTGATGCCGACAGCGTAGTGCATTGTGACGACAACATGCTTGAAGAATTTTCTAAGCTGCCGTTAATGCACGATTGGGTAACGAAAAAAATAGAACAGCGTAAGGCAGGCAAAGAGCAGGATGCCGCGAATCCCGAAGGTTTGGTGGATGGTTCTATCGATACAAATCTTGGAGTGTTTCGTGCTTATCTCAAATTATATCTTGATTCCAATCCAAATTTCTCGAAAGCAGGAGGAATAGATTTCTGTTTTGTAAGCACACTTCCTCAGACATCTACAGGAATTCCATTGCAGATTTATTGCTTCACAACAACTTCAGCCTGGTTGACATACGAGGCTATAATGAGCGCCCTTTTCGAGCATGTCGCCTCCATGCTGCATAAATTTAAACTCTATACATTCGAAAATCCGTCAGGCCGTGACACCATCATTGATGGATATATGAGCCCGGGTAAGAATCCTGATGTATTGTTTGGTATTCCTTATCCATTCTATAACGCTTCAGGGACGCCTGAAAATCCTGCGTATCCGGTTCAACACTCGGCATTTACAGAACCGTCTGCCATGACCGTTAATACGGCAAATGTGTCATCTACTTCAACGCCGGCACCGTCATCAGCGACAGCTTCTTCAACGATAAATAGTGTAGGCGCATCCCCTAATAGCGAGGGATGAATTTGAAAAATGTCTCGGGAATACGAATGAAACATCGCCGCTCTCCTTAGGCAGGAGAGACGGCGATGTCGGTTATTTATTGATACGATGTTTATTTATTATTTTGCAGGCGGAGTTGTTGTGTCTTCCTTTTTAGCCGAATCATCCGTGAGTTTGAAAGAGATCGGAAGATTGAAATAAGATGCCACTGCCTTTCCATTATTTTCAGCAGGTTGCCATGCCGGCATCTCTTTAACCACCCTTATGGATTCTTTGTCAAGTTCCGGATCTATGCCTCTGACAATAGTTGGGTTGCTTACCTTGCCATCTTTTTCGATTATGAATTTCACAATCACTCTTCCCTGGATATTCTCTTTGTATGCTTTTTCCGGGTATCTTATATTCATGCTGAGCCAGTTCATGAGTGCTGCGATGCCACCGGGAAATTCAGCTTGTTTTTCCACTGCTACATATACTTCTTTCTCTTCTTTGTCGGATATGGAATTCGATTGGTCAGATGTTTGGCTTTCGCTTGAGTTGTTTGCTACGCTTGTCGTTTCAGGGGCTTCTTTACGAACATCCGGTTCGCTTGGCTCAGATGGAACTTCTTCAGCAGGTTCAGTTTGCGCTTCTTGGAAGTTTGTTGCTAAAGGTTCCGCAAATGTTTCCTGAGCGTTAAAATTTACTTTTTCTTCTGCTTCGGTTACAAGGTTAGCGGAAAAATCACTAACTTTGCCGTTGTCAGCGCTGATGAAAGAGACTTCTGCAGTTTTGTCGAGTACAGAAGCTACTGCCGGAATTTCAATCACTGCGCATCCGATTCCCATAGCGGGGATCAGAAGAAGAGCGCCAAATCGGCGCAACTTCGATGGTTTTGATTTGTACATCATAGTTACACGTTTTTTAAGTTTACTGTGATTCAGGCTGTTGGCAAGAACTTGGAACCTCGTGCCCACAGCCTTTTTTATTAACAATGTCTGATATTGACGCAAATTAGTACCGGAAGCCATTACAGCCTCGTCTGCCTGATACTCATGAACGGTTTTGAACTCTTCCCCCATGAGCCATGCCGCGGGGTTAAACCATTGAAAAATATCCACAATCTGCACGAAAAGTAGATCCACCCAATGCCATAGTCCGAGATGACGTTTTTCATGTATGGAAATTATTTCTCCTGCTGTTTCATAATCGTTGCGGCTCATTACATAATAATTTAGCCAACTGAAAGGGGCTATGTCGTTTCTTTCAGAAATCACAAGAATATAGTTGCCTTTTCTCACTTTCTCACCTTCTCGGATGATAGAAACGAGTTGGAATGCTCCTGCCAGCGAGTAAATAAAAGTAAGAATGACACCGGCAGCATAAATATAGGTCAATATTATGGGCACAGTGTATGCAGATGCTTCTGCAGGGTTTTCCCGTAGTATCAATCCGCCGCTTAAATTCCCGAATTCGATAGCCGCATTTTGAGAATTTGATGCTGAATGGAGCATATCTTCCCATCCCCCGGCAAATGCAGGAAGGGTCAATGCCAGAGCATAAATTATATAGAGAGTTGCCCTGTTGCAGCCATGTTGGCGTTCGCCTGCCATGATCCATTTGTAGGCGAGATAACCCATACAAAGAAGTAGGGAAGAGGCAATGGCATAAGAAAATATTGCGCCCATAGAGAGATGAGTTTGAAATTTAAAAAAGAGAAGTTACTGTTTTGAAATCTCCTTGTTTTCAATTAGGTCAAGAATCTCGCGAAGTTCTTGAGCCGAGATCTTTTCCTCTTCTGCAAGTGCAGAGACAGCTCTTTTATAAGAATTGCCGAAATAATCGCGTATCACTTGTGCAAGAGTACGGTCTCCAAATTCTGCGCGTTCAGCAATTGCATAAAACCGGTGGCTGCCGGCAATCACCTCGTGGCCGACATATCCTTTTTTCTCAAGAATACGAATCGTGGTTGCCACAGTGTTGAAATGTGGTTTGGGTTCAGGGTATATGTCTACCATTTCTCTAATAAACATGGAGCCGTTTTCCCAAAGCATGTTCATAAGAACTGCCTCTTTCTCTGTTATTACCTGTCTTTTTCTTCCAGCTTTCATATATTTGAGTGTGTTTATGATTAATATTAATAATACAGAGATTTTTTTAACCTCGATGCAAAGCTACAACTAAATTTTTAATAATGCAACTTATGATTTAGAAACTGTTTAAATTTGATTTTGAAAAAATGTTATAGGGCATAACAAACCC
>CAJTZQ010000082.1 GCA_910583795.1 uncultured Muribaculaceae bacterium
GCCTTTACCTTTATATAGAGTTGTGAGTTGTGAGATCTGGGTTGTGGGTTGTGAGATCTGAGTTGTGAGATTCTATTTGTCTCACAACTCAAAACTCAAAACTCATATCACAACTTCGCCTTGATTGCCTCTGTCTCCTTTTCGTAGCCCGGCTTTTCAAGAAGTGCGAACATGTTTTTCTTGTAAGCTTCTACACCCGGCTGATTAAACGGATTAACACCGAGGATATAACCGCTGATTCCGCAAGCCTTCTCAAAGAAATAGATAAGCTGACCGAGAGAGTGCTCGTCAAGTTTGTTAAGCTCGATCTTGATGTTTGGCACGCCACCGTCTACGTGGGCGATCTTGGTGCCGAGCTCAGCCATCTTGTTGACTTCGTCGATACGTTTGCCGGCAAGATAATTGATTCCGTCGAGATTAGCTGCGTCTTCAGGTATACGACGTGTGATTGCAGGTTCCTTAACAGATACAACTGTCTCGAAAATTGTACGTTCACCTTCCTGAATCCACTGACCCATTGAGTGAAGGTCTGTCGTAAAGTCTACTGCCGCAGGGAAGATACCCTTTCCGTCCTTACCCTCGCTCTCGCCATAAAGCTGTTTCCACCATTCACCGAAATAATGGAGTTTTGGATTATAGTTGACGAGTATTTCTGTCTTTTTTCCGCTCTGATAGAGAGCATTGCGCAGACGGGCATAAACCTCGCTCGGATTATTGTCTCCCGGATGCTTAGTGGTTTCCTCCATCTGTGCGGCGCCTGCAACGAGTTTCTCGATATCGAAGCCGGCACATGCAATCGGAAGAAGTCCTACAGGAGTGAGGACAGAGAACCTGCCTCCTACATTATCGGGAATTACGTATGTCTCATAACCTTCCTGAGTGGCAAGAGTGCGGAGGGCACCTCTCTTCTCGTCAGTGACAGCAACGATAAGGTCTTTAGCGGCTTCCTTGCCTGCCTGCTTCTCAAGAAGCTCCTTGAGGATACGGAAAGCGATAGCGGGCTCTGTGGTTGTTCCTGATTTTGAAATGACGATGATACCGAACTTTTTACCTTCGAGAAGTTTCTCAAGTTCAGCTGTATATTCCTCTCCGATGTTCTGACCGGCATAAAGCACTTTCGGATTGTTGGGTTTCGGACCATAGAAATCCGCAAACGAATCGGAGAGAGCTGAAATCACTGCTTTAGCACCAAGGTAGCTGCCTCCGATACCTACACAAACCACATATTCGCAATTTTCGCGAAGACGGGCTGCAGTCTTATTGATTTTTGCGAGAAGGTCGGAAGAAGTATGCGACGGGAGGTTGACCCAGCCAAGGAAATCAGAACCTTCACCGTTACCTTTTTCAATTTTTGACATCGCCTCTACTGCGGCTGCCTTGTTTGCCTCATATTCTTTCTCTGCGAAATAGATCGCGTCCTGAATATTGATTTCAATTGATTTCATTGTCTTTATAATTTAAAATGTTTCGGGCTAATACTAAAAGGATAATGTTTTTAGAAGTCTTTTTGTTCCGGGAAATCACGTGATATAAGAAATATTAAACCTTAACCCCCGATTCCGGAAATAACGTTAAGCAAATGTTTCATATATCCGGGAGAACGCCGTCTTTGGCGATTCCCCCTTGTAGAGTATGCGGTAGACGCAATCAAGTATAGGCATTTCCACTTTCACGGTTGCCTGGTTTATCTCATACATGCAGCGGGTGCCGTAATACCCTTCGGCAACCATCTCCATTTCCATCTTCGCAGCTTTCACACTATGACCTTTCCCGATCATGGCTCCGAAATTATGGTTGCGTGAAAAGAGACTGTATGAAGTGACAAGCAGGTCGCCGAGATATGCCGACCGGCAGATGTCGCGGTCCATAGGATAAATGGCGTCGATAAATGAACGCATCTCCCTGACAGCATTACACACCAGCATCGCCTTGAAATTGTCTCCCGCCTTCATGCCGTTGACCATGCCGGAGGCTATGGCATACACATTCTTAAGCACGGCGGCATATTCAATACCCTCCACATCTTGCGAATGGATAGTCTTCAAACGAACGCCGGTGATAGCTTTCCCAAATTCCCGGCTTTTGTCAAGATCATGACATCCGATTGTGAGATAGCTCAAATGGTCGAGCGCAACCTCTTCGGCATGACAGGGACCCCCTATTACGAGCAGATTGGAATCAGCACATCCGCAGTTACGGGCAAACCATTCGGTGACGATCATATTGTCGCCGGGCACAAGACCTTTGACAGCGGAGACGATATTTTTTCCGGAAATGTCTGACGTGATTTTTTCTGCCTCGCTTTTGAAATAAGGGGAAGGTATCGCCACCACGAGAGTGTCGGCATCCGCCACCGCAGCGTTTATATCCGAGTAGAAATCTATGCGCGCGGTGTCGAATGTCACATCGCTGAGATAGACTGTGTTGCGGTGATAGCGTATAAAATCGTCTATACGCTCCTGACGGCGCACATACCAGTTGATGCGGTCGTTGTTGTTGAGCAGAAGCTTGGCGAGCGCCGTCGCCCAGCTTCCAGCCCCTATCACTGCTATCTTTCCCAGTCTGCCCATTACTCAGCCTCTTCCTCCTCCTGGTTGTCTTTATTCTGTTTCTTTTCCGGACGCATCTGAGGGAAGAGAAGCACTTCCTGAATGGTAGACTGACCGGTCATGAGCATTGCAAGACGGTCCATGCCGATACCCATGCCGGATGTCGGCGGCATGCCGTATTCGAGGGCACGGATAAAGTCGCCGTCGATAATCATAGCCTCGTCGTCGCCCTTGTCGGCAAGCTTCATCTGCTCCACGAAACGCTCATATTGATCGATCGGATCGTTAAGCTCCGAATAAGCATTGGCAAGCTCCTTGCCGTTGACCATAAGCTCGAAGCGCTCTGTCAGGCGCGGATCGTTGCGATGACGCTTGGTGAGCGGCGACATCTCGATAGGATAGTCGATGATGAATGTAGGCTGAATGAACGTGCCTTCACATTTCTCCCCGAAAATCTCGTCGATAAGTTTACCTTTGCCGAATGATTCGTCAACCTCTATATCGTTCTCTTTGCAGAATGCGCGGAGTTCCTCCTCAGTCTTGCCGGTGATATCGAAACCGGTCTTGTCGAGGATCGCCTGGGTCATTGTGACACGGGGATAAGGTGCCTTGAAGGAAATAGTGTTGTCGCCTACCTGAACCTCTGTGGTGCCGTTCACATCCATGCAGATCTTCTCGAGCATTTTCTCTGTGAAGTCCATCATCCAGTTATAGTCTTTGTAAGACACGTAGATCTCCATGCAGGTGAACTCAGGATTGTGGGTCCTGTCCATACCTTCGTTGCGGAAGTTCTTTGAGAACTCATAGACTCCCTCGAAACCGCCCACGATAAGACGCTTCAGATAAAGCTCGTCGGCGATACGGAGGTAGAGAGGTATGTCGAGTGCGTTGTGGTGGGTGATAAACGGACGTGCGGATGCACCGCCGGGAATAGCCTGAAGAATTGGAGTCTCCACCTCTACATAACCGTGAGAATTGAAATACTCACGCATTGAGTTAAACATCCTTGTGCGCTTCAGGAAAATATCCTTGATTCCCTTGTTGACCACGAGGTCCACGTAACGCTGACGGTAACGCTGCTCGGGATCTGTGAAGGCATCGTATGCCTTGCCGTCTTTCATTTTCACGACAGGGAGTGGGCGAAGACTTTTCGAAAGCACCGTGATCTCTTCCGCATGGATAGAGATTTCACCCATCTGGGTGCGGAACACGTATCCCTTCACTCCGATAAAGTCGCCTATATCGAGAAGTTTCTTAAAGACAACGTTATACATATCCTTGTCTTCACCGGGACAGAGATCGTCGCGGCTTACATACACCTGTATGCGCCCTTCCGAGTCTTGAAGTTCCATGAAAGAAGCCTTGCCCATGATGCGGCGGCTCATGATGCGTCCGGCGACAGTCACCTCTCTGCGGGGTTCCTGCCCGTCAACAAAAGTCTCTTTGATTTCAGCAGAATGACCTGTAACCTTATACTCGGCTGCGGGATAAGGTTCGATTCCACGGTCGCGGAGCGCCTGCATACTGTTACGACGCACCTGTTCTTGTTCTGTAAGTTCCTGATTTGCCATATATGGTGTCTAAATTTTATTTTCTTGCAAGAAAAATATTGGCTGCCGGCGCGTCTCCGCGTCGGGCGCTTACCGCCCTCTGCAGCCGATTAAGAATGCGAACACTCTCTTTGACTGCAAAATTAACAAAAAAATCGCTAATCTCCGCTTTTGACACGCCTAAACTCCCCGCCCACATAAAAATTACTGTCTATCTAATAAAAATTTTAAGTTTCGCAAGCTCACTTAAGGTTTGAAGGTTAAGGGGTTAAAGGGTTAGATTTATACATAATATCCATAAAAGCCGGATATCTTTCCACAATTGGAGATTAACCTTTTAACCTTATAACTTCATAACCCTCAACTTTCGCAAGCGAAAAATGAATAAAAATATTCCTGAAAATTTGGATTTGATTGTAATTATTACTAATTTTGTAACGATTACAAAGATGTTAATTTTTCATGGGAAAAGAAACCTATTATAGCGACAGTCAGATCACCGAGATGATCCACAAGGGAGGATTAAGACCCTCCGTGCAGCGCATTGCAGTGCTTTCGTTTGTCGCCAACACCAAACTACATCCAACCGCGGATGAGATTTATGTTGTGTTGTCTGATAAATTTCCGTCTTTGTCGAGAACAACGGTCTATAATTCTCTTCATGCCCTTGTCGATGCAGGCTTGATCAGAGAACTTGAGATTGAAAGCGGGAACCGCCATTATGATCTGGCGCCACAACCTCCACACAGTCATTTTGTGTGCCGGATATGTGGAAAGATTATAGATATGTCTATGCCTTCAGGCGTTTCCGAAATGATCACGCCGGACTTTCAGATAGACAGTATAGATGTCTATTTCAAAGGTATATGCCCGGAGTGCCTGAACAAAAAATAAGCACTCAACTCTCACAACTCAAAACTCAAAACTCAAAACTAAATAACAAATAACTCAAAGACAATGAAAGAATTAAAAGGAACTAAGACAGAGCGCAACCTTCAGGAGGCGTTTGCCGGTGAATCACAGGCAAGAAACAAATATACCTATTTCGCGTCTAAGGCGCGTAAAGATGGTTACGAGCAGATCGCTGCTATCTTCGAGGAGACAGCCAACAATGAAAAGGAGCACGCCAAACTTTGGTTCAAGCTTCTCAACGGCGGCGATATCTCCGACACTATGACCAATCTCCGTGAAGCAGCTGAAGGAGAAAACTACGAATGGACTTCAATGTACGACCGTATGGCTCAGGAAGCTGAAGAGGAAGGATTCACTCAGATCGCCCGTAAATTCCGTATGGTGGCTGCAATCGAGCGTCATCATGAGGAACGCTACCGCCGTCTGCTCGCCAACATCGAGGAAGGGATTGTATTCTCTCGTGAAGGTGACACTATCTGGATCTGCCGCAATTGCGGTCATATCGTGATTGGGAAGAAGGCTCCCGAAGTTTGCCCGGTATGTGCTCATCCGAAGAGCTTCTTCGAGATCGAGGCAAAAAACTATTGAAATGGTTAAACAATAAGAAAACTCCTTGCAAGTTTTTGTCTTGCAAGGAGTTTTTTATTTATAGACTAACCCGATAAATGTCGTAATCGTACAATATCGGAATAACGAGATTTTATCAATATTCAACCCTGACAGGTGTGGTTGTATAGTTCTGCAGATAGGCTGCCCAGCTGTCCATATCCTTGATTGACTCGCGGTCCCACGCGAATCCCCATGAATAAGAAACCGTGTCGGAAGGTTGAATCGGAAGCACACCGACAACATGATTGTCAAGATCCGACCTGTGACCTAATTGCTTACGGCTCACCAACCCTAACAAAGCCCTGCCATTGTCAGGACCCTGCGTTGGGTCGGAATATGCCAGTATATTCTCTTTAAAAAAGGCTGCCGAGTTGTCGCGCAACGGGAATCCCATTGCAACTTCCGCCGGTTCGCTAAGTCCGTCATACCATACTTCTGTGTTGTTGAGATAGCTGCCGGCATCGAGAGATATCAAACGGTGCTCCACCACAGCCGAATCGTTACCTATAACCGTTGGGGCGAAATCAAGGCGTGCGGTGAAGCGCAGCGGACCGTTGTCAAGGATCTCTGCTTTCTCATAGCACCAGGGATATCTGATTGTGTCGTTTTTGACGATGGCGGCAACTCCCGCACCCAATGTCGGTCCCACGGCATAGCAATCCATACCCAAACCATGGTCGATATGATAGGAAATGGAATTGATAAATTCTTCGGCAAGTTTCGGGTCTATCTGACGTAGGGAATCGGCTTTCTGCCATGTTGCAGGATCCGTCTCCGGACCGTAAAGCTTTTCAAGGATCTGTTCCGGAGTGGCATGCTTGAAAAATATATCGTAGCCGAAACCCCGTTCCCCTTTTGCCTGAGTGGCGGGACCATAGACGCGATAGCCGTTCACTTCGTTTTCCCAAGCCATGTCGTCGGCACGTTCGGGATAAAGCCGCCCGGATGTGAGATTGGCATAAGAATGGATGGTGTCGGAAGGGAGCACCGTATATTCAGCAGACCCGCCGGCAGGTAAAGATGTCTGGAATATCAGTTTGCCATCGTATGTGATTTGCGAGGGTATCTCGTTCCCTTCTGCATCTGTGATGTAGCAATATGCCGACCCGAGTCGGTTCAGGATGGAATCTTTTGACAGTTCCACGGTTGCCTGAGAGCAGTCATGGTCGGAGACATTGCTCACATTAACCTTCACTTTCCCCGGTTGGCTGCATGCCCCCAACGCCAATGCAAGCATAAGGAGCATTCCTGATTTGGTTTTCATGATGTATAAAAAGTATTTACGTTGAGGTTTGTTATGATTGTTTAACGGATAAAATCCTATATTCTTGTTAAAGAGAGAAGTCATTTAGCTTTTTCTTTTTAAGGTAAAAAGCCACAAGAAAATCAATCTCCGCAAAAAAGCTTAAATAACTTCGAGTCCATGCTCCGTAAAAATGGTATAAAATAGCGGAATCATATAAGCATCTTATTCCGTCTCTGATCGCCCGTCACGTACCAAGTTCAAGCTGGTTCCTTACGAGGTTATAGTAAGCACCGCGCAAGGCAATGAGTTCATCATGCGTACCGGTCTCGACAACCGTTCCGGCATCAAGCACAACTATCTTGTCGGCATCGCACACCGTCGAGAGCCGGTGCGCCACGACCACTACCGTGCGACCACGGTAAAACCGTCTCAGATTCTCCACAATCTCCCGCTCGTTCTTCGCATCAAGAGAATTAGTCGCCTCATCAAGGAAGATAAATTCCGGATCACGATATACGGCACGGGCTATAAGGATGCGCTGCCTCTGCCCGGCGCTCAGTCCGACACCCTCTTTCCCGATTCTTGTCTTGTATTTCAATGGAAGGGAATCAATAAAAGATTCTATACACGCAATCCTCGCTGCATCCCTGAGCCTGTCATAGTCCACGTTCGGGTCACCACCCGCGATATTACCCTCTATGGTATCGGAAAAAATCACTCCGTCTTGCATGACGACACCACATTGTTTCCTCCAATCCTCAAGTATTATATTTTCCAACGGAGACTGACCGACAGTTACCTCTCCGGGCCTTGTTTTATAGTATCCCAACATCAGTTTCAACAGGGTCGTCTTTCCAGCTCCGGATGCACCTACTACTGCAGTGATCTTTCCTGCAGGGAAAATCACTGACACATCCTTAAGAATATTTTTGGATGAACTCCTGTCATACTTGAAATTCAAATTCTTTAGTGTTATGGAATCTTTCCCTATTTGCTCTTTGCCAATAGTCCTCTCCGGCACAACCTCTTTTTCACTCCTGTCTATGTCTCCTATCCTTTCCAGAGATATCTTTACAGATTGCAATGAATAAAGGAACTTGACAAGCTGGTCGATCGGAGAATTGAGCTGCCCTATGATATATTGTACGGCAAGCATCATACCGAGGGTCATTTCACCCTTGATTACGGCGGAAGCGGTCATCACAGTCACCAGAATGTTCTTTGCCTCGTTGATAAAAATACTCCCCGCCTCCTGCATCTGTTGTTGCCGCAGCATCTCAAGCCTGACATCAAACAGATTTCTCTGAGCTTCCTCCCATTCCGTCCTCCTTTTATATTCACAATTCTGAAGCTTTATCTCCTGGATTGTCGACAGAAACTCCACCGTCCGTCCCTGACATAACGAATTTTTATCAAAATATTCATAATCAAGCTCCCTTCTTTTCCTCAAAAAGAGAACCACCCATACCGAATAAGCCACGCATCCGGTTATAAAGACAAGGAAAACAATACCGTCATACACCAAAAGTACGATCCCGAAAATGATGAACGACAACACCGAAAGAATTATGTTCAGCACATCGCCGGTCATAAAATTCTGAACCCTTGTATGGTCTGCCATCCGTTCCAGCAGGTCTCCGAGCAATCTTGTGTCGAAAAAAGACATGGGAAGTTTAAGCAGATTCTTGAAAAAGCCGCTCACCATGGATATGTTTATCCCGACAGACATCCTCAGCAACAACCGGTTCCTGACGAAATCCGCTGCCATCCTGCCTGCCACCAGCATCATCTCTCCCAGAAGTATAAGCCATATAAACCCCAGGTCGCCCGCATGTATCCCTTTGTCAACTATAGCCTGGGTAAGGAACGGGAAAATCAACTGTATGCCTGTGACCAATAACAGACAAAGGGCAATCTTTAAGAACAGTCCACGGTATTCTCTGAAATGGTCTATAAGCAGGCTCCACGAAAATTCCGGATTGCTGGCGTCATCCTCTATAGAGCCGAAATTCTCGCCCGGCTCCAGAAACAATGCGATTCCCTTGTCGTTGTCAATATCCTTCCCGTCGAGCCATTTCTCAGCGAATTCCCCGATCCGTATACGCCTCAGCCCTTTCCCTGGATCGGCTATATGGAAACAGTCCCCCTTTATTCTGTAAAGCACTACAAAATGGTTCTGGTTCCAATGGAGTATCGCCGGCAGCTGACACTCCCTGAGTTGGGAGAGTGTCAGTCTTCCGGCTTGTGAACTGAAACCCAAATTCTGAACAAGATCATGCAATGCCTTGAGAGATATTCCCTCCCGTGAAAGATCACACTTTCCTTCGAGAAACCGGAGGGAATACTTCTTTCCATAGAATCTCGAGATCATCGCCACAGAGGCTATACCACACTGCCTCGAGTCGAGCTGACGGCAGAATGGAAACCTATTTCTCATTATATTTGTTTAGGATTCCGGTGTCAGAGTCAAGGTTATCGTATTGCGGACTATGATAGTTACGTTTTTTGCCGAAAGATATGTTCCAGTTCAAAGTCAACGAAACCACATTCTTCCAGTCCTTGATGATACCCTCTGTTTCGGAATGCACGATAGAGGTGTGGACTGTGCGCTCACTATCCCGGAAATCTTTGCCGAAAGGTTTTTTGACAATAAGCCCGACAAACAGGTTGTCTGTTGCCCTGAACATCACATTTGCTTGCCAGTGCTGACCCCTCGGACGCACCAATTGCCCCTCCGACACCTTCCCAGGATGCTGGTATCCCAACTGCACTGTCCAACGTCCGAGCATCAGGGAGGTGGAGGCGTTTAGCTGAAACCTGTAGGATGTCCATTCATATTCCGGGCCCCTGCCATATACTCTCCCGAAGTTTACGAATACCCCCCATGTCCACACCTTTGAGCCCAACGGCTTTACGGTCGCCGCCAGTCGGGAAAAGAATACATTGTATCTGTCGAGATTTACAATGGTCTCGAGGATATGGTCGTCGGTCCTAATGAAATGGCTGCAGATCATGCCCGGGTTGATTGAATAGCTTAAAGAGAGGTTCCCGTCGAAATATCTCGATGTTATATTGGTCCCCGCCTCTATCTGATGCGTATGGTATGGCTGAAGGTTTGAATTGCCGTGAAAGATGAGGTGGTTGTCTCTCCACTGGTTGGTCTCGCTAAGCTGCGATATCATCGGGAGAGACGTGCTGAACCTGTATCCGAGCATCACATACAGGTTCCGTCTGAGATAACGGAACGTGCGTATATTGGCGGAGGGATTTACTTTGGAATAGGGCTTGTCGACCGACTGGGTCTTGCTGTATTCATAATTAAGACCTACACTGCCTTGGGTATAGAATTTACCCAAGTATCCATAATATTGAATCGCTGTACCTGCCACCCCGTTTTTCTGGAAGAAATCACTCTCTGTGTCAAGATACGTGCTTTTCTTATAATTGCCGTAAACCACGGCATACATCTGCCCCCATCTTTTCTCTGGCAGCATATACTGAATTTCACCGAAAAGGGCGTCATAACGTGTCTTGTAGTCGTCATGATGGTTCTCGAACGGATTGTCCGGCTCTCCGGTCTCGTATTCCCGGTAGGCGGAATGATAATCGTTGTTGAAATGCGTATACCGTAGGTTGGCGAGCAGAGTGCCTGAAGAACCCTTGTTTCCGAGTTTTTTCTCGAAATAGTTTCTGATCCAGTAGTTGTCATATCTCGTGTTCAGCCGTGTAGAGGCGGAAAAATCATGACCGCCGGAGAATACATCCTGGCTGATATTTCTGTAGAACCTGTCGAGTTTGCCACCCGCCTCCACGTTGTAGAGATATGAGTCAGGGTTATTGTTCTGGAATGAGATCACCACGGAATTGTCATCGATATCCTCTTTCGAATCTTTCCCGGTCTTTCTTTTCTCATACTCCACGCCATCGAATTCATAACGCAGGGTGCTGTTTTCCCTGATATGCCTGAAATGTCTGTTCTCGTTGTTCACACGCAGGGAGAACCGCGAGCGGCGGTAATTGTAATACAAGGCTGCCGAGTTATTGCCCCACACCGGTTTCACCGCCTGCGACAGGTCGATACCCACGTTCCCTCCCCTCAGTCCGCTTTTGGTTATCACGTCAATGACCCCCCTATACCCGTTTACTGCGAAACGCGCCGGCGGCGTGTCATATATGTCTATCTTGAGTATGTCATCTTTCGATATCGTCGAGAGTTCCTGGCGCGAGGTCTCCACACCGTCTATAAGCAATGCCACGTTTGTTTCCCCGTTGTAGTAGAGGGCACCGGATGGCATAACTATGATCTCGGGGATCTCGTTGAGTGCGTTGTAGAAAGATGAGTAGTCCTTCATCTGCTCCATGGAGAGCCGGTAGGAGGCGTGGTTGAGGAATTGCGTGCGGTTGGAGGCGGTCACTTCAAGTTCCGCCAACTTCGGAGCCGGGTTGAGCGTCACCGTCCCGTCTTTTATTTCCGCAATCTTCACTATCTTCTGGCTGTACCCTTCATGGTCTATGTTTATCACCGATGTGCGTGGGGAACGAATAACGACGAGTCCGGCGGAGTCGCTGACACATGTCTCGGTGGAGTCCATCTTTTCTGTATATCCTGTCACTCTGGCACCGGAGACGGGACCCGTCTCGGATACAATCTTCACGTCAATACCAAAGGAGTTTGTGAAACAGAGAGACAGGGTAATAAGTAATAAAAGATGCTTCATGATATGGTTGGTTTATATAGTTAGTATGTGGATGTATTCTCTTTCTATGAGGACAAGGCAGGATATCAGAGTATAAGATCTGTATGGGGAGCCATCGGACACGAGGGATCGGGATCCCCCATCGTCCCTCCCGTCTTATGGATATTCAGATAACAAACTCTCTTTGATGAAGAGACCTTGCATTTTTCAAATACCCGGCATACGCGACACGGAGAATCCTCATTCATATCCTCCTGTCTGGGACTATACAGATGGAGAGCCTTCTCCGAATTCCAGATTTCCCTTATTGTCTGGCTCCTGACATTTCCCAGCAGGAATTCCGGATTCCTGTAAAGCATCTCACATAGACTGCAGTTTCCGTCGGCAAGTATCGAGAGCCCGTAATAGTTGGCAAGACAGATCTGGTTTCGGCACACGAAATCATCCACGTCTGAGAAACGTTGCAACATATATCCCTCGTTCCCTATTTTGTTGAGATGAATGGGAAATGCATGCTCACCGTTGGCGAAATCATTAATTTTCTTCAGGTTCTCATTTTCAGGCACGAGGTCTTTGTAATACTCGGATTTATATTCGGAAAAGAAAGCGGGGGTCATGTCCCATCCCTTGATACAGGGATGGTCTTTCAGGAAATCATAGAATCCCAAGATATGGTTTTCATCGCTGTTGATACTTGTCAAAACACTTCTTATCTTGACATTCAGCCCTATATCCGAACATTCGGTCAACATACGGGACACTTTCTTGATATATGTTGACCCATCTATCCTGAGCAATCCCGACAGTTTCGACGGGACATAGGAGTCTAAGGAAAATTGGAATTCATCATACCCTGAATTCTTGAGGGACATAAGCCCGTCATAATCCAGCGTTGTCTTTGTGGAGATATATGGAAGATAACGGTATTCCCTTACGGCAGAGAGCAGACGTTTCCATTCCGGAAATGCAAAGAGATCGCCCCCGGTAAGGGTTATGGTCACAGCACCACCCCGATGAAGTTCTTCCAGCAGTTTTTCGATTTCGTCAATCTTTAGATTGTCCCCTATTTTTTTGTCCGCATAACAATATATGCAGTCCGTAGAGCATAATGTAGTGGTCATGAGATTCACACTCACCGGCATTGTAGGGCGTCCAGGAGTAAAATCTTTTTTCCAGTCGAATCCTTCCTCACGGAAAAAAGACCTTGTATCTTTCTCATCTGAACTGATAAGTGTTCCGTCAGGGAAAAAGACTGTTTTACCGTCTTCGAATCTCATTTGCTTTCCATTGTTATTGTCAACCAACTGGGATACGAAACTATCTATGACTTCAGGTTTTATCCCTGTCTCTATACCCAATGCATTTAAGGATTCATTATAGGGAAGTTTCCCTATCTTCTCGAAAATAAGCCCTGCAAAATTAGGAATAGCCGTTATCTCCCTGCCAATCCCTCTGCTGAAAATCGGGGAATCGATACCAATAAGGAATGATCCGTTTGAATCATTCCTTATCGTGAAGGAATCGGAAACCCTTATGTATTTTTTCTTATCCATGAAATAATATTTATGCAGATTTAGCCGGGATTTAACCCTGCTAAATCCGCAATTTCACTACTGAAAAGCTCCCCCCGGACATGTACAACTCGAAGGTGGTGGCGCAACATATCGTTGTCCCGCTCCACCTTCTGTGCATATGCAGTGACCGCTTCCCGAGCCTTGCCCGGCCCCGGAAGGACAAGTACAGGTATCAGGAGGGAGTTGATTACCTCCCATCACTACTTCCATCTCTTGAGATAGAAGAGCTTCAATTTGCGGTAGTTTCATAAGGTTAATTTTTTAATTGTTTATATTATGATATGACAAAAAAGAATTTTGTCGTTTATATTACAAATTAATTTGTTTCGTTTTGTGGAATATCTTAAAAATCACTAACTTGATAGAAGGAATTGGTCAAGTTTTTCATGAATCGCTGATATCATTTCCAAATATGTGCCCAAAGCTAATAAAATTTATTCAATTATGCAAGATTTTTCTCATTTTCTTTATTATTTTTTATTTCCTTGTCTTTTTTCTTGATAAAGCAATCAGATAGTGGATTTATGCATTCAACATCTGGAATCTTACTTCCGACCGAAGAGCGTGTATTTAAGAAATTGTTTAAAATTTATTTTGTCTTGTCATTAAGGTCTTTGTCAGCATATTTATGATATTTATTCAGTCATTATGGAACCCCATAACTCCTTCATAAATATCAAAAATCTACCTGACAAATCCTCTCAATTCCTTCGACAAATAAATTTAAACAATTTCTAAGAAACTGTTTAAATTTGATTCAATAAAATTTTTATGGCAGCCAAGTCAA
>CAJTZQ010000083.1 GCA_910583795.1 uncultured Muribaculaceae bacterium
TTGTCTTGCTGATCAGACCCGCTATCTGCAGAGGTGACAGGCAGAACTTCATGAGAAGCAGAATACGGTGTTTTATTGAGGATTGGGTGCGGGGAGATTGGTGAGGTAGTCGTAGAGGTCGGCTTCGGGGGCGAGGTTGAGCGCCTTGCGGAGACGGTAGCGGTTCATGTTGACGGTCTTGGTCTCAAGTCCGAGGAGCATGGAGATCTCTTTTGTAGACATACCGCCACGGATTAGCAGCGCGAGGTTCCTCTCCCCTTTTGTAAGGTCGGGATGGAGAGCGAGGAGAGCATCCATGAAATCCTTATTTTTCTCTTCGGCTTTCATAAGGAGCGTACGGTTGGTATTGTCGTTGCTTGTATGGCTTGCGATAAACGCTGCAATTTTCTTCAAGTGTGGAATTATCGCGTCTTGCGGAAGCTTACAACCTTCCTTTATCATGGTGCGGATGCGCTCCATGAGTTCATTACGGCTTTTGAGAAAAGCAGCAAACTCAGTAAGTTCTTGGCGGCTTGCAGACAGGAGATTATGTGCATTTTCAAGTTCGAGCTGTTGCTGACGCATCTTCAGATCAGCCACCTGTTTCTCCGCGAGATGCAGCTCCTGCGACGCTTCAAACAGCTGCAGATTCTTCTTGTGTTTATACCAGATGTAATACAGGATGCAGCAAATGGCAATCAGCACCACCCCTCCGAACAGCATCCAGAGGTTGCGGTTGAGAATCTTGATCCGATAGTCTTTCTCCTGACGTTCCGCGGCACGTTTCTGGTCGTCGGCACGTTTGCGGGCTAAATCAAGGTCGGTGTTGCGCTGACTGTTGCGACGTTGCAGTTCGCTCACAAGCCCCGCCATCTTCTCCATATTTTCGTATGCCGCCTTGTAGTTACCGGTTCCGGCGTTAGCCATCGCCATATATTCATAATAGTCGCAGAGAAGTTCGCGAGCCCCTATCTCTTCAATATACTCATGGGCTGTGGCGAGAGCGTCGAGGGCGTCACGATAGCGTCCGGCGTAGCAAAGCTGTTTCCCCTTGTTATTGAAGTTTTCCCCGAGTGCCCATTTCGAATCGAGATGTTTGTTGATAGT
Organism: uncultured Muribaculaceae bacterium; assembly: GCA_910583795.1. Taxonomy (GTDB): domain Bacteria; phylum Bacteroidota; class Bacteroidia; order Bacteroidales; family Muribaculaceae; genus Lepagella. The sequence continues at coordinate 1,087 of CAJTZQ010000083.1, forward strand.
GATAGCCTCGTCGATCATCTGGAGTTTATCATTGCTGTCGCCGGGGTAGAGACACATATTGTTGAGATTGCGGGCTATCGCCTCCAAGTTTTTAAGGCGTCGGCTAATGTCGAGCGATTTGCGGAAGAAATGTTCCGCGAGCACATATTCATCCGTGTTGAGGAGGGTGACACCGCGCTCCGTGTAGCATTGTGCCACAGATGCCGAGTCGCCGAGCGATTTAAAAATGGCTGTGGCATGGTCGTTGAGTTCATTTGAGCGGGAGTAGTCGCCCAGTTTGCTGAACACCCTCCCCTGCAACATATAAAGGCGAGCCAAAGTCCTGACATCAGTGGAGTCAACCATCTGCCGGGCATCATAGAGAGTGCGTATGCTCAGGTCGAAATTCCCGAGGAGCTGTTCGGCATTTCCATAGAGGATAGTCGCCTCGCGGCAAATAGAGTCCGGTCGGGAAGTGTCGCAGAGTTTCAGTGCACGGTTGGCGAGCGACGCCGCCTCCTTGGGGTTTGTGTATAGAGTGGCTTTCGCACGGGAGAGGAGCCGGGCGGCATCCATTCCGCTTTCCGCCTTAAGGCATAAAGGGGCAAGCGCAACCATCATTGCGATCCAAACAATTTTAATGTCGACAGTTTTCATGATATCGGTCAATTATGTGCACGTTAAAAAATCTCTAAACCCTAAACTCTCAACTCTAAACCCTCAACCTCTACCCAAGCTTCCTTGCCAAGAAAAAGCCCCTCGAAGCGGCGAAGAAGAGAACCGTGCCCGCCGCCTGCATTATGGCAGCTCCCCAGAAAGCTGCTGAATAAGATATATATTCCAGTAGGAAACCTCCGGCGATGATTCCGAGTCCCATACCCACGTCCCAGGCGGTGAGTATCGAGGAATTGGCGGTACCTCTTTGGTCGTTTCGGGCGAGTTTGATAAACATGTTTAGAAAAGCGGGATACATGTGTCCGTTTCCGAGCCCGATCAAAGCCGCCGAAAGATAATATGCCCAGCTTTGCTCCACGGCTGCAAACAGGGTATATCCGGCAAGCGACAGGATTACCCCCAGGGCGGCGTTTTCAAGGATTTTACCTTTGGCAAGTGCCCGCGAACCCTGTATTCGCGAAGCGAACAGACCGAAAGACAGGATCATGAAGAAGACACCGGTCCCGTCGGTGATATTCAGCACCTCGCTGCCGTAGATCGCCACATAATTCGCCATGATTCCCCAGCAGATGCTGAAGCAGATGATGTTGACAGCGAGAAGCCAGCTGCGGGTAAGGAAAAAGCGGTCGAGACTTATAGGCTTCTTCTCCTTTTTAAGTTCCCGTTTAGGCAGTTTGATTGTCGATACGGTGGCAAACCCGATGAGTGCGATTATAAGAGCGAGCCAGAAGAGGAGGGAGAAATTGTCAGTGGCGTGGTAAATCCAGATTCCGATGGAAGGGGCGAAAGCCATCGCGAGGTTGTTGCTTAGCCCGTAGAAACCTATCCCTTCGTTTCTTCTTGAGGATGGGAGAGTGTCGATCGCCACGGTGGAGTTTGCTACAGTGACAGCCCCGAAGGGGAGCCCATGGAGAGTCCTGACTATGCCGAACATAAGCAATGTTCCGGCGCCGATATAACCGGTGAAAAGGATGAAAAATACGAAAAAACAGATGGCGAGCACTTTTTTGCGGTCGAAAGTGTCGACTATAAACCCGCTGAAGGGGCGCACCACGAGTGCCGCAACCACATATCCCGACAAGACAAGTCCCATGACATGCTTGTCGGCGGAGAATTGTGCGTCGAGATATATCGGAAGAAGCGGGGTAAGGATATAGAAAGAGAAAAAGAGCATGAAATTTCCCACCATCGCCTTGCAATAATTCCTGTTCCAAAGAGTCTCTTTTTTTGTTGAAACCTCCCCGTCCATGATGTCTGTATTGTTCTTTATTTGAGTCTGCATATCATTGGCAAAGATACAAATTTAATGTGAAATGACCAATAATGAAATAAAAGGGTTGCAGGAAAGCATTTTTTCCTCATTTTTGAAACATTTGTCCACTTGAATATTTCAGAATAATTTCTAACTTTGCATCGGTCGAAATATTCCCCGGTCGGTTCCGGGGCGGCTGCTTTCCTACATAAACCGAAAAACTCGATTGACCCGATCATGAAGAAAACAATTTTCACCGCTCTCCTCGCCATTGGATGCATCGCTTCCGCCGGCGCGGAAATCAACAGGCTTGTAGTAGAGCCTAACGCGAAGGGGGCTCAGATTCCCTCCACAATGTATGGACTGTTCTTCGAGGATATAAACTATGCCGCAGATGGCGGTCTGTATGCCGAGAAGATCAAAAACCGTTCGTTCGACTTCCCTACCCCTCTTCAGGGATGGACAGCTTTCGGAAAGGTCGAAGTGAAAAACGACGGACCGTTTAAAAACAACCCGAACTACGTGCGTCTTTCTCCGTCGGGACATTCCGACAAATGGACAGGTCTTGACAATGAAGGCTTTTTCGGAGTCAGCTTTGAGAAGGGGAAAGAATATCGCTTCTCCGTGTGGGCGAGAGTCCCCGACGGCGGCACGTCGAAAGTGCGTGTAGAACTTGAAGACCCCTCTTCAATGCAGGAAGGTCAGGACATGTGTGCGGAGGAGTTTGAAGTTTCCGGAAAAGAATGGAAGAAATACACCGTAAATCTCACACCTTCCGAGACAGTGTATAAAGGTAAGCTCCGTGTGTTCCTTTGCAAACCTGAGGTTACCGTAGATCTCGAACACCTTTCATTATTCCCCGCCGACACATGGAAAGGGCGTGAGAACGGTCTTCGCAAAGACCTCGTGCAGAAACTTGCCGACCTGAAACCGGGCGTGTTCCGTTTCCCCGGCGGTTGCATCGTTGAGGGTACGGATATGAATACCCGCTATCAGTGGAAAAATACTGTCGGTCCGGTTGAGAACCGCCCTGTAAACGAAAACCGTTGGCACTACACATTCCGCTGGCGTTTCTTCCCCGACTATTTCCAGAGCTACGGTCTCGGATTTTATGAATATTTCCTTCTCAGCGAGGATATCGGTGCTGAGCCTCTCCCTATCCTTAATGTAGGTCTTGTGTGCCAGTATCAGAACCGTGACGAAAGCGCCCACGCTTCTCTTGATGAGCTTCAGCCGTTTATCGATGACGTGCTCGACCTTATCGAGTTTGCCAACGGTCCGATAGATTCAAAATGGGGCAAGCTTCGTGCCGATATGGGTCATCCCGAGCCGTTCAACCTCAAATATGTCGGAATCGGCAACGAACAGTGGGGACCTGAATACACCACCCGTCTTGAACCGTTTATCAAGGCTGTGCGTGCCAAATATCCCGAAATCAAGATCGTAGGCAGCTCAGGTCCTAACTCCGAAGGTGAAGATTTCGACTATCTGTGGCCGGAGATGAAGCGTCTGAAAGCCGATCTTGTCGACGAGCATTTCTATCGTCCCGAATCATGGTTCCTTGCACAGGGCAATCGTTATGACAACTACGACCGCAAGGGTCCGAAAGTGTTTGCCGGCGAGTATGCCTGCCACGGCAAAGGGAAGAAATGGAATCATTTCAACGCCGCCCTCATGGAGGCAGCCTTCATGACGGGTCTTGAACGCAACGCCGACATCGTTGAAATGGCTACCTATGCGCCTCTTTTCGCCCATGTGGAAGGTTGGCAGTGGCGCCCTGACATGATCTGGTATGACAATTTCCGCTCGATGCCTACCGCAAGCTATTATGTGCAACAGCTTTATTCTCTCAACAAGGGTACACAGACAGTGCCTTTGAAGATGAACGGCAAGGCAGTGGCAGGCAACGAGGACCAGAACGGTCTTTTCGCCTCGGCAGTCAAAGAGGAACCGAGCGGCGACCTTATCGTGAAGGTTGCCAACACAAGCGACAAAGCCCAGGATCTTCAGATAGATTTCAAAGGATTGAAGAAGAACCAGCACTACACATCGGTCGAGATCACAACCCTTCACACCGACAATCCGGATGCGGAGAACACTCTCGACAACCAGGAGATCGTGAAACCCAAGGTCGAGAACTACAACCATGAAAATATCACTGACATGAATGTGGCTATCCCCGCCAAGACATTTGCGGTCTATAGATTTAAAAAATAACAAGTGATGAAAAAGACACTCAGTATACTTGCATTCTCCGCGCTATGCGCGTTCCAAGGGAATGCCGCCAATGAGGCAACAATAACCCTGCTTCCTTCGAAGGAAAGTCCGGTGATCGCAAAAGAGATTTACGGACAGTTTGCCGAACATCTCGGCACCTGTATCTACGGTGGTCTATGGGTAGGAGAAAAATCTTCTATCCCCAATACCAACGGCTATCGCACGGATGTGCTTAATGCTCTCAAGGAACTTCATATCCCCGTGCTCCGTTGGCCCGGCGGATGTTTTGCCGATGAGTACCATTGGATGGATGGTATCGGACCCAAAGAGAACCGTCCACGTATGGTCAACAACAACTGGGGAGGGACTGTAGAAGACAATTCCTTCGGTACTCACGATTTCTTCGACCTTTGCGAGATTCTCGGCTGTGAGCCTTATCTCAGCGGCAACGTGGGCAGCGGTTCGGTAGAGGAGCTTGCAAAATGGGTTGAATATATCACTGCAGAGGATGGTCCGATGGCTACTCTCCGCAAGAAGAACGGCAGGGAGAAACCATGGCATCTCAAATATCTCGGGGTTGGAAACGAAAGCTGGGGTTGCGGAGGCAACTTCACTCCGGAGTATTATGCCGACGTATATCGCCGTTATCAGACCTATTGCCGTAACTACAACGGCAACCGTCTCTATAAGATAGCTTCAGGCGCCAGTGACTATGACTACAACTGGACCGATGTGATGATGAAGAACGCCCGCAACCACATGGACGGCATATCACTTCATTATTACACAGTGCTTGGCTGGAGTGGCAGCAAGGGTTCCGCAACTCAGTTTAACGACGAGGATTATTACTGGACACTCGGCAAATGCCTCGAGGTGGGAGATGTCGTGAAACGTCATTGCGAAATCATGGACAAGTATGATCCTCAGAAGCGTATAGGGCTGCTTGTTGACGAATGGGGCACATGGTTTGACGAAGAGCCGGGAACCGTGCCGGGTCACCTCTATCAGCAGAACACTCTTCGCGATGCCATGGTGGCTGCATTAAGTCTCAACACTTTCCATACATTCACGGACCGCGTTAAGATGACCAATATCGCACAGATCGCCAATGTGCTCCAGTCTATGGTGCTCACAAAGGAGGATCAGATGGTTCTGACCCCGACATATTATGTCTTCAAGATGTATGTGCCTCATCAGGATGCCCAACTTATCCCGCTTAATATCTCTACACGTGAAATCACGGCTCGCGACGGCAGAAAGGTGCCTGTGGTGAGTGCGACGGCTTCAGCGAAAGACGGGAAGACCACCCTTTCTCTTGTCAACACGGATCTCAATAACGAGAGTAAGGTGACGGTGGATCTCTCCGGTATTTCCGCAAAGAAGATTTCAGGAGAAATATTGACAGCGGCATCGATGAACGACTATAACGATTTCGGACAGCCCGAGAAAGTCACTTTGAAAGGCTTTTCAAAAGGTTATCAGGTCAAGGACGGTAAATTGACTGTCACACTGCCTGCAAAGAGTATAGTGACACTCTCTTTACAATAATATTAACACTCCACGGTCGCGATAAGGGTGGATTTTGAATAAATCTTCCCTTGACAAAAGAAGGCGAGGCAGCATAACTGTCTCGCCTTCCGATTTTTAATTATTTGCTTATATCAGAGGGGGGTTGTTGGGTAGAGTGCTTCCCACCAGGTCGGGTCGTCTTTTAGATAGCGTGAGAACCATGCGAAGATTGTGTCTTGCCATTTTATACGCTTGTCGTAGTCTACGATGTGATGGTCCTGATCTGCCACCGCAACGAATGCCGTGGGACGCCCCAACAGCTTTAGTGCCGTGAACATCTGGATACTTTCGCCTACAGGCACGTTGTTGTCGGCGTCACCGTGTAAGAACAGAAGCGGCGTATGGATCTTGTCGGCATTGTAGAGCGGGCTCTGTTTCACAAAGAGGTCGGGATGGCTCCATGGATATGAATTAGCCATTGATACCTCGCTGTAGGAATATCCCCAGTAGCCTTCACCCCAATAACTTGTGTGGTCGCTGATTCCGGCATGAGAAATGGCTGCGGCGAAGATGTCGGTCACTGTCTGGAGATACTGGGTCATAAACCCGCCGTATGACGCACCGATACATCCGATTTTCTTGTCGTTGACATAAGGGTGTTCCTGACAGAATTTTTTGGTGCCTTCGATGATATCCTGAGCCACCCCCTCGCCTGCGGTGTTTACGTGGCGGGAAGCGAACTCCTGTCCGAAACCGGTGGCGCCGCTCGGTTCGATCACGTATACCACATAACCCTGTGCTGCGTATGCATTATGTGGATAACGGCTCTCGAAGTTACGGCTTGTAGGACTGCAACCGCCATAGTAGTTGACTATCATAGGATATTTCTTTGAAGCGTCGAAATCCGGCGGGAGATAGAAACGTCCGCAGATTGTGTCGCCACGGGAGTTGACAAAATCCCATGCCTCACACTTGCCCAACTGAACGTCGGAGAGAAGATTCTCTTTCGGGGTGGCGAGCTTTGAAGAACGGAGAGTTTTTGTGTCGAGAACGTAAAGAGACGAAGGAGAGGATGCGCTTTCGCCGAACCATGCGATATTTCTGCCTGAGTTAGCTACCGTGAATCCGTTCACCACTTCTTCCGGAAGATTGATCTTTTCAAATTTGCCGTTGTTGGGATTGAGGCGGAAAAGATTTTTGCAGTCACGGTCTTCGGCGGTGAGATATATCATGCCGTCTGCCGCACTCCAGGAGAATTTTTCTACAGAAGGGTGGAAGCCTTTGGTGACGGGATTAATCTTCCCATTGGCGAGATCTATGATATATAGCTGATTGTCGGTCATGCTCGGTGTTCTTCCTTCAGGAACGTTCTTGCCTATTCCGTCGAGAGCCTCCGGAGTGCCGGAAACAATCACTTTGGAAGCATCGGGCGAAAATTTGGCGACCGCGACAAATCCGTCAGCCTTCACGATTGTGTCAGCCTTCATAGTGTTGAGGTCAAGGCAATAGAGCGACGTTATGGTTGTAGGGCGACGTTCAAGACGGCTTTGTGAAGAGGAGATAAGGAGTTTGCGGGAATCGGCGGAAATATCGTTTATAAAGACATTGCGGTTGCCGAATGTGAGCGGGCGTATCACTCCTGTCGCGATATCCATGATTGAGAGTGAGGCACGGTTACGCCAACCGGGCTGACGGTCTTCCGGCTGAATCACCTCGTAGACACCGCCGGTCTCCTTTCTTCCCTCCTGATATGAGGTTAAGATAAGCGATTTCTCATCGGGAGTCACTATAAATGATACATCTTCGGGTGCGTTTGCAACAATCACCTGTTCGGCACCGGTAGTTGCATCAACTGCCACAAGTTCTGTGCCGTCTACTGTGGAGCGTTTGAAGCAGTAGCGTGAGCCGTTAGGCAACCAGGAGATATATTCGGAACGCTCGGCAACGGTCTTTCCGTCGGGAATGGATGTAATTTTGTTGGTATATACGGATTTACCGCCGCGACGTGTAGTGGCGTAATATGTGATGAGGTATTTGCCGTCAGGGGAGATAGATATGTTGGAGATAGCCGTGCCGTGTAGCACATCTTCGAGGGTGAACCGGCGTTTGCCATCCTCACGGAGAGTCATTCCGGCATCGTTATCGGCTTTGATGGATACTTGAAGCTGTCCGTTATTGTCGGAAGGTGATGAAAGATAGCGCACCACCACATTGTGTGTTGCAGGACGGAGAGTCAGCCTGTTGCCGTCAATCTTTTTTCCGTCGACATAAACGGTGTAGTTTTTTACCCCTTCCACTTCAAGTTCAGGGGTGGCGTATGCACTGTTTTCGAAATTAAACGAAAGCATGTGGATAGCCTGCGATGAATGTCCGGGAGCCGCAGATCCGTTAAACGGGGTAGCCTTCATCCCTTTAAGGGAAATTTTTGAAGGTGCATTGTTAAGGGATGTCTCGACAAACTTTTTCCCGTTCACGTCGACAGAATCGATCATGAGCGGAGCGGACAACGGAAAAGGTCCGTAATAGTTGAAGCTCCCCACTTTAAGTTCGTCTGCCGACATGGTGCCCACGGCAAGTGCCGCCAGACTTAATGCGAATAGTTTCTTCATAATGTTAGAAATTGGTTGAAAGTGCAAATATAACCAAATTATTCGGTTCCACTATTGTAATTGTTGTGGAATTCACCCATGGGAATATAATGTCAGCGAGAATATTTTAACAAATTTTTAATTATTTATAGGTAATGGAGGGGATTATTTTACCAATTTGTGTGTATTTCGAGGTCTTTGGGGAGGTAGTAATTTTGCGGTGTCAAAAAACATCAAGAAATGAAAATCAAACGAACCTCACTTTTACGCACTCTTCTGTCGGTCGCACTCGGAGGAGCAGCTGTCTCGGCCGGAGCTCAGCAACTCGCAGATACCACGGGATATAATAAATTCCGTTTTGGAAGTTATGGGGAGGCGGTTGCCTCTTTCAAAGATTACGGTATCAACCGTTTCCAGAAAGAAGGATCTACGAAAGATCATCGCAACACTATAGCTATCCCACGTTTTACGATCGGATTTGATTATAAATTCACTCCGAAGTGGGTTCTCGGGGCAGAGATAGAGTTTGAAGCCGGAGGCACAGGCACGGCAGTTGAACTTGAGAACAATGAGAACGGGGAATATGAGACAGAGATTGAAAAAGGTGGAGAGGTGGCGCTTGAACAGCTTCACATCACAAGGCTTATCATTCCGGAATTTAATGTGCGTGTAGGACATCAGGTAGTGCCCGTGGGACTTACGAATCCCCATCACGAACCTATAAATTTCTTTGGGACTATTCGTCCGGAGAGCCAGACTGTAATAATGCCCTCCACATGGCATGAGACGGGTCTTACCATATTTGGTACGTTCGGGCGAGGATATGCCACATTCGATTATGAAGCTATGGTGGTGACCGGCTTGAATGCCAACGGATTTGACCGTGACACCTGGATTGCCTCGGGCAAACAGGGATTTTTTGAGGCAGACAATTTCACTTCGCCGGGTTATGTGGCACGCATAGACTGGCGTGGAGTCCAGGGATTGCGTACCGGTGTGTCGTTCTACTATTGCCGCAACGCCGGTTCAAATTCCGACAAATCTCAGACTTATTCCTCCTACGGCAGAATTCCGGTGGAGATAGTGACATGGGATGCACAATACCGTAATAAATGGCTTACGGCACGTGCTGATCTCACATACGGACATATCGGCAATACTAAAGCGGTCAATGAACGTAACAACCGCCTTCCAAACGCTTCTCCTTACAGCCGTCTGACTCCTGTGGCTAAAAATGCGCTCAGCTATGGTGCGGAAATAGGCTTCAATTTCGGCAAGGTGTTCGGTATTCCGAAATGTCCGGTATTAATGCCGTTTACCCGTTATGAATATTTCAATCCCCAGAAATCTGTGGCAAAACCATATACTGCCGACAGGCGTCTGGAAGTAAGCAAGTGGGTGGTCGGGTTTGATTGGTTTGCATTGCCCAATCTTGTGGTTAAGGCAGATTATTCCACCCGTCAGATAGGGACGCAGAAGGTGTTTGGAAAAGGGAACTACAACAGCGAGAATGAATTTTCGATAGGTATTGCCTATATAGGATGGTTCTTCAAAAGGTAAAACCATCAAAAACAATGGCTTTATTTAAAATATAAAAATCATTATAAAATTTGAATCATAAATAAAATATCATAACAATGAAAAGATTTAATTTCAAAACAGCATCGCTTCTGTGTGGAAGCGCACTCCTGATTTCGGCAGCCCTCTCATCTTGTGGCGGCGACAATAATGAACCTGATCCAAATAAGCCTGGTGAGGAGGAAGTGGATTCAAAGAATCTTGATTATTCTTCAGACAATGCTGACGGCTGGCACAATTATTCTGTAAGAGTTGCCGAACTCCTTGCACGCGATTCAGAGGAGCTCTGCAATTCATGGAACGTTTCTTATGACGGTGGCGAATCATATGCCAACATCTTCCGCAGTGCCAATTCATCGGCTTATCCGAACTATGTGAGCTGCATTGAAGAGATCATCGATGGTTGCCGCGATATTGCCGGAGAGGTGGGCGACGCAAAGATCGGAGATCCATACGACCTTTATGTGCAAGGTAAAAGAGAGGAAGCACTCTATGCTGTGGAATCATGGTATAGCTGGCACTCCCGCGATGACTACGCAAACAATATTCTTTCTATCCGAAATTCTTATCTTGGCTCACTTGACGGCAACGTCAATGCAAAATCTATTTCAGCCCTTGTAAACGATATAGATAAGGATCTGGACAACACTACAAAGACATTCATAGAGAACGCAAGGAAAGCGATCATAGATATTCCCCAGCCTTTCCGCAACCATATCAATTCTATGGAGGCGCTTGCGGCGCAGACGGCATGTGGCGAACTCGAAAACCATCTTGAGAACACACTTAAGGCATTTTTCCAGAATCTTCCGGCATCTCACGACGACCAACTCAAAGAGATTGTCGGGAACTATGTCGACAACGTGGTTCTTCCCACCTACGGCATGCTGAAAGAGCGTAACAACACTCTTCTCCAGGCGGTGAAAGATCTTGCATCAAGCCGCGACAACGCCGCCTTTGAAAAGGCATGTCAGGCATGGCTTTCAGCACGCGAGCCGTGGGAGGAAAGCGAGGCATTCCTGTTCGGCCCCGTGGATGCGCTTGGTCTCGACCCGAATATGGACAGCTGGCCCCTTGATCAGGATGCTATCGTAAACCACTTGAAGAGCGGCAATTTCAACGATCTCAACTGGGGAGACGGTGATGATGACGACAAAATTGAGGCGGCACAGAATATCCGTGGGTTCCACACTTTGGAATTCCTTCTTTTCAAAGACGGACAGCCACGTAAAGTAAATTGAGGCTCAGATGAAAAAACTGTGGTCTGCAGCAATAATATTATCAACCATCCTCCCCTCATGTGAGGAGGATGGTCTTGATGTACTTGATGTTGAAATTCCCGCCGGATATGAATTGTCGGCGGGAACTGCGTCGCTTTTTGTAAACTCGTCGAAAGCGTTTGATACGCCCGCTGACTGGGTTAGCGGAACTTATAACTCCCGCTTCAACCGTGGTGACAAGCTTTATGACGACATGCGCACAAGTTCCAATGGATATGGGGGCGGCCTCGGACCGGTATATGCCGGATATTCGTGCGGAAGCTGCCATAGCAATGCGGGAAGAACGAAACCTGCCGGATGGGCAGATCATGGGTCGGGATCCTACGGCTTTTCTTCCGCGCTGGTATACGTCACACGAAAGAACGGGGCATTCTTCCAAGGATACGGACGTGTGTTGCATGATCAGTCGATCTATGGAGTGACCCCGGAAGGAAAGTTTCATGTGGACTGGGACTATCAGACATTCTCTTTTCCTGACGGAGAAACTTATGAGCTTGCAAAGCCTAACTATAAAATCACAGACTGGTATCTCGGCGATATTTCTCCGGATGATCTTTTCTGCACCGTCAGAATTCCGTTGCGCCACGTAGGATTAGGGCAAATGATGGCTTTGGATCCTATCGAAATCGAGGCTCTTGCCAGGAAAAGCAATTATCCGGAATATGGAATTTCGGGGAGATGCAATTATGTGGTGGAACGCGGGGTGAAAATGCTCGGCGTCTCAGGCAACAAGGCGCAACACGCTGATCTGACAGTTGAACTTGGATTTTCGAGCGACATGGGTGTCACCAACAGCCGATATCCTGAAGAGATCTGCCAGGGACAACATCAGATGACTCAGGGTTCCATGATGGGTCTGCTTTACGACAAGCTGGATGTCTCGACCGAAGATATGGAGAATGTGGATCTTTATATGCAGTGTCTGGGAGTGCCGGCACGCAGGGATGTCAACGATCCTGTGGTGCAAATGGGCGAACAGAAATTTTATGAGGCGAAATGTCATCTCTGCCATGTCACTACACTCCACACAAAATCTACAGGCTCCGTATTGCTCAACGGCACACGTTTGCCCTGGCTGGGAGGTCAGACGATTCATCCCTATAGCGATTTTCTTCTCCACGACATGGGCTCGGAAATTATGGGGGTAGGTCTTAACGACAACTACGTGTCGGGTCTTGCAATGGGTAATGAATGGCGCACCACTCCCCTATGGGGTATAGGACTTCAGGAGAAGGTGAACGGGCATACCTACTTCCTGCATGACGGCAGGGCACGAAATTTCGTGGAGGCTATCATGTGGCATGGAGGTGAGGGCGAGGCTTCCAAGAACCTGTTCAAAAAGATGAGCAAGACCGAACGCGACGCTCTCGTGCGATTCCTGCAATCGCTTTAAGTCAATGATCAATTAGCAATTAAGTAGTCACTAAAAATTAATGTACATATGTTGGCATGTTTTTTGCATAT
>CAJTZQ010000084.1 GCA_910583795.1 uncultured Muribaculaceae bacterium
TGGACAACATCACCTCAGGCGATTACGAACGCTACTACGAGGATATGTATAAAAATAGATAGCAGAATCTTACAAAATTTATAAATCATGATAGAGCCATCGGAGAGTATATTCCGGTGGCTCTTCGTTTTTAGTGAGTTAAGTCAATTGTAAACCTGCACGCATTCTTCTTTGCCCTACTTTCATAGCATACTTCCTGGTTCAGTCTGCAATTAAAGATGTCGATTCGGAAATGGTGCCGATCTATCAATACCTGTTGCCTGTCTTTGCTATAATCTCCGCCGTCTTGATGGGACTCGACCACCTGAAATGGATATAGGTAGGCGCGATGGTGATCATTATCGCCGGAATGGCGCTTACCAACATCGGCAAAAAGCACCGCCTCGCCTCGAAAAATAAACCGGATTCCCCTAAAATGTAGATATATGTATGGGGCGCCGCCGGTTGAATTCAGAGATATACATGAGAAAAACAGATTGCGGTTGTCTGAAAATAACAACAATGATGTTGAAGGGGAAGGGTAGTGATGTTGAAACTTTTCTGCTGAGGCGGTAATGTTACAGGAAAGAATATTAATATTACATTTGCGAATGTTTTGGAATAAGGACTTGCCTAAATTTGCAATTGTAACCGTTCCGGAAAGACGGTGCTGACTCAAACTTTTATAAACTGACCTTAATGAAAATGAAAAAACTTTGTGTCGCCTTATTTGCCATCGCAATGGCAGCTCCCGCATTTTCTGCTACAAAAGTCTGGCAAGATACGGGACATGGAATCAAGGCGAATCTTGATTCCATTGATGTGAAAATCGAGTTTTATACCCCCGCTTCTGCAAGGGTTGTGAAAACTCCTGCTGGAAAGAATGTCACGGAAAAGAGCTATTCTGTGATAGCTTCTCCTGAAAATGTGGCTAAAGAGATCAGGCAAAAGGGGAATATTGTGGAAGTGAAAACTTCACAAATGACCGCCGTGTTGAATCTTGCGAGCGGAGAGGTGAAATTTATATCACCGAAAGGGAAGGTGTTGCTCCGTGAAAAGGGAAATGCATTGCTTTCTCCTATGGATGATGCCGGCACTCCCTCGCTTCGTGTAAGACAGGAATTTGTACTTGACAAGGATGAAGCTATATATGGACTTGGAAACCTTGAAAACGGAAGGCTTTCCCAGCGTGGGGTGACACGTACCCTGATGCCAGGAAATGTGGAAGACGGTATCCCGGTCATCCAGTCGTCTAAAGGCTATGGAATAATCTGGGATAACTATTCCCCTACGCTTTTTGCCGACAGCCCTGTGTCTACCGCCTTTGAGTCGGAAGTGGGTGAGGGTGTAGACTATTATTTCATCAACGGTAATGATTCAGACGGCGTCACAAAGCAGATACGTAAGCTCACCGGAGAAGTGCCGATGTTCCCGTTGTGGACATACGGATTCTGGCAAAGCCGTGAGCGATATAAGACACAACAGGAAATTGTGGATGTGGTGAAGCGTCACCGTGAACTTGGCGTCCCACTCGACGGCATAATCCAGGACTGGCAGTATTGGGGAAATAATTACATGTGGAATGCAATGGAATTTATGAGTCCTGATTTCCCCAATCCTCAGGCGATGATTGACGACATTCATTCCAACAACGCGCATGCCATTGTGTCTATATGGTCTTCTTTCGGCCCGCAGACAAAACCTTATCGTGAATTGGATGAAAAAGGATTGCTTTTCAATTTCACAACCTGGCCTGAATCAGGCATCAGCCACCAATGGCCTCCAAGAAAGGATTATCCTTCAGGAGTGAGGGTTTATGATGCCTACTCTCCGGAGGCAAGAGATATTTATTGGAATAACCTGCAGCGGATTCACGCTCTCGGAATTGACGGATGGTGGATGGATTCCACAGAACCTGACCATCTTGACGTAAAACCGGAAGATTTCGACACCAAGACCTATCTCGGATCTTTCAGGAAAGTGCGCAACGCATATCCATTGATGACGGTAGGTGGTGTATATGATCACCAACGAGCCGTTGACTCAAATAAACGCGTCTTTATCCTTACAAGATCAGGTTACACGGGACAGCAGCGCTATGGTTGCAATGTATGGACCGGTGATGTCACCTCCACATGGAATAATCTCCGTTGCCAGGTGCCTGCAGCATTGAATTTCTCTATGACAGGCAATCCCCATGTAAATTCTGATATAGGTGGATTCTTCTGCGGCGATTATAACAAGACCTATGCAGACAATAGCGCCACACGCAATCCCAAATATCAGGAACTGTATGTCAGATGGCTTCAGTTCGGGTTGTTCAGTCCGATGATGCGTTCACATGGCACAGATGCTTTCCGCGAAATATATCAGTTTGGTGAAAAAGGTGAGCCTATATACGACGCAATTGCGGAGACAATTAAATTGCGCTACAAATTGCTTCCATACCTCTATTCCACTTCATGGGATGTGAGCAAAAACGGATCAAGTTTTATGCGTGCGCTGGTGATGGATTTCCCTTCGGATAAAAATGGATACGACCGTCCGGACCAGTTTATGTTTGGCAAGCAGATTCTTGCAGCCCCGATTCTTGAAGCAAAATACACAGCCGAACAGTCGTCGAACAAGGATGAAAACACGGGTTGGAACAAGACTGCGGGCACTGATAACGGAGATGCCGATGAGAATGTCGATTTCCTTGCAACTCGGGCGGCAGACGTATATCTTCCGGCAGGTACAAAATGGTATGACTTTCACACAAATAATGCATATAAAGGAGGTAAATCTATCTCTATAGATTCAGATATATTCACCATTCCTATGTACGTCAAGGCAGGAAGTATTCTTCCATTGGGTCCTGATGTGCAGTATGCTACAGAGAAACCGTGGGATAATCTTGAAGTGCGCGTATATCCCGGTACCGACGGTGAATTTACTCTCTATGAAGATGAGGGCGACGGATATAACTATGAGAAAGGGATGTATTCCAATATCGTATTCTCTTGGAATGACAAGACAAGAGAGCTTACAGTTAGTGAACGTGCAGGCTCATTCCCTGGCATGATCAGTAAACGTAAGTTTGTAGTAAATGCGGCCGATAAGCAGGGTGTATCTCAAGTGGTAGAGTATGACGGAACTGAGACTAAGGTTAAATTGTGATTCACAGTTCCAACTAAGGTATTAAAAATTGATCCACTGTGAAGGGATTACGAGTCCCTCACGGTGGATCAAATTTTTTATGAAGTTGAGCTTATATTTTGTTCCGGAGATTTGGCAGGAATACAGCGATAATACCGAGAAGCGGCATATAGGCACAGAAATTGTAGACTGCCTCAATCCCGTAGGTATCGGCAAATTCTCCAAGGACAGCCGATGCGATGCCACCTATGCCAAATGCGAACCCAAAGAATAATCCTGATATCATTCCTAATTTTGTAGGCAGCAATTCTTGTGCGTATAAGAGGATTGCCGGAAATGCCGATGAAAGTGTGAAGCCGGCACAGAAACTTAGAACGGCTGTAAGCGGTAGCCCTACGTGAGGAAGTAATAGCGAGAATGGGGCTGTCCCCAAAATTGATACCCATATCACAAGTTTACGCCCGTAGCGGTCGCCTACCGGTCCTCCGACAAGTGTGCCGGCGGCTGTGGAAACCACGAATATGAAAAGGAATATCTGCGATTGTGAAACCGAAACATGGAATTTGTCGATCAGATAGAATGTGTAATAACTCGACAGACTTGCCATGTATACATATTTTGAGAAGATGAGGATCATTATGATGCAGATAGTGAATATGGTCATCTTCTTTGATAGAGGCAGTTTTGCGTGTCGTTCCTCCTTATTTACTTTTGATTTCAGCTGACTAAGATAGTTGCCATACCAGCGACAGATCGGACGCATGGCAAGGAAACAAAGGGCTGAGAAGAGAAGGAACCACAATACGTAGTGGCGGTTGTGGGGCGCCACTATCACCGCCACCAATAAAGGACCGATGGAGCCTCCGAAGTTGCCTCCGACTTGGAACACGGATTGCGCGAAACCGCGGCGCTCATGTCCGGCGAGCGACGTTATGCGTGATGCTTCAGGATGAAGTGTGGCTGATCCGATACCTACCATGAATACAGCGAGAAGTATGCCGGGAAGGGTGGAGCAATAGGAGAAGAGGATAATACCGATAGCCGTTGAACACATTCCCGCAGGCAGACTGTAGACAAACGGACGCTTGTCGAATGCGTATCCCACTACGGGTTGGAAGATGGAGGCGGCAAGTTGATAGACAAGTGTGATAAGCCCGATCTGGGCAAAGTTGAGGTTAAGGTCTGTCTTAAGCATCGGATAGACCGCGGTGATGACGGATTGGAGAAGATCATTAAGACAATGTGACGCACATAGTGCCAGCAATATGGGAAATGCCGGCATTGATGCGAGATTCTTCAGTTTGGAAATGAAGTTCATAAATGCAGAAAAATTTATTATGCACTGAGAGTGGGAGAGAGGTTATAAATTCTGTGTAATTGGCTGCAAAATTACAAAATATATTGTGTGTAGGCAAATTAGGAGGGAAAGACAATAACTAAGATACCGATAAGCGTTATATAATAGTATGACAGATGTGATGACACCGGAGCAGCGTAGCCGTTGCATGGCGGCGGTAAAGGGTAAGAATACCAAACCTGAAATGATGGTGAGGAAATTCTTGTTCTCTAAAGGGTTGCGCTATCGTGTCAACAACCGTAAGCTTCCGGGTGCTCCTGATATTGTACTTAAGAAGTATAAAACAGTTGTGTTTATCGACGGTTGTTTTTGGCATGGGCATGAAGGGTGCCGTTATTATAAAATGCCTAAGTCAAACGTCGATTTCTGGGAACGTAAGATCAGCCATAACAAGGCACGTGACGTTTCAAACACAGCAGTGCTCAAGATGATGGGATGGAAGGTTGTCAGGGTGTGGGAATGCGATGTCAAGACCAAGGAAAGGAGGAATTTTACCCTTCAGAAGCTTTTCGCAGAGATAACGGGGGAGGGCGTGCATGGAAATGCGTTACCTATGACAGAATCTTCAATAGCCGCTGAACCTTCTGCTCCATACGGCAAGGAATAGACCGACTTACTTTAAAATATTGGGATATGATTGAAAACTAATAATTTATTATGAAAAATATAATTAAAATTTTCTCCCTCTTTGTGATGTGTTTGAGCATGGCAATGAAATGCCATGCTGAGGAAATGCCTGCCTGGACAATAGAAGTTACAGGGACTGCCACTATCAATATTGTTCCTGACCGTATAACAGTTGAAATCGGAATGGAGGAATATTACAAGCAAAAGGTGTTTGGCGATAGCACGCTTGTAAAACTATCGGAGATTGAGAATGGTGTTCGTAAGGTGTTGAATAGTGCTGGAGTGCCCGATTCTCTTATCGTAGTGGCGGATATGGGCAACTATTTGAATCGTAGTGTTTCTTCCAATTTCCTGATGGCAAAAAGATTATCGGCGGTTGTATCTGATTTTAATCAGATTGAAAAAATTTCAGATAAATTGGATAGGAGAGGTATTTCGAGTTTCAATATCACAAAGATTGACAACACCAAGATGGATAGTTATAACCGTCAAGGATTGAAAGCTGCTCTTGATGCTGCCAGAGAGAAAGCCGAATTTATTGCCGAGAATGAAGGGATGGTTATTAATGTCCCGTACCAATTTATTGATGACGGTCCGAACTATTATGACACGCCTACGTTTAGTAATGTGTCATTCGACAGTGGGGCAGGAATGGAGAATATTCGAAAGATAGTGCGTCGTTATAGTGTGAAGGTCCGTTATTTCTTCTCTTCGAAAGACCGGACTACAACTAAAACAAAATAAATTATGAAAATCAAGAATGCTATTCCGGAACCATACAAGGCTAATGAAGCCTATATGAGTATCCTCGGTCGCGTAAGCGTAAGACGCTACACAGATCAGCCGGTCTCATCCGATCAGATGTCAGCGATTCTGCACGCGGCAATGAGTGCGCCGAGTGGGGTAAACAAGCAACCGTGGGATTTTATTGTGGTAGATGATCGTGAGCTGCTGAGTCAGCTTGCCGATGCGTTGCCTTACGCAAAGATGACGGCTGATGCGCCGGTTGCCATTGTGGTATGTGGCAACCGGGAAAGATTTCTCGATGGAGTGGATGATGTCCTTTGGGAACAGGATCTATCGGCAGCCTCCGAAAATATTCTTCTCGCGGCACATGCGATCGGTCTTGGCGGAGTATGGACATGCATCTATCCTCATGAGGAACGGATCTCTCCGGTAAGGTCAATCCTGAATCTTCCGGACAATCTGATACCATTCAATCTCATTCCGATAGGTTATCCCGAAAAAGAACACGCCCCCATGGATAAGTGGCATTCTGAGAGAGTGCACCAAAACTGCTTTGAAGATCTGACGAAATCTTGAAAAAGTTTAAACAAATTCATTCACAGAGCCATTCGCAAAATTACGGATGGCTCTTTTCTGTTATGGTATTGCGTATTTTATTCTCCTCTCCCATGCCGGACTCAAACACACCGAGAAATACACTCGCGCCGTCGATTCTCTCAAACGCGAAGCCATCACTCCCTGCCTGCTATTTTTTGATGGCGGTACAAAACTGAATGCACATAGCTGAAAATCAAAATAAAAGTGTTATTTTTGTAACATGAACGATTTGACAGTATCAAATATCGAACGGCAGAACATGTTGAACAACAATTATGCCCTTCAAGCCATCCAAGAGAACTTGGATGTTAACGGACTGCGCTTCCACGGCCAACTGCTTTTCACCACTAAAATGGTAGCGGATTTCTATGGAGTGGATGAGAGAACCATTAAGCGTTATGTTAAGGAACATGGAGATGAACTTAGGGCTAACGGCTATTTTTTTTAAGTCAGGGTAACTCGTTGAAAGAAATGAGATTACATTTTGATGGGGACATTAATGTCCCTAACAAAGTCCGTAAGTTAGGCGTATTCACATTCCGGGCTTTTCTAAACATAGGGATGCTTCTCGCTGAAAGTGAGAAAGCTAAGCAGCTCCGCACACGAATACTTGATATTGTCATTGCCACAATTAATCGACGCGCCGGAGGTGGCACCAAGTATATCAACTGGCGCGACCGCGACTATCTTCCTACCGCAATACGCCAGTGGTGGCGGTCTGCAAGGCGTTAAAGACGAAGGCGGCATACGAAAGGTGCTTGACTTCGTACAGAACGACCTGTACTATCCGACATTTGTTGAGAAACTGACTTATCTGGTGTTCGGCTTGTGCACCGGTCATTATTTCGAGGACTCCAACAAACGGGTTGCATTGACCATAGGCGTGTGGTTCCTTGTGCATAACGGCTACTATTGGCACGCCTATAGCTTCATGCAGTGCATGGAGGCAATAATCTACCATGTCGCCGCCGGACGCATTGATAAAGAACTCCTTCAACGTATCATCACCTGCTTCATGGCAAACGAGGATTATCCCGAATCCCTAAAACTCGAAATCATCCATGCCATGGAGAGTGGTCAAGCTGATCTAAACATGTAAATCTTCATTTTAATAGACTTATAAAACCGAAATTCCAAAGTGGAACATATGGAATGTTAAGTGGAACAATAACCAGAATGCCTGGAACGATTGCTGAATAATAATAGAACAATCCGTGAACATGGAATATTGTAGATGAATCTCGAATTGGAGATATTGTTAATAAGCGCCCGGAGTGTCTTTGGTTCTGGATAATGTCATGGTGTACTGACGCAAAACTTGGCTGACTTTGTTTTTGCGCTTAAGCACTTTGCTTGATATAATTCTGCTTCCTATAATCTTGTCGTCTGGCGAAAGGTTGTACCATTTTGCGAACTTGTTGACCACGTTGAACTTGCTCACGCAACCAGAGCAAAAACCATTTTGCGGTTATAGACAGTCAATTATCTTTGCATGGCAAACTACGCTTGTTTAGGATTGGTTTAACAATATCTTGATTTCGTGCTACTTTAAAATTGATTATTGTTTTAAATAATCAGTTAAAGTTATTTTTGCAGCGTTTAGTTGATTATATAGTTCATTAATCATACTTGAGGCGCCGGCACTTAATTTTAAGTCTCTGTCATTTCGATCAATCTCATAAATTCTTTTAATAAGTACTTTTTGAGTTGGAAATCTTGAAACATCAGACAGTAATTCTGGACATTTCCTTTTGAGGAAATCTTCAAAGTCAGCAAGTGCTCTATATCTTACATTTACAGCAAGATTCCTTTTATCATATTCATTGATTACTAATTCTTTCAATTCTTTAAATTCCATAATTATAAGATTTTAGTTGTACAGTATAATATAATTTATTGTTCTGTATAATAGAATAATATTTAAAATCCCTTTAGAAACGAAATTTCTCACACAAATATTAATCCTCATACATACCATGTTCCCTATGGGCATCCCATCGGGAATATTGTTCGTTCAAGTTTGTATATTTCGCAAACAAGTCCTCTTTTTTTGAAACCTCAATTTCATCATCAAGTCTTTGAATGGATAAACCAAAGGCTGTAGCCATTAGGGAATATGGAATAGTAACGCGGTTCTCCTCAATTATATTAGGAATACCCAGTATCTTCTTGTCAATGTATTTCACATCAGAAAAGTCCAAAATTGACTTTCTCATACGATTGTCGTAACAACCGCCTCCCGTATATATGGCAGGACGGTTCTGAACTGCATCTTTGAATGCTGACTTCATAAAACCTTTTGATATTGTATCCTGATGAAGAAAATCAGTCAGATTCTTTATAACAGTATCAATATTACCTTTGAACTCCTTAAAGGCACTATTGAATACGTCACTTGAAACGTCCTCTAATTCTTTCTTTTTACTGAAATCTATTGTTCTAAAATTAAGCCTGTCCTCATATTCAAGAAAGAAGTTAAGACCTTTGGCAATAGACTCAAAGTGATATATATGTGGCTCCCCATTATCCTCAATGACAAAGAAGGAAATATCAGTAGTACCACCGCCCATGTCAAGCATAATGCTCATTCCTCTTGGAATACGGGAATTGGCAGTCAGTGAACGCAAAGCGGCATAAGCTTCGGGTAAAATAATCAAGCCATACTGCATCTTCAAATCCGCAGAATACTCATACTTGGGAATCAATGAAAGCAGTTCCTCAAATGGGGTAGCAAGGAATTTCTCATAATTATTCTGAAAAACGTCCTCAACTAACCTTATCGCCTGTATTAAATATCCGGAGGCAAAAGGCTTTAACCGACTAAATGTCGCTTTGCTTGCAGGTATCCCCATCTGTATAGAGAAATCTGTACCAAATCTTTCCTCAAGCCTAAAGATTATATTGGCAAGATACAACACAGTGAGATCTTGTGCTTTAATCTCGTAGTCCCATACATATGCAGAAAATGTAGCTTGTTTGAAATACCTGTAAACCATAGGATATTCTACAAGCGATTCCTCATACAATTTCTTTTGAATAGCATGGTTTCTGCTAATTCTCTCACATTCATTTTCCCAGTTTATAATATTCTTTTTATTCTGAGAAATAATCCAGTCGCGCTGTTCGACAGACCTATTGTACTGCTTTATAATAGAGGCACATTGATTTAGCCAGTCCTGATATTCCTTTTTCTGAGTCTCAGTAGCCACCAAATTCGGATTTACAGATTCATTATCAGACCTTTTAATCACAATAAGATCAGGCTTTGGGGGGTAAATAGGTTCCTTTGGACAAGGATAACCATATTTTTTACCTCTTAACAACCAGCTCTTTTTTTCTTTGTTATATTTGGTTTCCAGTTTTCTACATTTGCATCTCCATTTCTTTATGGGATCAACTTCTCCTTTAGATTTGAGGTATCGTCCGATTCCATATAAATCCTTATAAGGAACGGACATAGACAATCCTCCATCTGTAACGAAAGTATAGACCGGCTGTGCCGGCAGCTTCGGTTCTTCAACAACAGGAATATTAGGCTCTGTTGGCCGAGGCGGTAGATTCAATTCTCCAGGATTGGTTACAATCTTTTTCTTACGCGCCACAAGACATGTATCCAAGTCAATACTACCATACCGTATAGTATGATCCTTATTTATCTGAATAATTGACGGGAACGCATATACACCCTTATCCCATTCATAAAACTCATACGTCTTATGAAGGGGAGAATCAGAGTTCTCGATACAGATTTTGGTCTGGTGGGTTCCAAAATCAAGTCCTATTGTTATCGCCATACTATCAATTCATTACTACTTTAGATAACGACACTAGAGTATGTGTTATTATCGGAGGCTGTGAGGAGTTAACTTTTTCAAAAGCAGCATCTTTTGAAGTGTGAAGCATCTTAAGACGGTTATTGGCGAGTTGAAGTCTGTTTTTGGCGCGGGATACTTCCTTCTCATCAGAAAGCCATTCGATATTATTTTCTTCTTCCCGTATGTTCCGTTCCTCCTTTTTTATACGGGCAGCATAGTATTCTTGAAGCTGACGAAGACGGAGTTCTCGCTGTGAGTCATCTTTAATTGCAATTTCAGCTTTTCTCTTTATGACGTAGTCGGATATAAAGGCTGTGAAATCACTTTCCATGTTGGCGCAGGCTTCAGCCGAAAGACTAATGGAATTTTCTCCATCTGCAATATACTTCGCATTGTCCTGAATGTCACCAAATATCTTCATATTGACAATTTCGTCTGTTATTGTCTTATCCTCATCGACATTATAAAGAACCGGAACAAGAATATCTGACGACACATCTTTACCCATTATCTTTCTTTTGGTGGAAACAGAATACACCGCAAGGTAATATAATCCTTTGGATAGACTTATTTCATCTGGTATGGTATATCCGAATTGAAATGTTTTACCAATATCAGCTATGGCTTCTTTGAAATGAACAGATGCTGCTATTATTATTGGATTATAGATATTTACATAGTCGGCATACTTGTTATCAAACGCATATTCCTGTTCAAATGTAAGTATTCGTTTGCCGCTTTCTCTAAAGTCCTCTAATATATCTTGGCGATAAGTTCTGAATAAATCTTCAAAATCAGAGCCAAGAGGTTGATTAGACGTTATAAAATTGGTCAATACCGTAGGGGTACTTTTGGGAACGCCGAAAGAATATTCATGCGAATTGACTTTTTCAAACACACAAGTTTTTAGTTTCTCGGCAACAAGCATACGGACATAGTTCTTCAATTCCTCTTCCGTGACATATAATTTATGTTCCCTGATTTTACTAATCTCATTTTGAAAATAGATGTCATTGGAGAGAGCATTAGTCATGCCTTCTTCTACTTGGTCTAACTGAATTTTCTGATTTTCGATGGCCTTCTCTATATCCCTGATTTTCTTCTCCTGAGCTGCCTTAGAAAGGTTCATTCCATAAAGGTCATTCTCCAATTTGAGGAAGGATTCCGTCATCTCTTCAAGAATCATTTCCAAATCTCCTATTACACCTTGGAAGACACCAATTCGTTCAAGCAACCTGTCATATATCAGTTCTTGTATGGAATCCCTTACAACAAGATTGTATATATGCACTTGAGCTGCTTTCTGTCCGAAGCGGTCAATACGACCAATACGTTGCTCCACAACCATAGGATTCCACGGGAGGTCATAATTTACAAGATGAGCGCAGAACTGCATATCAAGACCTTCCGAGCCTACCTCCGTTGAAAGAAGTACGCAAAATTCATGGCAAGCCTTGAACTCTTGTATTATCTTCTCTCGCTCTTTGATGTCACCATGAATAGCAAATACCTTGTAGCCCATTTTCTGGAGTCTGATAGCAAGGTATCTGACAGTGAACTTAAATATCGAAAAAACTATAACTTTTGAAGCTCCGGCTTTCTTTACACCATTGAATATTTCAACAAGGTTGTCGATTTTAGCATCCGGCAGATTGTTCTGTGCAGCCACGTCATTGCAAAAGGCGTCAACATCACAATCATTATCAGTAAAAAGCCGATACCCATTTACACTGCTGGCAACCATGCGCTTCTTTTGGATCAGACCGAGAATCGCACCTTTAGGCAGAACCTCCTCTCCATAAATGTCATAATCGACACCTCCTTTACTTTCAAGGTAATCGTCAATCACTTCATCATAAATCTCCCGTTCTCTTGTCGTGAGATTTACATTGATTTTATGAGCCTTTCGCTCGGTCTGCTGCCTTTCATCTGTCGAAACCTCTCGCTTGCGGGTTCTTGAGAACACATTGTTTATTGAACTCATTGCAGATATATCGCTCTGCAACTGTGCTCTTAAAGCAAGCGTGTCTTCCTTGTCGAGCATTTTCAGAATCTTTTCGTACAAAGGAATACCGGTATAGACCTCCTTTACAGTAGAGTCCGTAGTATAGAAATCATCGCCAATTTCGTGCATTTTCTTGATGTCTCCATTGGTCAACAAATCCTTAATCTCCGAGAGCGGTTCATTTGCATTAAGCATTGAGATTGCCTTTACAAATGGTCGGTTTGCACTTATCAAGTTTCGAAAAACTTCTTGATTATCAAAATCGTATGGTTCGAGAAGATGTAACAAGTTATATAGGTCATTCTCGCCCAGCATTATTGGAGTTGCCGTAAGAAATACTACCGAATCAGCATAATCCAGTATGCGGGTCATGCCTCGATACGTCTGTGTTTCGTTATTTCGCATCTTATGAGCTTCGTCACAGAGCACAACCGAATATTTACGCTGCCCGGATTGTAAGAATTCAATCAGAGCATTTGTAGGTCCGGCATCATCACCACTTTTGCTATCATCTTTTCGCTTGGCACGGATTTTCTCATAGTTCAAAATGCCCCTTGCATTTTGTGGATGAGCCTTGAGGTCTTCAACCGCATCATTAAGAGATTCGTAAATTTTGAACGAAAGCCCGAATTTTTCTTGTAACTCGACTTGCCACTTTATTTTAAGTGAATTGGGACATACTATGAGTGCAGTCTTAAACTCCTCCCTCGCTTTAAGTTCAAGAAGGATATGACCGGCCTCGATAGTTTTACCGAGACCTACTTCATCAGCGATAAGAATACGGCGAGTATGGGAGTTCAGGAATTTCAGCAATGGCTTAAACTGGTACGCCTTAAACAGAGTCTTCGAGGCTTTAAGAGAAGATATTGTGTTGTTGTTGGAATTGTTTATTTTGTAGGTAGTGTTAACAAGCACAAACTGGTCACGGTTGCCGAAAATTCCCTTGCGGACACGTTCAAAAGGATTCTCAATTTCAAAGAACCCGTCAAGGTTTTGTTCAAGACAGGTTTCCAGAGACTCATTATATCTTACACGATATAACTGACGGCCACGCGCCGGTGGGCACACCTCACACACAACACCTTTTTGTTGTGTAACAATATTAAGAACAGTGTCTCCACATGAGAATTTAGCCATGGCAAAGAAAAAGGGAATATTTGTTTAAAGAGCTATTGCACGTAATATGCACGTTAAAATTGAAATCAGCGAATCAAGTCTGTGATTATCACAATCTTAACTCGCTGATTTGGTGCCCAAGACAGGACTCGAACCTGCACGCCTCTCAGCACTCGCACCTGAAACGAGCGCGTCTA
>CAJTZQ010000085.1 GCA_910583795.1 uncultured Muribaculaceae bacterium
ATTGAAGACATCGCTGCCGAACTCTGCATAGTGTCCTAATTTGCGGTTTCTTTACATAATTGATCCGTACTTACTAAAAAACGGTGGCATCTTTAATCGGATGCCACCGTTTTTTATGTTTCCTTCACCTTTCGTCTGAAGGGTAAGGGAAACCGTTCCTGAAAAGGCCGGATCACAATCCCCATTTGGATCTTAACCCTCATAACCCCTTAACCCTCATAACCCCTTAACCCTCATAACCCCTTAACCCTCACCTTTCGCAAGCGAAAGGTGAATTATTTTTTGAGTCTGGATCTGATTGTCAGCAGCGAATAGATTAATGCTATCAATGAAAATGAGATCATGAGTGATAGGGAAAGAAGATTGTATCCTATCAATGAAGACGAGAAACATGCCACGGTGAGGGATACGCATATCAATCCGTGTAATAGCGTTTTATTATCTATAGTGTAGCCGTATACTTTATGGTTTACTATAGCATAAATGATAAATGTCAGTATATTGTCAACAATGAATGCATATCCAAGACCTATGAATCCGAAGAAATGATAAAACAAAATCACACCTATCAAAAACAGTGCATTCTCCAAAACAGCCTCCATCCAAAAGAATAACCTGCGATTGTCTTTGGCAAAAGCTATGTAGCCCATGGGGTAATGCAATGCCCTGAAAACTATCCCCAGCCCCATCCACCGCATAAGCGGCGATATGCTCTGGAAAGATTCCGTGAGAAGGACATTGATTATGATCGGGGCGGTGGTTATTACAATACAGGCTATCGGCGCCATTACTATTGCAACCACTTCCATCTGCCTGTTTACTATTCCTGTCATCCGTCTGTTATCCCCTATGCTTGCGGCAAGACGTGGGAAATAATCGAGAGACATCGCCGTGAATACCATACCGGCATACTGGTTTGTCAAACTATTTGCAGCCTGATAAAAACCGACGGTATCAAGATCTCCAAAAACACGTAAATAAATATTGATAGCATAATTACATACAGACCCTATCAGATCTCCCGACAAAAGTACAAGTCCCAGACAAACCAGTTTTTTAATCAATGGTTTATGGTCTTTCAACCGTATCTCTGGTTTCGGAATCTTGACTACACGCCGAAGATTGAAAGAATAGAATATATAAGTGGTGACCGACAGTATCACTATTGCCGGAACAATTCCCTTCGCTCCCCAAAAATAATAAAGCGGCACGCCTGCACATAATCCTGTCAAAGCTCCCACTAAAGAGGCGCCTGCAACTCTTTTAACCTCGTGCATCCCCTGCAACAACGAAAGTTTACCGGCACCTGAAACAGAAAAATAGACAGCAACTGCAAGAAGGATGAATTGCCAGGCATAATCATCCGAACCGAAAGAAAGCCTGCTCAACAAGCCGGAAAACAGCACACAGAAAAGTGCGCCGCCAAGAGCGGTAAGGGTTATAAGCCTGCCCACAACAGCCAATAGCTCTTTCATCCTGTCAACCTCTTCCCGACGCTCGGCAGCTTCCCTGACAATGGCAAGATTTAACCCGAGAGATGATCCCCGGACAATAGTGTTGAGGGAAGTAGAAAAAATTGAAGATATACCCATACCGTCAGCACCGAGGAACATGGCAACAAATTTTCCTCTCACAAGATTTATGAGTATCTGGAAAACCTGTACGCCCCCAAAAAGCGAGATCCCCCTCAGTATGCTTCCGTATGAATTCTCTTTCATTCGCAAGATCACTTAATTTAAGCTTCTAAAGATTAAAAGGTTATGGTTTATAGTTTAAGAATCCTGTGTAGTTTCAGATAGTTCTTAAACCATAAACCATAAACTCTAAACCATCCCATAATTAACAATTAGCAAATTGGAAGAACCAATTACTAATTAATAATTGACAATTACTAATTGAATCACCCCCTAAACCCAATCATATCGGGAGTGTCTTGTTGCGGAGCCATGCGCTCTCCTCTTCTGAAAGATGAGGGGCGAGACTTGCGTAGACATTTTCCTGATAATCGTTGAGCCACGCTATCTCTTTGGGTGTCATCTGCGACTTGTCGACCAGGCGGGTGTCGATATAGCATAATGTGATTGTATCGAAGGCAAGGAATTCTCCGAATTGAGTCTTGATGTCGTCTTTAACAACGATCATATTTTCCGTGCGGATACCGTATTCTCCTGCACGATACATCGCCGGTTCGTCGCTCATCACCATTCCAGTCTCTATCTTCACCGGATTTTCTTCCATGCGTATACTCTGCGGACCTTCATGCACATTAAGGCAGTGTCCGATGCCATGACATGTGCCGTGGAGATAGTTGATGCCTGCATCCCAAAGGGCATGGCGTGCGTATGCGTCCAGTAGACAACCGCGGATCCCTTTCGGGAAACGTGCCATGGCGATACCGATTGTGCCACGCAGCGCGGCAGTGAAATCAGATTTCATCTGCTCTGTCGGTTCAGGCAGCAATGCTATTGTGCGGGTGATGTCGGTCGTGCCGTCAAGATACTGACCGCCGGAGTCAATGAGATAAAGGGAATCCGGATGCAATTCCACGTCTGTTTCCGGAGTTGGGGTGTAATGAACCACTGCTCCATGAGGTCCGTAACTTGAGATGGGGGCAAAACTTTCATCAAGGAACAGAGGCTGTTCGGCGCGATAGGATCTCAACTTCCCGGCACCGCTCAACTCGGTAACCTTCTCCCCTTTTGCCATCGCCTCTTCAAGCCATTTGAAATATTTGGTCATCGCGATGCCGTCTTTCAACACAGCACTCTTGAATCCTTTCAACTCCGTCTCATTCTTGATACTCTTGAGCGTGTTCGCAGGAGAAATACCTGGGATGATCTCTGCGCCTTTGGGAAGTGATTCGGCGATACCGGCATTAGTGTGAGCCACATCAAGGAGGAATTTGCTATTCTCCGGAAGTGATTTCAGGGTTTCAGCCAATGCATCGTAGCGACGGATCTCGACGCCGTCACTTTCAAGACGCTTTCTCAAATCATCAGGAAGCTTGGCATCGTCCATGAAGAGGATAACACAATCTTTACCGATCAGCGAGTAACCGACGGCAACAGGGTTATAGGTCACATCCGAGCCACGAAGATTGAAAGTCCAGGCAACTTCATCAAGTGCGGAAAGGACAGTGTATTCGGCATCGGCATTTGCGATCATCTTTCTGATTTCCTCAACTTTTTCAGGAGTTGATTTGCCTGCATATTTTAAAGGCATTTCAAATGCCTTCCCTTCTGGAATAGATGGACGGTCGCCCCACACCTTGTCAAGAATAGCTTTGCTGCCGTCAGTCTTTATCCCCTTTTTACTCATGTCTGCAGCCAAAGCCTCGGCATCGAGTATGCTATAGGTAAGAGCATTATATCCGACAGTATCGCCTGATTTCAATTCAGTTTTAAGGAAATCAGTAATCGATGGTGTTTCAGGGAGCATTAGGCGGTAAAGGTCTATGCCTGTATCGGCAAGCTGAGTCTCAGCCTGAAGGAAGTAGCGGGAATCAGTCCACAATCCGGCTTTGTCAGCGGTGACTACAACAGTTCCGGCAGACCCTGTGAAACCGGAAATCCATTTGCGGTATTTCCAGCAAGAAGCGGGATACTCGCTCATGTGTGGGTCAGAGGTGGGAATTATATAGGCGTCAAGACCTTGAGCCTTCATTTCATCACGCAACGCTTGAAGTCGTTGCGGAACCGTAAGTTCAGAGTGTTTCATGTCTGATAGATTATTATTTTGATTTAATATTTAATTTAAGTTTCGCGAGCTCACTTAATTCACATTTCGCAGCGAAAGGTGAATTAATTAATGCAAAAATACGAATTTTCCGGTAAATATTCCCACGTTTGCCTATTTTTTATCTTGAGTAAGTCAGAAGATTTACCGGAATAAAGCAATAGCGCGGAGCTGTCCCGTTCAAAAGCAAAGCTTTTGCCTCATTCAGATAAAAAAGCTCCCGATTTTTATTTTAGCACCCGAGCGGAGCTGTCCCGTTCAAAAGCAAAGCTTTTGCCTCATTCAGATAAAAAACTCCCGATTTTTATTTTAGCACCCGCGCGGAGCTGTCCCGTTCAAAAGCAAAGCTTTTGCCTCATTCAGATAAAAAAAGCTCCCGATTTTTATTTTAGCACCCGAGCGGAGCTGTCCCGTTCAAAAGCAAAGCTTTTGCCTCATTCAGATAAAAAAGCTCCCGATTCGCATCGACAGCTTTCCTTTTTTTATAACTAACCTAACATCATGAAACGAAATTCGCTGAACACCTTTAAAAATCTTTACAAGGTGAAGCAAACGATTTTCTGATATTATAACATCAGTATCGTTTAAATGGTTCATGAGCTCGAATATTTATTCCCCAAACCCTCAATGTGCCGTTATGATTGTATTACTCCCTGCATTGACGGTAATTATAACCCCTCCGGAAGAGACATACCAATTTTTACCCCTGCGTTCAAAAATTGCAGACTCATCGAGGATCAGCTTCCGGCAAAAATCAACCACATCTATACTTCCATCCAAAGAAAGATTGCGTCTAATCCGTTCAACGCCTAATTCCGTGGTATGCAAATCATTGATATTAACCATCCCTTTCAAATCAATTTCTCAAATGCCTTGCGTTTCCCTCTTTCATAAGAGACTTCCCCACAATATGCAAACCCACATTTTTCTATCAGCCGAAGCATTGCGAAATTATCGAAATTTGTATCTATCCTGAAACTCCCTATCCCCTTTTCAGCAGCATAATACTCTACAGATTTCATGAATCGGGCACCTACCCCGTTCCCCTGCGCTTTTTGGGACACAGCTACCCTGTGCACCACCACGTACTTTTGATCTGACAACCATTCGCCATCCAAATCATCATAAGCAGGTTCTCCATCAAATACGACAGCACCGTAAGCCACTACTTCTCCCTGAAATTCCAAAACAAAAGCCACATCCCTCGCCATATCGGCAAGCACATGGACAGCTGTCGGATAACTCTCATTCCACTGCTGTTTCCCTTCCGCAAGCATCCGGGCGACAGCATCCTTCAATATTTTCTCTATCGCCGGCAAATCCGTAGCCACAGCGCGCCGAAATATATACCTTTCCATATCCATACTTTAATTTATATGCAAAGATACAAATTTTTCAGCACGGACCCGATACATCAATATGTAAATCCAAAATTCAAAATTAATTTCCTCTCCGCTTTGTTCTGTTTTTCGCTCCTTGGAGCGAAACGTGCCATCTTCCAAAGCGCAGCCATCCCATTAAAAAGCAAAAGCTCAAATCGAATAGCTTTTTTGTTGGGTTTTTCGCACCTTTGGGGCGAAACGTGCCCTCTATCATCGCTCTAAAACCAAAAACACCTTATCGCTACCCGGCGATAAGGTGTTTTTGGCTAATGTCGCACTCTCTTGATAAGAGTGCGATTTCTATTTGCAAAATTACTAAAAACCCCGATAATCATCAAGTTTTGAAATCAAAAAAATCATTAATGTCAAACAATCGTAAAACATTTGTTTGACATTAATTTGCGATCTCTGATCATATATGCGTGCTAATCAAAGCATTGTTAAAAAATGTCGCACTCTTATCAAGAATGCGACATGTTTTACAATGTCATACTTGTTCTCAAACATCCGTGCCATCCACGGCACAGATATTTACACACCTCTGTCAAACGGATATTCCTCTCCAAGACAGGGGGAAGAGAAGAGTTGTCCGGACTTTCGAAAAAGGTAAAAAATACGTCCGACGCAAGTGACTGCACACAAGCGACATACGAACAGAGAGTTCTTCGATTTCTTCCGGTCAAGACTATCCAACCTGTCAACTGAGACCGCCTCGAAATACAGCCGGACCATCTCCGACCTCGACTGTTTCCTAACCGGTCACCGCCTCTCTCTATCCGACCTCTCCCCGGCAATGGTCGCCGATTGGGCTGCCGAACTCTTCCGCCAAGGACTCGCCGTAAACACCGTCGTCAGGCACCTCAACATCCTCAGCGCACTGATAAAGTCAGCTGCAAAAAAAGACCTGCTTACCCCCGACGATTCACCTCGCCAACTCGCAAAATTTTTAGGGGACAAAAAAATTCAACATTCAAAATTCAACATTCAAAATTCCCCCGGTTCTCTGGTCTCAAAACCACCACAGTTCTCTGGATCCCTAGTCTCAAAATACCCTGGTTCTCTGGTCGTAAAAACACCACAAATCTCTGGTCAAAAAAAGTTCTCTGGATCCTTGGTCTCAAAACACCCCGGTTCTCTGGTCGTAAAAAATACAACATTCATACCGATTTTGCGCGAAATCCTAAAGAAGCAGTCTGACTTGAATGTATACGAAGACCTCCTCCTCTTCTCCCTCGTCAACGGCGCACTCCCACTCGAAGAAGTCGCCATGATAAAAAAAGGTGACACCGACAAATATAACAACGAGGTGTCAAGACTCATAATCGGGCGCAACCAAAGCCCCCGTCGGGAATACGTCTTCGACCTCCGCCAGTCTTACTCCACACCCCGCCAGATCCGCTCCGCCATCGCCGAAGGACTGAAACCACTCTGGGAGAAAACAGGTCTGCCAGCAGATGCCGACCCCGACGACGCCGTCAGGTCTCTGTGGGCGGCTTGCGCAATACAAAGCGGCGCGACGGCATCCGAGGCACTCGGACGCCTTCAGGGACCGGCGCCATATTCCCTCCCCGAATTCTGCATACCGGCAAATGATACCGGCGACACCCGGCTGTGGGACAACGCCGTCCACTCCATGATAGCGCACGAGCTACCGGTATGGTACGCCATGCATCTGCGCAAGGGAGTTGATTTCGACGACCTACGCAAGGAGATTGCCGACCGCGTCCGCCCTGTCCCTGAACTCTTCTACCCGAGCGAGACCGTGAAGCGACGTGTCGGCAACAGGACAATAGTCGAGGAGCACCCCTTCATATCGCGCACCGCATTCTTCAAGAGCCGTCAGGAGAACATCCTACCGATGTTCGCACTCATAGGCGACAAGGCATGGTGCTACCGTGTCACAAACACACCCGGCGCACCATACGCGGCTATCTCATCACGCGACATGCGACGCTTCCAGGCTGCGATCGGCGTATTCACACCCGACATCGAGATACACCCCCTCGGGGAACTCACCCCGCGCCCCGGTGAATCCGTGATCATAATAAAGGCGGGGTTCGACAACCGAGAGGGAGAGGTGGAGGAAGTCATCAACGACGGCGCCACCACCCTCTTCCGCATAAAACTCTCCACCGACCAGGGCTACGAATGGCGCATGGACCTCGACGCCCGCCAGATCCAACCGATAAAATAAGTAGGGACGCGATACATCGCGTCCGCAATAGACATCCGGCAGAACATCGCGTCCACATCAGATAACCAACGACTGCCGACCAACGACCAAAGACCAGCGACCAAAGACCCAATGACCATCGACTTCCTCGACATATCCGACATCGAAGGCTCCGCATCCCTGATCCTCTCCATGTCCGGCACCGCCCCATCCCTTGTACCGGAATTCAAAATTCAAAATTCAAAATTCCCCAATTCCCCCTCTCCCGTCCCTGAATTCAAAATTCAAAATTCAACATTCAAAATTATCACTAAGGTGGCGCGGGAATGGGTGAACGGAGTGAAGGAGCATATCGGCGAGATGTCGGCGGGAGACGCCATGAGAGCCGCGGGATGCCTCGACCTCATGCACCGCCTCGCATACGGCACACCGGCGGACAGCACACTCCTCGACACATACCGCCTCGCGGCGTTCGACTCCTTCGTGCGCGGCGACGGCAGCGTCAACCGCTACCACCTCTTCAACATGGTCAGCAGCGAGGTGAGACAGCGTAACCGCAAATTCTTCGGCAAGCCCCTCCAGTGGGAGAGCATGTGTGTCGACCGCTGGCACAGACAGTTCCGCCACGGCGCAAGCCTCGAAGAGCTCCCCGACATCGACACCGTCCGCCGTGTCACCGCACTCCTCTCCTCCGACCTCTGGGCATTCGAGACCAAAAACGAATCCCGCTACAAACAGACCCTCTTCGAAAACCACCGCCACCTTTTGGATAATTATCAATTATCAATTATCAATTATCAATTCCTCTCCGCTTTACAGAGCTTCCTCCTCTCCTCCACGCCATATCTCTCCCCCGAAGAATTTACCACCTACGACACCCAGATCCGCAACGCCCTCATCGCCTCAAAAGAAACAAACCGCTACCACCGCGAGGCCCTCCTCCTGACCATCGACCAGCCGGCATAGACCAAGCCCCAAAGAATGAGAGGAAAGACCATAGTTCCATAGATTATGGTTAAAGACCACGCCCCATAGAACGAGAGGATAAACCATAAGTTCAAAAACAAAATTCAACATTCAAAATTACCATGGTTCTCTGGTTCCTGGTCGTAAAAAACTCTGGTTCTCTGGTCGTAATCCAAAATTCAAAAATTAATTTCCTCTCCGCTTTGTTCCGTTTTTCGCTCCTTGGAGCGAAACGTGCCCTCTTCCAAAGCGCAGCCATCCCATTAAAAAGCAAAAGCACAAATCGAATAGCTTTTTTGTTGGTTTTTCGCACCTTTGGGGCGAAACGTGCCCTCTCTCCAAAAGCACCAAAAGAAAATGAAAAAATACAACATTGCGGTAGCAGGCACAGGCTACGTCGGTCTCAGTATATTTAAATATTCTCAGTTTCCGGTATCATAACCATAAAAGAATCAAATCGGTTTGAACGATTATTCCATTTTCACCAAATTAGAAATCTCATAAAAAATACATAGTATAATATGGCTAACAAGAAAGTATATTTAGGCATGGTTGCAGACATAATGCATCCAGGCCTTATAAATATTATCAATGAAGGAGCCAAGTATGGTGACGTCATTATTGGTTTATTCACAGATAAAGCCGTTGCGGAACACAAGAGACTTCCTTTCCTCACTTACGAGCAGCGCAAGGCAGTAGTAGAAAACATCAAAGGGGTTTCCGAAGTGGTTCCCCAGGATGAATGGAGCTATATACCCAACCTTAAAAAACTCAAGCCGGATTATATTATCCATGGCGACGACTGGAAAACAGGAATCGATATGGAACTCCGTGAAGAGGTATTCAAAGTAATGGAAGAACTTGGGGGAAAGGTTATAGAAATTCCCTATACAAAAGGTATTAATTCCACCGGTCTTGTGGAAGAAGAAAAATCATTAGGCACAACCCCTGAGGTGCGAATGAAAAGACTTCGCAGACTGATTGCAGCAAAGCCCATAGTCAGAATCATGGAGGCACATGACGGACTATGCGGGTTGATAATCGAAAATGCAGAAGTCGACGCCAATGGCAAGCATAACACCTTCGACGGCATGTGGTCAAGTTCATTGACAGACTCAACATCGAAAGGGAAACCTGACATTGAGGCAGTAGACCTTACCACTCGTCTACAGGATCTCAACAACATACTTGAATGCACCACGAAACCTATTATCTTTGATGGCGATACCGGCGGAAAGATCGAACATTTCGTATTTACGGTCCGCACCCTTGAACGTCATGGAGTATCGGCAATCATAATAGAAGACAAGATTGGATTGAAGAAGAATTCACTCTTCGGAACCGATGCTATTCAGACCCAAGACACCATAGACCATTTCTGTCAGAAGATCCGTGCGGGCAAGGAGGCACAGGTGACCAAAGACTTCATGATAATATCCCGTATAGAGAGCCTCATAGCCGGAAAATCCATAGAGGACGCGCTCGAGCGTGCACGGGCGTATGTGGCTGCCGGTGCTGACGGAGTCATGATCCACAGTAAAAACAAATCCGGCGAGGACATAAAGGAGTTCTGTCTCAGATTCCGTGAGGAGCATCCCAAGGTTCCCATTGTTGTTGTCCCGACCACCTATAATCACATATATGAGAAAGAGATGCAGGAATGGGGTGTCAACGTGGTGATATACGCCAACCACATGTTGCGTGCCGCATACCCCGCCATGAAAAAGACAGCTGAGACAATCCTGGAGCATGAACGTTCCCTCGAGGTCAATGACCTCTGTATGCCTATCAAAGAAATTCTTGAGCTTATTCCCGGTACAAAATAATTCGCCATGGTATCAGTAGAAAAGTTTTACGACACCCTCAGGAATTGCGGGATCAAATTGTTCACTGGAGTCCCCGACTCTTTGCTGAAGAATCTTTGTGCCTACATCACTGACAATTCAGATTCATTCCACAATATAATCGCGGCAAACGAGGGGGCGGCAGTGGGCATCGCTGCCGGACATTATATGGCAACCGGAGAGGTGCCGGTTGTATACATGCAGAACTCGGGTATAGGTAACGCGGTCAACCCCCTCATGTCTCTTGCAGACGAAAAGGTGTATTCCCTGCCGATACTTTTGATAATAGGCTGGAGAGGCGAACCCGGTGTTCATGACGAGCCGCAGCATGTAAAGCAGGGAGAGGTGACGCTTCCTCTGCTTAATGCAATGGAAATTCCATATGTGATTCTTTCAGATGACGATTCATCCGCATTACCCGCTGTCCAAATGATTGTCAATGATTGTAAAAAGCTTTCCAGACCGCATGCAATAGTTATCCGCAAGAATACATTCGGGAAATACAGGCTTAAAAATGAAGCTGTCAACGATTATCCACTGTCAAGGGAGGAGGCACTGACACGTATCGTGAAGTCCCTGGATAATGACAGCGTGATCGTATCGACCACAGGGAAACTGTCCAGGGAACTGTTTGAGCTGCGTGAATCATCAGGGCAGGATCACAGCCATGACTTCCTCACAGTAGGGTCGATGGGGCATGCCTCGTCAATATCCCTCGGTATAGCTTTGGAAAAGCCGGAACGCCGTGTATATTGCTTTGACGGGGACGGGGCTTTCATAATGCACATGGGGGCGATAACAAATGTAGGAGCATTGGCTCCCAAGAATTATGTCCATGTAGTCTTCAATAACGGGGCTCACGAATCCGTCGGCGGACAGCCTACACTGGGTTTCGGTATAGACATGTGTGCCATAGCCAAGGCGTGCGGTTATAAAGAAGCGGTCACCATAACAACCGGAGAGGAGTTTGAAGAACTCTCAAAAACAATAAATACGATAGATGGGCCCGCCCTTGTTGAACTGCGTGTAAGAATCGATTCGAGGGAAAACCTCGGAAGACCCACTACAACCCCCATTGAGAATAAAGAGGCTTTCATGAAATTTTTAAGCGAACACTGATATGGATATAAAAAGGAACATACTTCTGAACCCGGGACCCGCCACAACCACCGACACCGTGAAGATGGCACAGGTAGTACCTGATATATGCCCCCGTGAAAAGGAGTTTGCAAATCTCATGAAAGATCTCCGCAAGGATCTTGTCAGAATTGCGCACGGAGATCCTGAAAAAGACACCGCGGTACTTTTCTGCGGGTCAGGGACAATCAATATTGACATCTGTCTGAACTCCCTGCTTCCGGAGGGTAAAAAAATAATGATCGTCAACAACGGGGCATACAGTTCGAGGGCTGTAGAGGTATGCGAATACTACGGACTTCCCTATATAAATCTCAAGCAGGATATTTTCACAACCCCTGATCTTCTGGAGGTAGAGAAGACATTGGAGCAGAATCCGGATGTTGCACTTGTCTACACCACTCACCATGAAACAGGAACCGGGCTGCTTAACCCGATCCGTCAGATAGGTGAGTTGGCACATCGTTTCGGTGCAACATTCGTGGTTGACACCACCTCTTCTCTCGGCATGATACCATTTGATCTGCATAAGGACAATGTGGATTTTTGCATGGCATCCGCTCAGAAAGGACTGATGGCCATGAGCGGTCTTTCTTTTATAATCGGTGACAAGGAATTGATTGAAAGATCAAAGGATTATCCCAAGCGGTCATACTACTGCAATCTTTATCTTCAATACAGTTTCTTCGAGAAAACCGGAGAGATGCATTTTACCCCTCCCGTACAGGTGGTTTATGCATTGCGGCAGGCGATAAAGGAATATTTTGAAGAGGGGGAGGAAAACAAGTTCGCACGACACGCGAGAGTGAACCGTGCCATTCATGAGGGAATTGAAAAACTTGGGCTGGATTACGTGATTGACAAAGATAAGGAATCCGGTCTGGTGGTTTCGGTCAAATATCCTAATCTACCACAATGGGACTTCAACAAGGTACATGATTACTGTTTTGAGAGGGGCTTCACGATCTATCCCGGAAAGATATCCACAACAGACACATTCCGTCTTTGCTCATTGGGGGCGATAGATGTCAACGATATAGAAGATTTCTTCGTGGTATTTGAGGAAGCCCTGAATGAATCCCGCATAAACACACCATTGAAATGATAGAGACAGCCGTAATCATGGCAGCCGGGAAGGGGACACGTTTCGGCTCCATGACTGAGACCAAGCCAAAGGGATTCATTGAGTTCAAAGGGATTCCGATGGTCGTGAGGTCTATAGAGAACCTTATCTCTGCGGGTATAAAGAAAATAATTATCGGAACAGGCTATCACCGTGAATGGTATGAGAATCTTACAAAAAAATATCCACAGATTCAGACTGTTTTCAGCCCTCGTTATGCCGAGACCAACAGTATGGAGACACTGTCCAGATGCAAGGACGCTATCGGTGATGATGATTTCCTGCTTTTGGAATCCGATATTGTTTACGAGCAAAAAGCATTGACAGCGTTACTTGAAGATTCACATCCCGATATAATGTTGGTGACACCTGTCACAAAGTTTCAGGATCAGTATTATATCGGTTGTGATGAAGATGGGTTTCTTGTAAAATGCTCAACACAAAAAGAAGAGATTATAAGAGAGACAGGTGACGAACCGGTAGGTGAACTGGTGGGAATCCACAAGATTTCAAATAAGTTCTATGAGGACATGCTTGCGGTTTATGAGTACCATCAACGCCGGGAAGAAATGTATCACAATGGAGATCATCCCGAAAAGACCGGTTATGAGTTTATCCTTGAAGATGTAGCTACATGGGTTGTTCCGATGGCTGGAGTAATAGATGAAAACGGCAAGTATCCCACTTATCCATCTGGGGGATTATTATCTGCGCGTCCACTTTACATATTGGTAAAGGATGATCTGCAATGGTATGAAATAGATGATGAGAAAGATCTTGAATTTGCATTAAGTCAAGTCGTTATTTGATTCATCTATAAATTTCCAATGGTTAAGCATTGTACAAATGTACAATGCTTACGAGTATTCAATTTGACAGTATAAATAATGAACAATGATTCGGTAGTTTTGAGCTAACCGAATGATTACAAGGTTAATAAATGTG
>CAJTZQ010000086.1 GCA_910583795.1 uncultured Muribaculaceae bacterium
CTCTTCATCGTCCTTAATTTTTTTAGGTTCAAAATTAGTCGGTGAAGAATCCTTTGTCGGTACGCAAAATACGGAGGAACGGCGCAATCTTTGTCAGGGGCAGATTATTTTTGCGTGAGATGTTGGTAACTCACTATAAAATAGCTATCTTCGCCATTTTGCTGACAGTCGGACTGCCCATCTTCCGCATGGTTACAGACAAGTAACGTAGCGAAGTCCTAACCTGACTGAAAAATGACTTTTATTGCCTTCACACTTTTTGAGGATATTGCCTAAAACGCCTACCTATCAATATCTTTGCCCAGCTTTTCCTTATTTCACTTTTTATGCGTAACTTTGCACAAAAAAGTTATGGGAAAAGAGCTAATTGAAAACGAAGAATTCGGAGGGGAACGTCCTCTATTCGCGAGACGCAATTTATATTTAAAGAATGTGACATTTCATGCAGGGGAATCCGCACTGAAGTGCTGCGCAAATATTGAAGCCGACAACTGCCGTTTTGAAGGTAAGTATCCTTTCTGGCACACAGACGGTTTTGTGGTAAGGAACAGCATTTTCACACCAGGAGCAAGAGCCGCTCTATGGTATTCACGGAATCTTGTCATGACAGACACTCAGGTTGACGCACCGAAAATGTTTCGAGAGATGGACGGAATCCGACTTGAGAATGTCAATATCCCCGATGCGGAAGAGACACTTTGGCATTGTTCGAATGTGGAAGCCCGGAATGTGGAGGTGAAGAATGCCGATTATCTTTTCATGCATTCCAACAACATATCCCTCAGGAACTGGCGTCAGGACGGGAATTATTCTTTCCAATATTGCAGGAATGTGGAAATTCACGATGCCGTTATCAATTCAAAAGATGCATTCTGGGAGACCGAGAATGTCACCATATACGATTCTGTGCTGACAGGAGAATATCTCGGCTGGCATTCGCGCAGACTGCATCTTGTACGTTGCAAAATTTCAGGTACCCAGCCTCTTTGCTATGCTGAAAACCTTATTCTTGAAGACTGTGAGTTTGCTCCCGACTGTGATCTTGCATTTGAAGACAGTGAAGTGGATGCCACAATCACTACGGAAGTTACAAGCATAAAGAATCCAAAATCCGGATTTATCCGGGCGGCGGGAGTCGGAGAAATCATAATCGACGGAAATTCAAAGGCTGTAGATCCTGTAGAAATTAAGGTGGATGGAGAAGTTTGATTTCGATCAGATGACCGAACGTCGCGGGTCGGGCAGCATGAAATGGGATCTTGACAAGGATCCCGAAGTTATCCCTTTGTGGGTGGCGGATATGGATTTCCGTACCGCCCCGGTAGTCACTGAAGCTCTGCTTAAGAGGGTAAAGACCGGGATATTCGGCTATACGGATGTGCCTGATGCCTATTATAATGCACTGACCGACTGGTTTAAGATCCGTCATAGCTGGGATATAGACAAAAATGATGTGATCTACACCACAGGAGTCGTTCCGGCTATTTCTGCGGTGATCAAAGCCTTGACCATCCCCGGCGACGGCGTGATATTGCAGTTGCCGGCTTACAACTGCTTCTTCTCTTCGATACGCAACAACGGATGCAGACAAATCGACAACTGTCTGCTTCGTGGGGAAACCTCAGGAGGGTTTACATACTCAATGGATTTTGAGGGATTGAGGGAAGTCGCGTCCGATCCCCGGAACAAACTCCTCATACTTTGCAACCCCCACAACCCGACCGGACGTGTGTGGACACGTGAGGAGTTGGAAAAGGCGAGGGATATCTGCAAAGAGAATGGCGTGACAGTGGTAAGTGATGAGATTCATTGCGAATTGGTGCATGCCGGTAAGAAATATGTGCCTTACGCCACTGTAGATGAAGATGCAATAGTCTGCGTCTCTCCGAGCAAGGCATTCAATACGGCGGGTCTTCAGATAGCGAATATTTTATGCTGGAGGGAAGATGTGAGACGGAAGATAGACCGAGCGATCAACGACAATGAGGTGTGTGATGTCAATCCTTTCGGAGTGGCGGGGCTGATGGCGGCTTATTCCAAGGGAGGTGACTGGCTTGACGCCCTCAACAGGTACCTGGATGGGAATTACTTATTCCTACGCGAGTATATAAGAAATAATATTCCGGGTATGAAGGTATGCGATTCGGAAGCGACAT
Organism: uncultured Muribaculaceae bacterium; assembly: GCA_910583795.1. Classification (GTDB taxonomy): domain Bacteria; phylum Bacteroidota; class Bacteroidia; order Bacteroidales; family Muribaculaceae; genus Lepagella. Next base: position 2,157 of record CAJTZQ010000086.1, read on the forward strand.
ATCTTGCATGGATCGATGTGGCGGGACTTGGCTTGACCGGCGATGAGGCTGAAGGAATGTTTCTCTCGAAATCAAAAGTGAGAATAAGTTCAGGCTCGACATACGGCGACGGGAGATATATCCGTTTAAACTATGCATGTCAGCACAGCCGCCTTGAAGAGGCGCTGCGGCGGATGTCGCAAACAATAAAAGATGATTTGAATTGACGACAGATATAAAATTGATACGGGAAGGGCAGCCGTTGTCGTGGGGACAACGGCTGTCGCTCACTGTGTCGTTGTCACTGCCTGCGATGTTGGCACAGTTGTCGAGCATCGCCATGCAATATATCGACGCGTCGATGGTGGGGCGTCTTGGTGCCGACGATTCCGCCTCGATAGGTCTTGTCTCCACGAGCCTGTGGCTGTTCTGGGGGATCTGTTCTGCGATGACTTCAGGCTATTCCGTGCAAGTGGCTCATAAAGTCGGAGCCAATGATGCGGCAGGGGCGAGAAGAGTGTTCCGACAGGGGATAATAGCATCTCTGATTTTTAGCATGGTAATCACCGCTATCGGAGTGGGGATTGCCCGGGATCTGCCAAGATGGCTTGGCGGGGAAGCGGAGATATGTGGCAACGCCACTCTGTATTTTGTAGTTTTTGTGGCTGCGTTGCCGTTACTGACACTTAATTATCTCGCGGGAGGCGTGCTGCGTTGCGCAGGGAATATGAAAGTGCCGAGCATGATAAGCGGACTGATGTGTCTTCTTGATTGCGTTTTTAATTTCCTGCTTATATTTCCTTCGCACACCTATTACCCATTCGGGCTGGAGATAACTGTGCCGGGAGCGGGATTGGGAGTTCTCGGCGCCGCCTTGGGCACAGTCGGAGCTGAAGCGGTTTGTGCTGTCCTGATGATGTGGTATGCCTGCCGTAGGCAGAATGAAATAAGGCTTAAGGGACATCCCGGATCATGGAAATTGTCGCGAGAAGTGACGCGTAAGGCAGCGGGCATCTCTTTCCCCATGACGGTCGAGCATGCCGTGATTTGCGGTGCCCAGATAGCAGTCACTACAATTGTGGCTCCGTTGGGAGTCGTGGCGATAGCCGCCAACGCATTTGCGGTGACAGCGGAAAGTCTGTGTTATATGCCCGGCTATGGAATCGGGGATGCCACTATGGCTCTTACAGGGCAGAGCCACGGTGCGGGGCGCTCTGTGCTTACCCGGAAATTCGGGTATATGGCAGTTGGATTAGGAATGGTAGTTATGGCGGTGATGGGCTTATTGATGTATGTTTTTGCACAGGATATAATGTCGCTTATCACGCCTGTGGAGGCGATCAGCACTCTGGGCGCCAAGGTGCTCCGCATAGAGGCGTGGGCGGAGCCGATGTTTGCCGCGTCGATAGTGGCATACGGTGCTTTTGTCGGGGTAGGACATACGACAGCTCCGGCATTGATGAATTTCGGCAGTATATGGCTTGTGAGAGTTCCCCTCGCATGGTGGCTCTCCAAGACGATGGGTCTTGAGGGCGTGTGGATAGCGATGTGCATAGAGTTGACGTTCAGAGGAGTGATATTCTTGTCTCGTCTCTTCTTTTTCAGATGGAATAAATAAGGGTAAGGGATATAAAGAGAGATTGGAAAGGATAAATTTGATAAGAAGAGGAAAATTGTTAAAAAATACCTTGGGAAAACTTTGTAAGAATGGACAAAAAAACATAAATTTGCACATATTTACCCCGGGTGTGTTTGCATATCCGGCGGTAAAAGTTTTCCCTGAGAGCATCAACTGGAAATAAAAAAACTAAATAACTAATAATAATTTAAATTAAACTTAGAACTGCTATGTGGTTATCAAGCTCATCTGTAGGGCGTAAGTTCGTCATGGCCGTCACCGGCGCCGTTCTCGTCCTATTCCTCACATTTCACTGTTTGATGAATGCCATAGCTATCTGCTGGCCGGCAGCCTATAACTCCGTTTGCGAGTTTCTTGGCGCCAATTGGTACGCACTGATCGCGTCAGCAGGGTTGGCTTTGTTCATCATCATTCACATCATCTATGCGATGATGCTAACACTTCAGAACCGCAAGGCTCGCGGCAATGACCGTTATGCCATTTCCCGCCGTCCGAAGACAGTGGAATGGTCAAGCCAGAACATGTTTGTTCTCGGTATCGTAATCCTTGCCTTCCTCGTTGTTCACCTTATCCAATTCTGGGCTAAGATGCAGCTTCAGGAGATCCGCGGCGTGCACGACGTGCTTCCTCCCGCAGCCGGAACGCTCTTTATCCAAGAGGCATTTTCTTTGGTATGGACTCCGATTGTCTACATCATCGGCTTCATCGCCCTCTGGTTCCACCTGAACCATGGTATCTGGTCAATGTTCCAGTCAATCGGTTGGGACAACCAGGTATGGATCTGTCGTCTTAAGAAAGTTGCATGCTGGTGGAGCTCAATCGTTGTGCTTCTTTTCATCGCACAGGCAATTGTATTCACAGTAAAGGCACACGAGAATTACTATAAGACAGATGAGGTGCTTCGTCAGCAATACAAAGAGATGCTTGTCCCGATGTTTGAGAAAGACTTCGGACCCGATGCAGCCAATGCTATCACAGCTGCTCCGTTCGACCAGATGAAGCAGATGATCCAGGGCACACTCTCACAGATGGAGGCTCCCGAGGCTCAGAGCTATTTTGCAAACGATCCTCAGTTCCCCGCACGTCTTGAAACCATTAAGCGCGCAGCCGCTCTCATCGAATATCTTGATGTAGATGCAGCTCCGTCAGCCGATCTTCCCGTAGAAACTACTCCCCAACCAGCCAACTAATTAGCGATATGGAAAATACAACAGAAAACATCAGAGTAATGAATCCGGCTGATTCCAAGATCCCGGAGGGTCCTGTCGCTGAGAAATGGACCAACTATAAGGCTCACCAGAAACTCGTCAACCCCGCCAACAAGCGTCGTCTCGACGTGATCGTTGTCGGTACTGGTCTTGCAGGCGCATCTGCCGCATCCACCCTTGCCGAGATGGGTTTCAACGTACTTAACTTCTGCATACAGGACAGCCCTCGCCGTGCACACTCAATCGCAGCACAGGGCGGTATCAACGCAGCCAAGAATTACCAGAACGACGGAGACTCAGTATATCGTCTTTTCTATGACACAGTGAAAGGTGGTGACTACCGTGCCCGCGAGGCAAACGTCTACCGTCTTGCCGAAGTGTCAAACAATATCATCGACCAGTGTGTGGCACAGGGCGTGCCTTTCGCACGTGAATACGGCGGTCTTCTCGCCAACCGTTCATTCGGCGGTGCTCAGGTGAGCCGTACATTCTATGCCAAAGGACAGACCGGCCAGCAGCTTCTTCTCGGTGCATATTCTTCTCTCAACCGCCAGATCCAGGCAGGTAAGGTGAAGAGCTACAACCGATATGAGATGCACGATGTGGTTCTTATCAAGGATAAGGACGGTGTTGAACGCGCACGCGGCATCATCGCAAAGAACCTCGTGACAGGTAAGCTCGAGCGCTTCGCAGCTCATGCAGTGGTAATCGCAACCGGCGGTTACGGCAACACCTACTTCCTTTCAACCAACGCAATGGGCTGCAACTGCTCGGCTGCCATGGCATGCTACCGCAAAGGTGCATACTTCGCAAACCCCGCTTACGTGCAGATCCACCCGACCTGTATCCCGGTTCATGGAGACAAGCAGTCAAAGCTTACTTTGATGTCAGAGTCACTCCGTAACGACGGACGTATCTGGGTGCCCAAGAAACTTGAAGACGCCGTAAAACTTCAGAAAGGTCAGATCAAGGGTAGCGATATCCCTGAAGAGGACCGTGACTACTATCTGGAGCGTCGTTATCCGGCATTCGGTAACCTTGTGCCACGCGACGTTGCTTCCCGTGCCGCCAAAGAGCGTTGCGACGCCGGTTTCGGCGTAAACAACACCGGTCTTGCAGTCTTCCTTGACTTCTCAGAGGCTATCAACCGTCTTGGCATTGACGTTGTGCGCCAGCGCTACGGCAACCTCTTCGATATGTATGAGGAGATCACAGACGTCAATCCGGGTGAATTCGCTCGCGAAGCTAATGGCGTGAACTACTACAACCCGATGATGATCTTCCCGGCTATCCACTACACTATGGGTGGTATCTGGGTAGACTATGAACTCCAGACTTCAGTCAAAGGTCTGTTCGCAATCGGAGAATGTAACTTCTCAGACCACGGTGCCAACCGTCTTGGTGCATCCGCCCTCATGCAGGGTCTTGCCGACGGTTATTTCGTGCTTCCTTACACTATCCAGAACTATCTCAGCGACCAGATCACAGTGCCCCGCTTCACAACCGACACTCCCGAGTTTGATGCCGCCGAGGCTAAATGCCAGGAGAACCTTGACCGCCTGATGAACATCAAGGGCAAACGTTCTGTCGACTCAATCCACAAAGAGCTTGGACACATCATGTGGGAATATGTGGGTATGGCACGCGACAAGGAAGGACTTGAGCTTGCTCTTGAGAAACTCAAAGAGATCCGCGAGACATTCAACAAGGATCTCTTCATACCGGGCACTCAAGAGGGCATGAACATAGAGCTTGACAAGGCATTCCGCCTGAATGACTTCATCACAATGGGTGAGCTTATCGCTTATGACGCACTCAACCGCAACGAAAGCTGCGGCGGTCACTTCCGCACAGAGTATCAGACTCCGGAAGGTGAGGCACTTCGCGATGACAAGGACTACTTCTATGTGAGCTGCTGGGATTATGCCGGCTCTGACTCGAAGGCTCCGACACTCATCAAAGAACCTCTCCACTACGAGGCTATCAAGGTTCAGACCCGTAACTATAAGTCATAAACATACTCTAAACAGAAATTTCAATCATGGAAGAAAATATAATGAAAGTCAACCTCAAGGTTTGGCGTCAGGCCAATCCGAGAGAAAAGGGCGGGTTTGTGACTTATTCTGATGTCGAGACCACACCCGATACCTCCTTCCTGGAGACCCTCGACATTCTCAATGAGACCCTCATCGAGAGAGGCGAGGAGCCTATTGTATTCGACCACGACTGCCGTGAGGGTATCTGCGGCATGTGCTCGCTTTATATCAACGGACATCCTCATGGTCCCGCTACAGGCGCAACAACCTGCCAGCTTTACATGCGTCGCTTCCAGGACGGAGAGACAATCACTGTAGAACCCTGGCGTTCGGCTGCGTTCCCTGTGATCAAAGACCTTATGGTAGACCGTAACGCATTCGACAAGATCCAGCAGGCAGGCGGTTATGTATCGTTCAACTGCGGAGGCGCTCAGGATGCCAACGATCTTCCCATCTCTAAGGTTAAGGCAGACGAGGCTATGGACTCTGCAAGCTGCATCGGCTGTGGCGCATGTGTGGCTGCATGTAAGAATGGTTCTGCAATGCTCTTCGTCTCTGCAAAGGTCAGCCAGCTGGCTCTCCTTCCCCAGGGCGAGGTTGAGAAAGACCGTCGTGTGCGTGCAATGGTGGCAAAAATGGATGAGCTCGGTTTCGGTAACTGTACCAACACAGGAGCTTGCTCCGCTGAATGCCCCAAGAACATCAAGCTTGAGAATATTGGCAGAATGAACCGCCATTTCATTGCAGCAAAGTGCAAGGAATAATCCTCCGAACTTGATTGCATACGCAATATATAAGCGGCATCGGCAAGGCGCCGATGCCGCTTTATTTATAAACAATACTGAAATCTATGCTTACGGCATCAATCGTTGTACATAATTCTCCTGCCCCGCAGCTTGAAAAGGCTTTGGAATGTCTTTTGCGGTCAGATGTGTCGAAGGTCTATGTGATTGACAATAGTCCTGTAGATACTCTCCGTTGTGTAGAAGCGATTGACCGGAGAGTGACGTACAAGCACGTTGAGAACAGAGGCTTCGGTGCAGGACATAATATGGCGATCCGCGAAATCCTACATGATGGCGACTACCATATCGTTATGAATGCCGACGTATGCTGGAAAGGGGATGTTGTCTGCGGGCTATTGGAATATCTCGTTTCTCATGGCGATGTCGGAATGATAGCCCCCAAAGTTTTTTATCCCGACGGGGATTTACAATACTCTTGCCGAATGTTGCCGACTCCTGCCGATCTTTTTGAAAAGCGTTTCCTTCCGTCAGGAATTATTAAAAGACGTATGGAGCGGTATCTGCTCGCATTCCATAATCATGATGAGGTCTTGAATTGCCCGTATCTGTTAGGAAGTTTTTTGTTGTTCCGGGTGGAAGCATTGCGTGAATGCGGAATATTTGACGAACGGTTTTTCATGTATCCTGAAGACATAGACATCACCAGGCGCATCCATGAAAAATGGAAGACAATTTATTATCCTGCTGTCAGTATAGTTCATGAACATGCGGCAGCTTCAAGAAAAAGCTTTCGGATGTTTCGGATTCACCTTATAAACATGGTAAAATATTTCAACAAATGGGGCTGGATGATCGACAAAAAAAGAAGCGCCTTTAATAAGTCGCTTCTTAAAAATGTCTCGTTTATTCCGCAAGATTGTCGACCTCAGGGCAGGGGCTGACCCTTAGGGTTGGGGTCGATCACTATTACCGGACCTTGCTTACCGAACGGGCCTCTCATGTGACTGAAAAGAGGGGTAAGACTATTGACGGCGTTTGCACGAGCCTGCGCCACGTATCCTCTTTCATATATGCGTTTTCTTGCCTTGTCTTGCCATCTCCGTTTAATTATGTTCTCTTCATTGGCGGTAAGAGTGCGTGAGAATATACTGTTTTTGCTATCCCAGGAATCAAGCACTTCATAAGCTGCCTGAGAATCGTTTTCAAATATATCGACACGTTCGGGTGGGAGGTATATAATGGTTGTGTCTCCTTTCTCTTCTATTTTAAGGCTGTCGAGATCAAATCTTATGCGTCCTTCGATAGTCTGACGAGCCACGATCCATTTCCCGTTGACGGAATCTTTTATAGCCATTTCTTCATGTATGTCTGAAGCGCATAATTCCACCATTTTTGTAATCGATTTTATACGGGCGTCACGGGTCTTATAGTCTTCTATAGGGCGTGAAGGTAGAATGTACCAGACAATCAATCCTATGAAGATGGCAACTATGGCGATTATCAATATTTTAACCCATTTATTCATATCCTTGACATTATCATTTATAAGTTATTTCCGCAATGTAGCCCCAATTCTCAAGCAGTTGTGTGAGCCATGCCCTGCCTTTAGCTTCGGCGGCGTTTCGCAGCATTTCGGATGCGCCGTCATTTTTTATCATGTCGCGTTTCACCTCTTTAGCCATCTGTGATTTTAATGCAGCACGTTCGTAAGGTGTTATAGACGAGCGAAGACCAGTGACACGGCTATGCTCTTCGTGGAGTTGTGGCTCTCTTCCGTCGGTCATGATTTCAACATGAGGGAGGGAAATTGTGGCTGTGCGGTTTTCCTCATCTATCACGATGTCGTCTTTCGTGAGTTTACTGAGGTCTACATATGCCACGTAGTAGGTGTCGTAAGAGTACACACCGATACGTGTGCCAATTTTCATATTATTGAAAATAGCGCGGGCTTTAGCCTCGAGGCTTTTTGCATCCTTGTAATCAGGATCGGAAATCATGCCGACCTTTCCGATCGTCATTCGGGCGAGCTCAAGGCGGTTCACCTCCTGGAGTTGGGAATATAAGTCGACAGGATTTTCTTTCTTTTTGCATGCCGCAAAAGGAAAAAGAAGAAAAACAATAAGAGCTGATATGCAAAAACGATTGTTCATAGATGCTTAAATTGGAACTTCAATTTATACTGTGAATTCAACTATTAGACATTAAAAGAAAGTATTTGTTGCATGAGTATTGGTTAATAATTCATAAAGGGATTTGGTAGGATCCTTTATGAAATAGTGTCTGCATGAGGGAAAAGTCTGTCAAGAAGAGAGTTGATTACAGCTGATGACTCATAACCTAATGCAGATAAATAAGCGTTTTGTTTCATTGAGATATATTGGTAGTCGGGGAGGTTCCGGATCTTTATAAGTAGATTGAATAATTGTAAGTCGTTTCCCGGGTCGAAAAGGAAGCCGTTGTAAGAATCCTTTAGATAAGTCGGGATCCCACCTATATTGGAACCGATTACCGGAACTGATCCAGCCATAGCTTCAATTCCCACGAGACCGAGACTCTCACCCTTATTCTCACTCGGGAATACGAACACATCAAGCTTGCTGAAAAAATCGGGCAGCTCCTTATGGCTCAAAGCTCCGAGAATGCTGACATAATTCTTTAATCCGTATTCTGTCACCATGTCTCTCATGACATTTTCCATATCACCGTTTCCTGCAATTGAAGCATGAAAATCTATACCTTCCTTTTTTAGACGATCGAGCGCTTTTATGAAAGTGTCCCAGCCTTTTCCTTTGGCGATGCGTGAAACAAAACCTATCTGAAGTGTAGGCTTTCTTACGGAATTAGATTTCCGAAAGAAAGATGACTGCACACCTCCCGATGGGGAAACGATTATTCTGTTTTCCGGTAAATTTGGATAATTGTCAAGGACTATATTCTTGAAATAATCGCTTGGAACTATGACATTGCGGCAGCAATCATAAAGAGGGGAAGATATTTTTTTAAGCCATTTGTGTGTGGTTAATGTGGGGATTAAATCATTGCCATGTAAATTTAAAATAAGGTTTGGTTTCGTTAGAAGTCTTGCCAAACGTAGGGCGGGGGCTGCAAACGATATCATGTGGACATAGACAATATCATATTTCCTGAACAAAAGTTTCGACAGAATCCCGGCATAAAACCGGGAATAATTGAAAAGTTTGCTGACAATATTTTTTGGTTTGTTGTCTATCACCACATGATCTGTTTTCACTCCCGGAAGATTGTCTTTGATGCCGTCTTCTATAATCTTTATAAAAGTACCGAATTCAGGATTTTTCTTGGAAGGATATAAGTTTGCAATTGTCAGGATTCTCATAAAATTATTTTATTCATAAAATATTAAGCTGACCTGTTGTCTTGAGAGTTTTAACTGCATCTTCACACAATTTCCCCATTTCAGACAGGCATTTTTCTGTGAAATAATCCATTCTCCCTGCAAGAGAAGTCATGGTTAGCTCTCCAATATATAGTATATCATCGACTTCATAAAAATCAATTCTCATTTGTGGAAATCCTTTACTGATTTCAGAAGCGATTGACACCATTTTTTCAAAATTTACCGGTTTTGGCATTTTAATTTTTGCCTTCAAGTGATGATTATTATAACTAATGTTTTCATCTACTATCCTATGCCAATGCAGGTTATAAAGATCAACGGTAAAACATTGTTTAGTACGATTAGTGCAAACAAAAATTCGATCGACTTTACCATTAAAACACCAGAATTTATAATCTATTAGAGATGAACTTCGTATAGGTTGGTGTTGGGGGTCAAGAAATTTTTCTGCTATAATTAAGGGTTTTATAACTCGATAATGCGGTTCGGCTGAATTTTTTCCAAAATCACGAGACATTTGATTTCTGAAATAATTCTTTATTTTGCAGATATCTGCCTTTGATTTGTCTTTGACTATCATTGCATCACCGCATCCATTGTTGCATTTCAACACAAAATTATTAGGGAGATTATCCAAATTAATATTATCTGCTGAATCCCATTTTGCAAGAATAGGTACGATATACTCGTCAAATCCTTTTTCTTTAAGGAAATCTTGCACCCTATATTTATCAGCGAGAGTAGACCATATTGACGTGTCGGTCTTGAACTGCAGCCAGGCAATCCATTGGTTGAGATCCTCCGGATTGTCCCAGTTTATTTTCCGATTAAATTTCAAAGTATAAAGAGCGTCGCAGATTATTTCAGATTTTATGTCACATGACATGTACTTATATAGTATATAGATAATTGTTAATTTTGGATGCATTATACATCTGCAAATTTTATTAATGATTTGTAGCATTAATCCGTGAATTTGTTTTAGTAGATGACAAATTTGAAAGTATGTTGGAAATAATTATAGTCTATTATATTTGTAATAAATCCCGAAAATTAGTAATTATAAGGATAATTTGGCGATTTTACCCCATGAAAACTACTGATTACGAGGATATGGTCAAAGTTAATCAAATCCTTCCGATTATTCAAGAGCATTTTGAAAAAAGTGAATTTGAAGATTAATCTTGCCCGCATACATATCAACTGGCATACCAACCACTTGGCTGTCCTAAATTTTGAAATCAAAATCAATTTTGCTAACTTTACCAAAGTTAGCAAGTATATTAACCCTTTCGAAATAATTAACACTTTTATGATGAAACGTAAAATAAAACTTTGGATGGGAAATCTTTTAACTAATTGCAATAGGTTAATAGCAAAATATATAAGACTTAAAAACCATGGTTTCTCAATTATCGCCAACAATTGTTGCGGAGGTATGATTTATCATGATTTGGGAGAACAATTTCATTCCCCGACTATCAATCTGTTCATGTTGCCGCTTGATTTCTTTATATTCCTGGAAAATTTTGATGAAGCCATATGCACTCCTGTCAATGAGATAGAGCATGACAGACTTGGAGAAAAACCGGATTATCCTTTGGGAGAAATAAGACTACGCAACGGGGAAAACATTCAAATTCACTTCAGGCATTATACAACTTTTGACAGCGCCAAAGAAAAATGGGAAAACAGATGCAAGAGGATAAATAAGGACAATCTGTTCATCCTTATGGAACTTGGCTCGTTTACTTCCGAGAAATATGTGAAACGGTTTGACTCGCTGCCATTCGAGAACAAAGCAGTGATAACATCCAAACCCTTCAACAATATAAAGTCTGTCATACATATAGATATTTATGGGCAGGGCTATAAATTGGGGATGATAGTAGATCGTCTTCCGGGTACCATAATAAGATATCTCGACTTGTTTGATTACATCCATTGGTTGAATACCGGAAAAATCAGACATGTTAGATTCTATAAAAGTTTATTACAAAAAGGAAAAAGCAAAACTTAAAAAATAGATAGTATAGAGATATTAGTAATTCAATGGTTCGGTAAATTTTGAGGCTGACCAGTCTCGGCTAAGCCGCTAATTGAGC
>CAJTZQ010000087.1 GCA_910583795.1 uncultured Muribaculaceae bacterium
TAGAGACCACATTTAATGTGGCAAATTAGAGTTTGATATAGCCTGAATATGATGCGGAATCTGTTCTGAAGCGGATCTGGAATTCGCCTGCGATACCGGAGAAGATGAAGTCGATGAACGACTGCTCGTCACTGAAGATTGCGATGCACGCCCCGGTGGTGTCGTAGACTTCGTATGAGACAATCTCGTCTGCAATACCGGATTGGTAGATAACTACACCGTTTTCACGGCTGATCTCACACATAATCTTCCGTGCCGGCATTCTGTGATCAGGCAGCGGGTCTTCTATAATTTCGTCTGACGGTTCTTCACTTAAATCCACGTTATATGGATTCTGAGAGGTTGCATGCATATCAAAGGTAAGCAGACCATAACCAATGATATGAAAACGAAAATTAATTTTGATTTATTCATTTCAATTGTTTTTATAATTTTTGATTTTTTTAGCAAATTTATAATCCGGCAAGCAAAATGCCTATATTTTTTGTGCGAAAAGTGTGCGAAATTTGAGACAAAGGGTTAACGTGGTGTGCGAATGACCATTCGCACACCACGTTAACCCTTTAATCATAAAATAATTACAAATTAAATAAGCCGAATCAGTCTATCGAGGTCTTCAGTATCCTTATCACCGAACATTGAAACGACCAATCCTTTCCGATAGTGCGAAACCGTACCCTTTGCCTTATTCATAAGAACCGTAGTTTCCAGGCGTAGTATAGGGCTTCCGGATAACGGGGAGAATCTTTGTGGGAGGAATGGTGGTGAAGTCATGGATCGGTTTAGTCAATCCTGAAATGCAAAAGTAAAAAAGGAGCCGGCTGAAACATAGGTGTCAACCGGCTCCTTTGTGGAAATTGTTATCTGATAAATAAGGTGTATTTATAACATTCAGACGAGTTTGGCGGATGCTTCCTTAATACGACGCATCGCCTCGCGGATGTTGTCATCGGAGGTAGCGTAGCTGAGTCGCATGTAGCCCGGGGCACAGAACGCAGCACCGTCAACACAAGCCACATGAGCCTCCTCAAGGATATACATCACATAGTCGCCACTGCACTTGATCTCGCGGTCACCATATTTCTTGCCGATGAATGAAGAAACTTCGGGGAAAAGATAGAAAGCTCCCTGAGGTCTGTTGATCACCCATCCGGGAATCTGACCTGCAAGCTCCACAATGAGGTCGCGACGACGCTCAAATGCCTGACGCATTGTTTCAAGACAGTCTTGCGGACCATTGTATGCCGCTTCGGCAGCTTTCTGCGCGATAGAGGAACAGCCTGAGGTGTATTGACCCTGGAGTTTGGTCACAGCCTTGGCAATAGCGAGCGGACCAGCCATATAGCCGATACGCCAGCCGGTCATGGCGTAAGCCTTGGAGACACCGTTGATTATAACAACACGGTCGCGTACGCTTTCAAACTCGGATATGCTGTGCACTTCCTCAACGAAATTGATATGCTCATAGATTTCATCGGCGAGAATGATGATGTCAGGATATTTGGCAAGCACCTCTGCAAGACCTTTGAGCTCATCGTAGCTATAGATGCTACCGGTAGGGTTGGAAGGGGAGTTGAGCATTATCATGCGGGTCTTGGGAGTGATAGCCTTCTCAAGTTGCGCGGGAGTGATCTTGAAGTCCTGATCTACGCCGGCATACACTTCGACAGTGACACCTTCGGCGAGCTTCACCATCTCGACATAACTTACCCAAGCGGGAACCGGAATAATCACCTCATCGCCGGGGTTGATACATGCGAGGAGCACATTGCAAAGCTCCTGTTTTGCACCGTTTCCGACCACTATCTGCTCAGGTGCGAACTCGATTTTGTTTTCACGGAGGAGCTTGCCGGCTATAGCTTTGCGGAGCGAAAGATAACCGGGGACAGGAGAGTAGCGGGAGAAGTTGTCGTCGATAGCTTTCTTACCAGCCTCCTTAATGAAATCGGGGGTGTTGAAATCAGGTTCCCCGACCGACATGTTGATTACGTCTACGCCTGCAGCTTTCAGCTCGGCACTTTTTTGCGACATGGCGAGAGTGGCTGACGGAGCCAATGCCTGAATGCGCTGTGAAATCTGTATCATAAAAATTAAGTTATTTTCCGCGAAGTTAACCATAATCGTTAAAGAGGCAAAATTATTTTGGCGAAAGATTAAAATTTTTAGTTAATTTTGCCGATAAGTAATCTAAGAGTATGTTTACTTTTGACATTAAGAAATCTTTAGAAGTCTTTTTGGTCTGTTTTAAGCCTTCATTCAGTCTCAAAACAACCTCAAAAACTCTTTCTAAACCTTAACTTATGCCAAAAGTAAACATACTCTAAAGGGTTGCAATCAGTAAGTTTGTAAATCAAATAGTAAATAATCTATGAATAAAAATGCATTTTTTTGGAAGTCTGTCCGTCTGGCTTTTATAACTATGTTGGCATTCTTGATGCCTGTTTTAAACTCCTGTCAGAAAGAAACAGCCGACACCCGCGATCTTCTTGCCACCGTGCCTTCCTCTTCAGGTATTGTTGCCGGTATCAATCTCAAATCAATACTTGAGAAAGCGGGATGCAAGGTGGATGGCGCCGACATTACACCGGGAAAAGAGGTGACTGCATGGATCGACAGTCAGAAAGACGTGAAAGATTCCAACCGCCGTGCGCTTAAGCTGATTCTTGACGGCGAAAGCGGAATAGACCCTTCAGTGGCGGTCTTTTTTATGGACGCCTACAACAGCTATGTCACTGTGTCGCTTGCCGACACAAAGAAATTCGAAGAGTTTGTGGCGAGTCAGAGCGGCGAGCAGTTTGAAGATGCCGGAGACGGCGTGCATACATGCGGAAACATCGCTGTAAAAGGAGCACAGGCATGGGTGTGTGTGTCTTCCAACAACACAATAGATGCCAAAGCTGTTGCCAATTATGCAAATCTTGGAGACAACCAGAGCTTCATGAAGAATGAATTTTCTTCCAAAATAGCCACCATGACAACAGACGTGGTAGGGTGGGGCGACATCAAGTCATTCTCAAAACAAGGTTTTTCGTTCAATCAGCTTTCATCAGCAAGCATGTTTATGAATGCTGTTTTTGAAGATGCATCAGCTCTCTCCTTCGACCTCGATTTCCAAAAAGGGAAGACAGTGGCATCTGTCAGCGTGCTCAACACAAAGGGAGAGAATGCAAAATATCTTTTGCCTACATCCAAGGTGGATCTTTCCACTGTGGAAAGTCTTGGGGAACATGCTGAACTGGTTATAGCCATGACAATCACCAAGGATTTCACAAAGAAATTAGAAAAGATCGGGGGGAGCATGCTAAGCTCGGTTATTGAAACAATAAAGCCTATAGACGGTACTGTCGCTGTTGCTTGCGGTAGTCTTGACAACCCGGAGGAGTCTTTCAGTGGAGTGGTGACCACAGACGGTGAACCTTCGCGTGAATTCATGGCAATGTTGTCGCAGTTTGGCGCGACCAAGAAAGACGGCAAGCTTATAAGGGTTTCGAAAGGCACATTGGCAGGTGGATTTGAAGTGGACAAGGTTTCAGATTATCTGAAAGGTTCTATTCTCGGTGTTGTCTTAAATACGCAGGCTCCGGGATTGAATATCGCCCCGGATATGTTTAACACTCTTGCCGTGACACTTGTTCCGCAGGGGAGCGGACTTAAATGTGATATCGTGGCAGTGAGCAACGATCAATCGAAAAACATGTTCCTTTCGTTTATTGAGGGGGATACGAAGAAATGAGCGATAGGATGATTGATAAGATTGAATCAATAGAATTGGAAGGGATGCTTCCGCACGTTTTTGTGTCGGAAAGCATCCCTCTTTCCGATGTCTGGAAAAAAACGGTTGCATTCCGTCGAGGATCGCGTTATCTTGTGGAGGCGGCGAGCGGAGGGGGAAAATCATCCATGTGTGCTTATATTTATGGGGCGCGTATAGATTATGAGGGGATTCTTAAATTTAACGGAATTGACGTCTCCCGTTTAGGAATCAACGATTGGCAACGCCTCCGACGCAACAACATAGCCTATCTTCCCCAGGAGTTGTCATTGTTTCCGGAATTGACGGCGCTTCAGAACATCCAATTGAAAAATTCATTGACAAATCATGTGCCGGAGGGGAGGATAGAAGAATGGCTACATGAATTGGGTATCGACTCCCGCAGGGATTATCCTGTGGGTAGAATGTCGATAGGGCAACAGCAGAGGGTAGGTATAATCAGGGCGATTTGTCAGCCGTTTGATTTCATCCTTCTTGACGAGCCCGTGAGCCATCTTGATGAAGACAACAACCGCAAGGCTGCAAAAATAATTATAGAGGCTGCCGACAGTCTGGGAGCCGGGATTATATCTACTTCGGTGGGCAATCCGCTAATGTTAGACAAGACTGTGAATTTAAGATTATGAAATTGATTTCAAGATTATTGCGCAAGAATACGTCGGCTGCGCGCATAGCAGGTTTTGTGCTTTCCAACTTCATTGGCTTGGCTATTATCGCCGGCGGTCTGCAGTTTTATGGTGATGTCCGTTCATTATGGGCATCTGACGACAGCTTTATCAAGACAGACTATCTTGTGGTCAATAAAAAAGTAACGGCTTCAAATCTTTGGGACGGGGAGAATTCGGATTTTTCTGCAAAAGAAATAGAGGATATAAAAAGACAACCGTGGGTGCGTGATGTCGGGAGTTTCTCATCCACCGACTACAAAGTATGGGCATCTGTAGACCAAGGGGGCAGAGGAATGTCGACCATGCTCTTCTTTGAATCTATCCCTGATGAATTTGTGGATGTCAAGGGTGCAGACTGGCAGTTCCGTGAAGGAGATGATGTGGTGCCTATAATCATTTCTAAGGATTACCTCACCCTCTATAATTTCGGTTTTGCTTCATCTGCCGGACTTCCACAGATGTCGGAAAACATCATGTCGGGTATTCCACTTACTTTAAGCCTTTCATCCGAGGATGGAAGCCGGACTAAGCGGATGCAGGGGAGGGTGGTAGGGTTTTCCAATCGACTGAACACAATTCTTGTTCCGGAAAGTTTTATGCAGTGGAGCAATTCGGTATTGGGTGGAAAAAATAATGATGTAAATCCATCAAGGCTGATTATTGATGTCAGCAGTCCCGGTGACGTAGCCATTAAAGACTATCTTGATGAAAATAATCTTGAAGTGGCGGGCGACAAGAGCGGCTCATCGGCATCCTACCTGCTGAAAGTTGTGATAGGAATTGTATTGGGAGTCGGGGTGGTAATAACTGTTCTCTCGTTTTTCATTTTGCTTCTTTCCATGTCGCTTCTCATGGAGAAAAACCGGGAAAAGCTCCACTCGCTTCTTATGTTGGGATGTCCCTTGAAAGAGGTGGCTGCCCCTTATGTCGGGATAGTTGTGGCTGCATCGGTATGTGCATGCGTACTTGCTATTGCAAGTGTATTTGTCATGAGGACGTATTATGTCGGCGCATTGCAGGGACTTGGTGCGGAGACAGAGGGATGGTGGCCCGGAATGCTTTCGGCGATTGTGCTCACAGCATTAATAATCATATTCAATATTGTTTCTGTCAGAAGAAAGGTCAAATCTTCCTGGCGATAAATTCAAGTAATGTATAGAAATATTTGATGATAAGAGGCTCGTAGGGTCTCTTATCATTTTTTTATGTAGAAAGCCATAAGAAAAACAATCTTCTTATACAGGATGATATAAAATATAAAATTTGTGAAATTGGCGAACTAAAGCTTATTGATGGTAGTTGGTATAGAACGAAGGAAAAGGAAAAATTAACAATTAACAATGTTAATTAAGAGTCTTAATCCGGATTGCTCTTCTCTTAAGAAACCAGTATTATTTCAAAACATTCAATTGAAATTTGTGCAATTATTTGATGCGTATATATTTATTAAGTACCTATGAAAAATAAATGTGCATATGATTGTCTTATAGTGTGAGCGAGATATGAAGTCGTGAAGATGGAATTATGGGGTTCCATAACGACTGATGAACGGCTTTATAGGTTGCTGCGATATATGGCTGGCATTTGTACATTTATTTTTCTTAGGTGCTTATCAGATAGATGCTAAAGTCAAACTTATTATAAACACCTAATTTTATCTTGCATGAAGAACATCTGTTTTCATCTGAACAGGAAGCTTTGGGCTATTACCGCTTTATTGCTTTGCCTTTCGCTTCCGGGCTTCGCGCAGAAGATCACTGTCCACGGAATAGTGGACGATGAAACAGGCGAACCCCTGATTGGTGCCACAGTTATGGAAAAGGGCACCACCAATGGTACTGCAACCGATATCGATGGCAATTATACGCTAAGTGTTGAGCCTAATGCCACATTGGTTATCAGCTATGTAGGTTACGATCCATTGGAAATTCCGGTAGACGGGAAAACCGAAATCAACGTCACCATGAAAGAAAATGCAACCATGCTTCAGGAAACTGTTGTAATCGGCTACGGTACGGTAAAGAAGTCGGATGCCACAGGTTCCGTTTCGGTAGTGAAACCGAGTGAAATTGAAGCCGGGCTTGCCACTTCGGCACAGGATCTTCTTGTCGGAGCATCTCCCGGTGTGGTTGTAACGACAAACGGCGGTAGCCCACAGGGCGACGCCTCTATCCTGATTCGAGGCGGCGCGTCGCTTGCTGCATCCAACGAACCGTTGATCGTCATCGACGGAGTCCCAATGGAGCGCGGCAGTGTCAAGGGATCATCAAATCCACTCAGCTTGGTTTCCCCTGAGAACGTGGAATCTATGACAATTCTTAAGAGTGCCTCCGCAACTGCGATCTATGGTAGCCGTGCATCAAACGGCGTCATAATCATTACGACAAAGAAAGGTAAGAGTGGACGACCGCAGGTGAATTTCGCTGCAAACATGTATGTCAACACTCCCCGCAACTATATGGACATGATGACCGGGAGCAGATTCTCGGATTTCATCGTCAATCAATATGGCGCAGATTCTCCTCAGGCAGCGGCTCTCGGTGTAAACGGTACGATCTATAATACCGACTGGCAGAAAGAGGTGCTCCGCACATCCGTGTCAAGCGACTATAATTTAAGCGTTGGCGGAACAGCAGGCTGGCTGCCATATCGTGTTGCCGTGGGCTACACCAACAACAACGGTGTGATCCGCACGTCGAAGATGGACCGTGTCACTGCAGGTATCAATCTCAACCCTTCGTTTTTCGATAATACCCTTAAGATCAATGCCAATGTTAAAGGCGCCTATATTGCAAACCGTTATAATGGCGACGGACTCGGTGGAGCGGTCAGCTTTAATCCGACACTTCCTGTATATATGCCCGGGGGCAACCACTTCAACAACTATCTGACGTATATGGAAAACGGCACTCTTGCCGATATGAACACCCCCTTGGGAAGACCCAACACGCTTATGGCGCTCAACCCGGTTTCTCTAATCCGTGATTATTCTTCAACTTCCAAGGTCTATCAGTCTGTCGGAAATATCCAGTTTGACTATGCTTTCCCTTTCCTACCCGAATTGAAAGCTAACCTAAATCTCGGATATGAATATAATCATGGCGAATGCTGGAACTATAATTTCCCCTTCTCTCCGGCAGCCTGGAAAGACGGTCACTATGTGGAAGGAAGCGACAACCCTGTGTATGACGGCTATACATCAAAGGGCAAGGAGATTCAGGAACGTTATAATCTTCTTCTTGATTTCTTCCTGAACTACAATAAAGAATTCGAGGCTATCAATTCTTCATTGGATGTGACAGCGGGTTATTCATGGCAGAAATTCCGCGACAAACAGCGTAATTATTCAAAAGTGAATGCACCGGGAGAACCGTTTGACGGCTATATGCGTAGTCCGGTATGGTATGGAAGCACCCCTTATCAGCTTGTTTCTTTCTTCGGACGTGTCAATTATGGATATAAAGACAAATATCTTCTTACAGTCACTCTTCGTGGTGATGCCACATCCCGTTTCTCCAAAGAACACCGCTGGGGCGTCTTCCCCGCTGTGGCGTTGGCATGGCGTGCAATAGAAGAACCGTTTATGGATAATCTCCGCAATGTCTTCAGTGATCTTAAACTCCGTTTCGACTATGGTCAGACAGGTCAGCAGGATTTAGGTGTCTATTTCCCTTATATCCCCGCATATAATGTTTCCACCGACCTGAACTCACGTTATCCGGTAGGTGGCTCCGACCAGTTCCTGGTAACTCCTGGATGGTATAACTCAGATCTTAAGTGGGAGACAACCACCACTTATAATATCGGTCTTGACTTCGGCTTCCTCAACAACCGCATCACGGGTAGCATCGATTGGTATCTGCGCAAGACAAAAGACCTTCTTACATATGCCAACTTCCCGGCAGGATCAAACCTTTCGAACATGGGCAATCTGAACCTGGGAGACCTTGAGAACTATGGTCTTGAATTCAATCTTATCACTCGTCCGGTTGTGAATGAGAAATTCCAGTGGACAAGCAGCCTGAACGTTGCATGGAACAAAAATAAAGTGACCCGTCTTGCCGACGGAGCCGATACTTCAACCGGCGGAATCGGCAACGGTGTCAATGTCATGAAGCATCAGGAAGGTTTCCCGGCATACAGCTTCTGGGTTTATGAACAGGTTTATAACCCCGACGGAACCCCTCTTGAGGGTGTCTACGTAGACAGGAACGGCGACGGTGAAATCACAGATGCCGACAAATATCTTTACCATAGCAAAGATCCTGCTGTCACCATCAACTGGCAGAATACTTTCAATTATAAAAACTGGGATTTCGGTATCGTGCTTCGTGCAAGCATAGGCAACTGGCTCTACAATGCCAACGAGATGAACAATGCGTTTATCTCCTCCACGTCGGCAGCCCCATTGAGCAACCTTCTTGACAATGTCTATCTCTGGAACATGACCCGCGACACGGCTGTGCGTTCAAGCGACTATTTCGTGCGCAACGCAAGCTTCCTCCGTTGTGACAATATTTCGATAGGTTATACCTGGCCCGGACTTTTCAATGACCTCATGCGTCTGCGTGTATATGGAGCGGTTCAGAATCCTTTTGTAATCACAAAATACAAAGGTCTGGATCCTGAAGTCGGGAGCGGCATAGACAGCAATGTTTATCCCCGTCCTATAACGTTTACAGTCGGCATTGTAGCTCAGTTCTAAATCAGTTTTGAGTTTTGAGTTTTGAGTTGTGAGTTATGTCATTTTGATGAATCATAAGCATTCACTTCATATCTTTATATTCAAAATTCTCAACACATTCAAAATTCTCAACCCTCAATAATTTTAATTCAAGATCAATATGAAATTATATAAATATCTGACTATGGGCGCGGTTGCCATCGCTATGGCAGGACTCACTTCTTGTGTGGGAGACCTTGACCTCACACCGACCGACCCCAACACCAAGATCACGCTCAACAGCGCATCCGAATGGAACGGATATTTCGGCAGTCTGTATGGCTCATTGCTTTATGTAGGTAATCTGAGCACATCTGACGGAGGAGCCGGAACATTCACCCGTTGCCATTGGAATCTCCAGGAGATAACAGCCGACGAGGCGATCATATCCAATAAATGGAACGACCCTGGTTATCATTCCCTTAACTTCAACACGTGGCTTACGGATAATGAATGGGTATATGCCGCTTTTTCCCGCGAGTTTTATACGGCGCGACAGTGCACGGAGTTTCTTTCAAAAGCTGACGGCGCGAAGGCTTTCCTTGACGATGAAGAGGTGGAGAATATGAAGGCTGAAGCAAAGGTGCTTCGTTGTCTTGCCTATTATTATATGGTAGATCTTTTCGGAAAGGGTCCGTTTGTGAACGATTCCCCGACTGGAGCCATACCTCCTACGTATGACCGTCAGCAATTGTTTGACGCTGCTGTAAGTGAGTTGGAATCTACAATCAATGAGGGTCATCTTCTACCGGCTTCCCAGCAGGCATACGGGCGACTGTCTCGTGAGGCAGCACGAATGCTTCTCGCCAAGTTCTATCTTAATGCCGAGGTTTATACCGGCACTCCCATGTGGGACAAATGTGCCCAACAATGTCTGGAAATTGTCAAGACCATCAATTCTCTTGCGCCGACCTATAAATATTTGTTCTGCGCCTCCAACGACCGCTACGTAGGTAACGGGGAAATCCTTTGGGCTGTTCCTCAGCAGGTGGGTGTCATGGAGACTTATGGCGGCACTACATATATGACGGCAGGTGCATACGTGGAATCCGCTCCTGCCGAGCTTCTAAAGAAACTCGGTTGTGTCGCCACTCCCTGGAGCGGCGTGAGAATGCGTCCGGAACTTTCCACAGCGTTTGAACCTAACGACAAGCGAGCCCTCTATTATGCGGGCACCTACAAGGTAGGCGTGGAAAATCTTGACAACTACGATGAAAATTCCGACGGGTATATGTGTATCAAATATACTTATACAACAGAAGATGACTATGAGAATACAGCGGGAGTGGAAAACTCCAATCAGATGTGTGACGCCGATTATCCGTTGTTCCGCCTTGCAGATACCTATCTGATGCTCGCTGAATGTCAGCTTAATGGCGTGGAATGTAACGGTAAGAAGTATTTTGACGATGTGCGCGCCCGTGCCGGACTCCCCGCAGCCGCCCTTACGCGCGAGAATCTTCTTCACGAGCGTCAGTGCGAGCTATATTGGGAGGGATGGCGCCGCAGCGACCTTATACGTTTCGGTAAATACACCGGGTCTGCCTATAACTGGTCTTGGAAAGGTGGCGTCTACGAAGGCGTTTCAATTCCGGAAACACGCGCTGTGTTTGCAATTCCTTATCAGTATGTGGCAACAGTCGGACAAAATCCCGGATATTAATCTTAAAATTGCATGACAATGATTACCAAAATATTACCATATATTGCGGCGGCAGCTCTCTTCGTAGGGTTCGCAAGCTGCAGCGATGATGATACTCCAAAGTATCAGACTCCGACGGAGCCACTTGTGCTGAATACTCCTCCTTTCGCCTCTCAATTGTATGTTTTGAATCCGGAAGGGATGATGGATTTTGCCGTGGCGCAGCAACCCGACTATGGATTCCTTGCATCTGTGAACTATGGTCTTGAAGTGTCTCTTGACAAAGACAAAGTGCGTGCTCTCGCTCCGGAAAAACTCACTTCAAGCAATATAGAGGTGAAGGAATCGGAATTTGCAACAGCCATGTGTGTACTCAACGGTATTGAGAACGAGGAAGATTGGAATTTGAATGAATCCGCACGTCAACCTCAGACCGTATATGTCAGGGCGACGGCTCAGTTGCCGGGTGTTGAATCCAGTTTTGTAACCAGCGAATGGGTCACTCTCGACAAGGTTCAACCTTATTTTGCAGTGCCTGTGCCGGGATTTATATATCTTGTGGGCTCTCCAGAAGGATGGGCAGGCCCGACTCCGGAAAATGCCTCGCATTATGCTGACTGGAGATTGTTTGAAAGCCAGACTGCAATCGGATCAAAAGTTTATACCGGAGTGTTTGATATGCCGGCAGCCCCGTTATTCAGATTCTATACCGCTCTTGAAGGTTGGGATGTCAATTCATATGGTTCTCAGGCAGACGACAATCCTATAGAATACACTCTTACCGACGGACAATGGCAAGGAAAACTTGTGCCGGGCAAGGGCTCTTTCAGCTTCCCTGATTTCTCCGGAGGAGAGATGACGATAGTTGTGGATCTTAATGACAACTCTATCCAGATTATGGCTGGAGACCAGACAGGTGAATATTCAGGTTCAAATCCAGGTTTAAAGTAAACGGTTAATCCTTAAATTTAAGAAGTTATGAAGAAAATAGCTATATATTCGCTCATGATTGCGGGAATCTCTTTCGCGTCGTGCGACGAGGTTGAGGAGATGACCGGCAAACCGCAGGTCAATCCGGAAATACCATCCTACGACATCTCGCAGCTACAGGTAAGCTCTCCAGTGGGAGAGCAGATAGATCTCCCCGCCCTTAACGCGGCAGATTTAAAAGACGTGGCAGTCGTTGATATCGCCAACCCCGGAAATCTTCCTGAAGGTTACCATATATCTGCTGTCTATGTATTGTCTGCCACTGAAGATTTTGCAGAACCATATTCTATCAATGTGGTCTTTCCGCAGGAATCTACTACCGGCTATGTGACCACTTCTCAGATAGAAGATGCATATGAGGCTCTACTGGGTCTTAAATCCGATCCGGCACAGTTCTATGGAAGGACTGAACTCTTCGCCACGAATGACAAAAGTTCCGTGATCCGTCTTGGAGGTGACGACGTATATTATGCCACCGCATCGTTCACTTTAACTCCCGATCCGGCGTTTGTGCTCTACACTCCGGGCGACGGCAACGGTTGGGACGGGGCGTCGAGCATGCAGCTCCCCTCTACCGACGGGAAGAATTATTCGGGATTGGCTTATCTGACGGGTAGTTTCAAGTTTACTACCGCTCCTAATTGGGACGGCACGAACTATGGCGCAGGGGATGCCGAAGGTGAATTGAGCACTGACGGCGGTGCCGGTAATCTTTCGGTTACGGCTCCGGGATTATATTGGGTCAGTGTCAACACTTCCGACCTTACATATTCAATGACAAATATTGCAACCTTAGGAGTTATCGGCAGTTTGAATAATTGGAATGGAGACGTGGAGATGACTCATGATGACACATGGACTGTCTGGACCGCTGATGTCGATTTTCCCGGCGATGGTGAATGGAAGATCCGCGCCAACAACGACTGGGCTATCAGTTTTGGCACGAGTGTAGACAACATGACATTTAATGGTTCTAATCTCCCTGACCCGGGAGTAGGAACTTATACTGTGACTTTCGATATTTCTAAAGTACCTTATACTGTCACTTGCGTGTTGAAATAATTTTAAGCAATTTCAATTTAATCGAGGGGATACCGGCAACGGTATCTCCTTTTTTTTTCGTTTTCTGTCGTTTTTATGTCCGATTCCGTACAGAAATAGAGGTGAAATGTAAAAGATTTTTATGATTAACAGTGTTAATTACAATGGTTCGGTAAATTTTGAGGCTGACCAGTCTCGGCTAAGCCGCTAATT
>CAJTZQ010000088.1 GCA_910583795.1 uncultured Muribaculaceae bacterium
CATCGCTTGTTAAAAACACGATGTCGCGCCCCATACGGGCGCGTGGATTGAAACTATTTTCGGCACAAAGCGGCAGGTACATGGTCTGGTCGCGCCCCATACGGGCGCGTGGATTGAAACTTTGCCGCTCTCGATGCGTGTATTGAAAACGGACGTAGTCGCGCCCCATACGGGCGCGTGGATTGAAACCTTCGTTTGGTTTTGATGAGCCAGACCGCGAGGGTCGCGCCCCATACGGGCGCGTGGATTGAAACCGTTTACCAGTTGTTGCTTTTACCCATGCAAGTTAAGTCGCGCCCCATACGGGCGCGTGGATTGAAACCCCGTTGCTGGCATGGTGATTGAGCTCTGGCTTAGTCGCGCCCCATACGGGCGCGCGGATTGAAACAACTAGAAGACTTATAATTAGTGGTGGATTACGTCGAGGATGAGTTTTGTGGCGTAGACGGCGTAAAGAAGGATCAGGATAATGCCCTCTCGGCGACTGATGACTTTGGGTCCCGTCAAGGCGCCGAAAACCCATACAACCATGGCACCGACCACCAACGTGGAAAAGTCGAATACCGATATCGATCCTGTATCAAGAGGTCGGACAACGGCACAAATGCCAAGGATGAAGAAGATGTTGAATACGCAGGCTCCCACAACATTGCCTAACGCCAGTCCCGGCTGTCGTTTAACTGCCGCCATTACAGATGTCACAAGATCAGGAACAGATCCACCAAATCCGACTATCGTCAAACCAATGAGACCTTCCGATAGACCTGCCCGCCGAGCTATTCCTGACGCACCGTCCACAAGCCAATCTCCCCCGAAAAATAGTGCCGCAAGACTCGCCACAACACTCACGACAGCAATAATAAGCTGCCTACGGCTTACCGGCTCAGTTCCGGATTCATTATTCTGTGGAGATGACTGTTCCTGACGGCTAATACCAAAGGTATAGACCATAAATATAATAAAAAAGAGGAGAAGCATTAATCCATCAGTCCGGTCAATGATGTTTGACGGACTACCGTCAAACATCTTGTCGTCACCGCAAAAGAACAAAGCAGCCGACGCAAGCACAACCATGGGCAAACCCTTCCATTGCATGTCAGAGCTAATAGCCACAGGTCTTATTACCGCCACCACTCCAATCACCAGTAGCAGGTCAAATATATTCGCGCCAACGACATCCCCTAAAGCGAGTTGGGAATGATTCTGTATAGTCGACATCAGGCATACCACAAGATCAGGAGCAGACGAACCGAAAGCCACCACCGTAAGACCGATCACAAGACCTGACACATGCATTTTGCGTGCAATGACTGTGGCTCCGTCGGTAAGGTAATTTCCGCCTGCAACTACCATTGCAAGCCCAAGAAGAAAGAATAAAACATCATGAAGCATATTATATGGTTTTATTTATAAAAACATACGCACTTTCATAGTGTTCGGGATACATGTTTTGTTTGTCTAAATCGGATAGATTTTGTAATTTAGCAAGCATGAACAACCCGTTTGACTATATACCCGATGAGGAATGCAACGAGGCTTTCCGAAAGTTGCTTGACAGGCTGGAGACTCTAAAAAAGAGTGACAATCCTGACGATATTAGTTTTCTTCATGAACTTGAAAGCGGCAAAATGCTCGGCGTGCTTATCGCCTCTGACGATTGCGGCACCCATCATACACTTTATGCATTTTCCGGGCAATTGGGCGATGGAGGATTCCATCATCATGGATTTGTTGGTCCCGCGTTCGATTATCTCCAACCCGACGGATATTTTAAAACAAAAGAGGCAGATATTTCTCGTCAGAACGCGGAAATTGCCAGATTCAAAGAGGTAACCTTTTCAAAAATAAAAAGTGATTATGATCACATTAAAGAGGCATCTGAGACCAAAATATCGGAATATAGAGAAAAATGCCGCTTGTCAAAAATAGACAGGGATACCAAACGAGAATCAGGGGTTACAGACGAAGAACTGGCTTCAATGATCAGGGAGAGCCAATTTGAAAAAGCAGAGTTACATCGCCTCAAAAAGAGACTTGCCGCCAATCTTAAGCCGCTTGCCGACGATATGAAAAAAGCTCAAGCTCATCTCGACTCCATGAAGGAGAAACGTCGTTCAGATTCCGAGGCATTGCAAAATTGGTTGTTCTCAAACTTCAAATTGCTTAATGCCCGTGGTGAGAGCAAGAGTTTAAGCGAAATTTTTGCTGAGACCGCTATAAAAATACCGCCATCCGGTGCAGGCGAATGTTGCGCCCCGAAACTGTTACAGGCGGCATATCTACATGGGTGGAATCCCATATTGATTGCAGAATATTGGTATGGCAAACCCAAAGACGGAGAAGTGCGCATACACGGCGAGCATTATCCGGCATGCCGGGGCAAGTGCCTTCCCGTGCTCGGCTGGATGCTTCAAGGTGTTTCATTAGAGCCTTCCCTTGACAATATTTGCCATAATATTTCTGACAAAGAACCGGAAATCGTATTTGAGAACCAGTGGTTTTGTGTGGTAAACAAACCTTCCGGAATGCTTTCCGTGCCGGGGAAAAGTGCAGCAGTCTCTGTCCAGGAATGGCTTACAACCAAATATGGTCCGGATCGACTTGTGAAAATGGCACACAGGCTTGACCAGGATACTTCCGGATTAATTATAGCCACGTTCGGGCAAATCCCTTACAAAGTGATGCAATCGCTTTTCGCTATGAGAAGAGTGAAAAAGACATATGTTGCAGATCTGGAAGGGGACTATGAATTACATGGTTTATCACTGCAGGGACGAATAAATCTGCCACTTGTCCCCGATTGGCTTGACCGTCCGCGGCAACGAATAGACTTCACTAATGGCAAGGATGCACTGACAGACTATGAATTCTTAGGGGTTTCAGACCACCGTAGTCGCATACAATTTCATCCGCTCACAGGTAGGACGCATCAATTGCGCATACATGCCGCTTCAGAAAAGGGGCTCGGAATGCCCATTGTAGGTGATAGGCTATACGGAAAAAATTCAGGCAACAGTGCAGAACGACTTCACCTTCATGCAAAAAAAATAGAATTCACCTTCCCGATAGATGGTAAATTCTACAGTTTCGAGTCTCCAATTCCATTTTAAAGACCTGTCAATACGCCTGAAATCATGTGATCAGTCGCCTTCCATTTTCTCTCCTTTGAACTGACCGAGCAGATTGAACCGCAATTCCATATTGTCTGACAAACCGATGTCATAACCTGCGTTGCGCTTTCGGATGCTTACAATCTTGACATCGCTGTAGTTTTTCTCTACATAATTGCGTATGGTTTTCGGGACAAGTTCATCAGGAAGAGACTTGCTACCGCAGTCTACAGAAGTCCATTTCCCTTTATTGGAGAATTCAATCTTTGTGCCGTTGGTAAGCCTTACATCATAATCAGTCTTTTTCAACAAATGCCTGTCTACCTTGATAAGACTTACCTTTGCCTTCGGGAAATAGTCTTTCAACATCTGTTGAGCCTCTTCAGGAAGATTCTTCCTGTCTACCTTATAACTATCGATAAAGGCATAAGCAGAAGTCACTGAAAAGACGAATGCCATCAAAAATATAAGTACTTTCTTCATTTCACTATTTTTTTAATTTCCATATATTATAACGCAAGAGGCAAATCCTATCTCATATCATTAACATTATTTGGGTGTCGTCATTTTCCATAAAAACTATCGCTTGAAAACATTAAATCAAAAAAATGAAACACTTCATGATTATTCATCATTGATTAGCAATACCTTAACCAAGTATTTCAATATAAAAACAAAGGTATTTCACTTTTTTGAAAAGTGTTTCACTTTCCAAAATGTTGTTTATAAGCCTAAATTTGGTTGATAATCCGATTATTTTTTGAATATGTGAAATTTTTTTACTTATTTTGCCACACAACACGATTCTTACCTGCTCATGAGAACTCTCTACATATCAGCATTTATGCTCCTGTTACCATTTTTGCTACATGCAGAAAGTTTTCCTTATGATAATTCCCCGACAATCCCTGTAGAAGAGAAGTCTGCTTTCTCCCCACAGATAGCTGTCAAGACAAACGGACTTCTTTGGCTCACGACTGTAATGAACGGAGAATGTGAAGTTTTCTTCCGTCCCCATATCTCCGCATCCCTGTCGTTGGCATGGTGCCCTTGGTTCATTTCAAAAAAATTCGCTTTACGCAATCTTTCCATCATGCCTGAGGCAAGATGGTGGCTAAGGACAGATGCCAGAGGACATTTCTTCGGATTGCATCTCTCAGCTGCATGGTATAACGTAAAATTCGGAGACTTCAGATATCAGGATACAAACCGCCCCCTTTTAGGAGGAGGGATAACCTATGGCTATTATCTTCCACTGAATACATATTGGGGAATCGAACTCTCTATCGGTGCAGGCTACCTGTCAATGCGCTACGACAAATACCATAATGTTGACAACGGTGCCAAAATCGACACCCGCAAAACTTCCTGGTTCGGAATTGACAGGGCAGCCATATCAATATCTTACCATTTCCCCCGCTGATATAATCTTATTAAAATACAAAACATCTCCTCAACGACTCAACCCTAAGACATTAACATGAAACCGGCTCTTACCATATTGACCCTCCTTTTAGCTTTTCTATGGCAGAGCTGTATCCACACATATCCTGATGATAATGCCGAAGACCCTACAACTGTGGAGATAGCGGTAGACCTTACCCTAAACCTCAAATGGAGCCAACTGCTTTCATTCTATCCGCAGACTAAATCCGCAGATGTGGCACACCGCTTTATTATCGAGATCTCCACTCAAGGGATGACTCCTTTCCGTCATGAACAGATTATAGACCGGGAAGATTTCGACGACGGATTTGTAAGGATTCCACTCCCCGTCACACTTAAACCGATTGTCTACTCAATTTCAGTATGGTGTGATGCCATTGATCCCGAAACCTCTGAACCCTTGGCATTCGACGCCAATACCCTCTCTTCCATTTCCCCTCTCCACCCTCATGAAAAACCGTCGCTAATCGAAGGTTGCGGATTCGCAACTTCTTCTATCGACCTAACCCCTTACGGCAACAAACTTTCGACAAGACTGATAATCCCCATCGAATTGACACCTCCGGTAGCGCGCTTTCAATTCAACACCACCGACGTGAACAAATTCCTTAACTATGCAGATCAGGCAATACAGAAAGGGGAGACATATTCCATCACATTATCTTTCGACAATTCCATACCATCCACTTTCAATGCCATAACCGGAGAACCGACAGGACACGATAAACCGGTGGAAGTGTCATCACAATTGCCTGCTCTCTTCTCCCAGGAGATCAAAATATGTTCCGACTGGATATTTGCGGCGGAAGAGAAAGAAGATATAACCGTGACCATCACACTTTTCAATTCTGCAAGAATAATTGTGTCGAGAATACGAGGCATCACATTCCCGATTGAACGAGGAAAGACAACAATCGTCAAAGGGGACTTCCTTACCAACTTCTATTCAAACAGCATAAGTGTAGACAACCTTTGGGATGACGAAATCATAATAAATCTTGATTGATAGACCGATCCACAAACCATACTAATCAAATAATTACAACCAGAAATTAAAAAAATCTAAAGATATGACTAAAACTATCAAAAAACTCACAGCACTCCTGTTCTCGGCAACAGTTCTCATACTATTAGGAGGCTGCTCATCGACAGAGATAATCGACAGTCCGCAAGAACCGGCAAAGAAAGGGAAGACAATCACCCTCTCTCTGTCAGCCCCCGAAAACGCCTCAACCCGCGCAGATGCCGACCACAAACTCCGCTACGTCGCAAAACTTATTGAAGGGAGCCTTGATAACAGCAGGAATGAAATAGATAGAAAAGAAAATATTGTATCGGAAGGTAAAACTACTATAACTTTTTCAGTCGTAGAGGGACTTTATACGATTATTATTTTTGCTGACTATATTCCAGCTGACGCAATATCTTCAAATTCAGATGGAAATAATGACTATTATTATGACATACATAACACAACCGAGCCTCAAAATATAAGTATCAAAAAACACGAAGTAAACAATGAAAACATGGATTGCTTCGGAGCGATCATTGAAGTTGACAAGACAGCTGATAAAGTTGAAGAAACAATCACTCTTGCAAGACTTGTAAGCAAAGTCAGATTTGTCAGTACAACTCCTCTTCCTGAAGGAGAGAGTTTAAATAATATATCCTATTCAAAAATACCCTATTATAAAACTTTTAATTTTACAAATAAAGCCAACATTGGTATTAATTCATTGGATAAAGGCTATTCTTCCGGCACTATTGAAACTCCGGCACTTACAGCTAATCAAGATGGAGAATATGAATTGTTTTATTATTACACTCCGGCAAGTACAAATAAGGATCTTCAAGCGATGGAGGCATATTCATTTACATTAAACATTGAAGATAACGAACCAAAGCCAATACCGATAGGACAAGGTAAAGTACCTGTGATCAGAAATACCGTCACTACTGTCAAAGGAGAATTTTTATCTCCCACAGAACCGACAAAGGGAGATATTATTCTCAACCTTTCCACACCTGACGAATGGGGAAAATTCGAATCTACAACATGGCAAGCTCAATAAATATTTTAACCGAAAATAGACTTCCCACAAACTGATAATTAACCTTTTAACCTTATAACCCTATAACCCTATAACCCTCAGCTTTCGCAAGCGAAAGCTAAATATTACCTGAACTTGGCTTTAACGTCGTAGCGGATATCATCGATCAATGCCCTCAGAGGCGACACAATCGGCTTGAAATCAGCCTCTTTCTCCGGAGCGTAAACTTTCAACGCTGCAGGGTCACATGTGACCTCAAGATTCGTGCCCAGAGTCAACGGATCCCCGTCAATGTGCACCGGTCCGCTGTTAAGTCGAGTAATAGTCGCCGCACTCACTTTAAACGTCTCAATCTGAGTGTTGCGGTCGAGATAACCGGTCAGCAGGTCAACGCCCACAAATGCCGTTGAAATCGGAGAACCGGAATGCACCACAGTAATATCCAGCAGTCCGTCAGACAGTTTCGCCTGTGGTGCGATATAAGCGTTGTTACCATATTGAGGGGCATTGCAGACAGCTATCAGGAAAGCATTCTCCGTAATCACCGAGCCGCCTATCGACAAAGCGTATGGCTGGCTCCTATAGTTGATAAATTCCTGCAACACACTTCTTACATACGTCATTCTCCCCCTCCTTTTCATTGACGCGAACTTCTCGCTGACAACAGCGTCAAACCCAAGCCCGAAAGTGCAATAAAACGGAAGGCGGTTGATAATCCCGCGGTCGCACACCTGTGAATGACCGTCTACAATCACCTTTAAGGCGTCTTCAGCATCCTGCGGAATTCCGAGACTCCTTGCAAATCCATTTCCCGATCCCAGCGGAAGGATACCGAGAGCCGTGCCGGTATGCGACAACGCACCGGCAATCTCGTTGACAGTGCCGTCGCCTCCGGCAGAGATAACCATGTCATATCCTTCCGCAGCCGCTTGGGCTGCAAACCGGGAAGCATCTCCCGATGCTTCCGTATAAACTGTCTCAAGCGATATTCCGGCAGCGTTCAGGCAATTAGCCGCCATATCCTCCAATCCCCGTTTTGAGCGTGTCCCTGACACCGGATTTATCACCATCAAAGCTTGTCTTCTTTCCATGTCTTTGTAATTAGGCATTGAGCAGGCTCCGCTATGCCCGAATAAAATTCATGGCAACACGTTTTTTACAACATTGTTTTGGAGCCGTTCTTTGAAAAAGGCGTGTAAAGTTACGAAAAATTTGCGAGAAACTTAGAAAAAGGTTAAATTTGCATTCACTATCAGGCAATGCCTTCCCGCTCAAACTGTCAACATTCCTGATTTCGCGACACCATTCCGGGAAGTCTCGCCATAACCTATAATTCATCTGCAAGAAAGTGAAGATCCATCGAGAAGGCACAAACATACTCATAATGCTTTTCCTTGTGCTCCTGGTGCTGAATGTCCCGGTATGGCTCTTCATGCCCCCATACGTAATCCCCGCTATTTTCACCTCCATCTCTGTGGTGGTATATCTCTTTGTGTTCAATTTCTTCCGCTGTCCGAAAAGGAATTACCGGGGTGAACGCAAAGACATGGTGGTCAGTTCAGTCGACGGTAAGGTTGTGGCGATTGAAAAGGTCTTTGAGCCTGAATACCTGAAATCGGAGGCAATAATGCTCTCCGTGTTCATGTCTCCTTTGAATGTCCACGCCAACTGGTATCCAGTCGATGGCAAGGTTGAATACGTACGCCATCACAGGGGCAGGTTCCTTTCCGCCTATCTCCCGAAAGCGAGCACTGAAAACG
Organism: uncultured Muribaculaceae bacterium; assembly: GCA_910583795.1. Taxonomy (GTDB): domain Bacteria; phylum Bacteroidota; class Bacteroidia; order Bacteroidales; family Muribaculaceae; genus Lepagella. The sequence goes on from CAJTZQ010000088.1 coordinate 8,368, forward strand.
AGCGAAGCACCATCGGGATCATATCCGAGTCAGGCGAAAGAATCACCGCCCGGCAAATCGCAGGGGCAATGGCGAGAAGAATCGTGACCTACGCCCGCAAAGGGCATACCGCCTCAATCGACGGACATCTCGGGTTTATAAAATTCGGGTCGAGAGTGGATCTCTATCTCCCGATTGATGCAGAAATACTCGTGGAGATGAAACAAATCGTCAAGGGCGGTGTTACTCCTGTAGCACGTCTTAATCATTCTGAAAAATGAATCCTGTCAAAGCAAACATACCGAATTCCATCACATGCATAAATCTTGTGGCGGGATGCCTCGCTATCATTGCAGCTGCCAAGGGTGATCATTTCCTTTGGGGGATGCACGCCTATCAATGGGCGTTTATCTTTATCGCCATTGGTGCTGTGGCTGACTTCCTCGACGGATTTGCAGCAAGGGCGCTCCATGCATATTCCAATCTTGGGAAAGAGCTCGATTCTCTTTGCGATCTCGTGACATTCGGGGTCGCCCCCTGCATGATTGTCTTCCATCTGTTAGACCAATGCGGAGACCAGCAATGGCTCCAATGGACAACCCTGCTTATTCCCGTTGCCGGAGCATTGAGGCTGGCACGCTTCAACATCGACACCCGTCAGACCACATCTTTCATCGGTATGCCTATTCCGGCAAACGCCATTTTCTGGATCGGATATGCCGCGATGTTCATGCAGGGAGCATCATTCCTGTTTGAATGGTATGTGTTCCTCCCCATCCTTCTGATAGAATGCTGGCTGATGAATTCTCCCCTGAGGATCTTCTCTCTCAAGTTCAAGAATCTGAAACTGAAAGACAACGCACCGCGTTTCATTCTTATAATAGCCGCAATCATATTCTGTTTCACTCTTGGAGTGGGAGGATTGCTTTGGCTGATCGTGTTCTATGTTCTTCTCTCATTAGTATTCAAAAGCTGACACTCAGCCTGAAGAAAACAACAATCGTTTAATTTCAATTTATTCGCTTTGGGAATATTCTTAATAACAGTCATACTTTTATTCCTCCTTTGGCCCACAATCACAAAGTGGATTCGCCGCTATATGGCAAACAAAACGGAGGATTTCTTGCGCAACGCCACAGGTATGCCGCCGCGTCCCGGATCACGCAAAGCTAAAAAAGAGGAAGCCGAACGCAAAAGCAACGATTATAACGACAGGCGTTACAATGGCTACAGGTCTCGGCGGAAAGGGTATCGTCAGCCGAGCGGCGATGAACCGATAATCCCTAAAGAATACGCCGAAGATGTGGAGTTTGTGGAGACGAAAGAGTTTTCGCAGACCACAATCGACTCTTCCTATTCCTCAGGCAAATCGCGTACGGAATGGCATGAAAGCCAGGTGAGCGACGCAGAGTGGGAAGAGATCAAGACGAAACGCAAATAAAATGGGAAAGACTCTCTTCGTATCTGACCTCGACGGCACATTGCTCTCTTCCGACAGCCTTGTTTCGCAGCGTTCGGTGCAGATTCTGAACGAGGCGATCGGTAAAGGTGCCTTATTCACGATAGCCACCGCAAGAACTCCCTCGACTGTCGAAAAACTAATGAAGGATGTCAAGGCAAATCTCCCCTTCATCGTTATGACAGGTTCGGCGATATGGAATCCTGCCGACGGATTGTTTATGGAATCGACTGTAATGTTGCCCGATACCGCCCAAAGGATTCTCGATACTGTCAGGAGCCATAATCTTCCAACGTTTATATATCAGCTCACCGAAGGGAAAATACACATATATCATACAGGTACGCTCTCCGACAATGAACGTAATTTTATTTCGGAGAGGAGCGACAGTCAATACAAGATATTCCACATCCCTGAAAACGGAGAATCTCTTGTTCCCGAAAAACTTACAAATATATCATTATTCTATTCAATGCAACCTACCGCACATGTGGAGGAGACTTTCGCGGATATAAAAGGGAATATCGAATGCAACCCTATTTTCTATCATGACCTGTTTGGAGAAGAGACCGGTATAATGGAGGTGTTTTCCCCGGAAGCATCGAAAGCCAATGCCATCAAAAGACTTAAAGCCATTTCAGGAGCCGACAGGGTTGTGGCGTTTGGCGACAATATCAACGACATACCCATGCTCCGTGAGGCAAACGTAGCGGTTGCAGTAGAGAATGCAGTCCCTGATGTGAAGCGCATAGCCGATGTGATAATAGGTCCCAACACCACCGATGCAGTCCCCCGTTTCATCCTCTCCACCCTTACCGATTAATACCAATTTCGCATACTAAAGTTGAATTTGAGACTATCCGCTTTTGTTCTTTTGTCAATCTTTTGTTATAAATCCGGCAATTTATTTGATTTATGTTTCAATACTCCTTATTCCTATATTTCTGTATCCCTTATTCTGACGGGGGATATAAATATTGAACTCAACCTCCACTTTCTGCATAGAACTGAATATCCACGGCAAAGCACTTGCATATTTCCGTGACTTTTATTACTTTTGCACCCTCGGAAACCTTTCGTTTCTTAGAAATTGTTTAAATTTATTTGTCGAAGGAATTGAGAGGATTTGTCAGATAGATTTTTGATATTTATGATGGAGTTATGGGGTTCCATAATGACTGAATAAATATCATAAATATACTGACAAAGACCTCAATGACAAGACAAAATAAATATTAAACAGTTTCTTTTGGACTACGACAGCATCATTTCATTATGAATATCTCTTATAAGTGGCTCAAACGCTACATCGATTTTTCACTCTCTCCGGCAGAACTTACAGCCGCCCTTACCTCTTTAGGTCTCGAATGCGATCATGTGGAAGAGGTTGAATCCATAAAAGGGGGATTAAAGGGGATTGTCATCGGCAAAGTGCTTACATGCGAGCCGCATCCCAATTCCGATCATCTTCACATAACGACTGTAGACCTCGGCAACGGCGAGCCACAGACAATCGTTTGCGGTGCTCCAAACGTGGCGGCAGGTCAGACGGTGGTCGTAGCTACAGTAGGCACAACCCTTTATGACGGGGATAAAGAATTCCAAATCAAAAAGTCGAAGATACGCGGTGTCGAATCAAACGGCATGATCTGTGCTGAAGACGAGATCGGTGTCGGCGAAAGCCATGACGGAATCATGGTGCTTCCCGACAACATACCGGCAGGCACTCCCGCCGCAAAGTATTTCAACGTCGAAAGCGACTACTGTCTTGAGGTTGAACTCACCCCCAACCGTGTTGACGCGGCAAGCCACTACGGAGTGGCACGCGATCTCAAAGCCCTTTTCACCCGCCAGAACATCGAAGATGGTAAGGGCGACGAAATTCCTTGCGTCGAACTCCCATCAGTAGAAAGTTTCTCTGTAGACCGTAATGACGGTGCCGTGGAAATTTCCGTTGAAGACAATCAGGGTGCCCCACGTTATTCAGGCGTCACCATCCGCAACGTGGAGGTGAAAGAGTCTCCCGAATGGCTAAGAAACCTCCTTATCGCCATAGGACAGCGCCCGATCAACAATATCGTCGACATAACAAATTTCATCCTCAACGGCATCGGTCAGCCGCTCCACTGCTTCGACCTTGCCAAGGTGAAAGGTGAGAAAATTGTGGTGCGCACATGCCCTGCAGGGACTAAATTCGTCACACTCGACGGCGTTGAACGCACACTTCATGAGAAAGACCTCATGATCTGCAATGCCGAAGAACCGATGTGTATCGCCGGAGTGTTCGGCGGTCTCGAATCAGGTGTCACTACCGACACAAAAGACGTATTCATCGAAAGTGCATACTTCAACCCCACCCGCGTACGTCTCACGGCACGTCGCCACGGACTTAACACCGACGCATCCTTCCGTTACGAACGTGGCGCGGATCCCAACATCACCGTATATGCTGCAAAACTCGCAGCCGTGCTTATCAAAGAGCTTGCCGGAGGTGAAATATGTGGAAATGTGGAAGACATCTATCCGAATCCTGTCAACGACGCAGAGATAGCCCTCTCACTTGATTATTGCGAATCTCTCATCGGGAAACGAATCCCCGATGAACTCGTTATCGCGATTCTCCGCGCTCTTGAAATATCAGTTGAACGTGACGCACAAAACCCCGACATACTAAATCTGAAGGTTCCGACATATCGTGTAGACGTGACCCGTCCTTGCGACGTGGTGGAAGAAATCCTTCGCGTCTACGGATACAACAATGTGGAATTCGGCACCGAGATGCATGCCAACCTTTCCCCGCAAGGCGACACTGACCTGAGCTATAATCTTCAGCAACTCGTAAGCAACCGTCTCACCGGCGAAGGCTTCATGGAGATTCTCAACAACTCTCTCTCGGCTGCATCTTATTATGAAAATTCCGAGCAGTTGCCGATTTCAGGTTGCGTGAAGGTGATGAACCCACTCAGCGGTGATCTTTCGGTGATGCGTCGCACTCTTCTGTTCGGCGGTCTCGAATCGATTTCTCACAACATCAACCGCAAGGCTGAAAACCTTCGTTTCTACGAATTCGGCAACGTTTATCAT
>CAJTZQ010000089.1 GCA_910583795.1 uncultured Muribaculaceae bacterium
TTTGATTTCATCAAAGGGTTGTCGGTGTTCCTCATAGTCACAGAGCCATGCGCCGACCGCTTTCTGCTGTTCGGTGGTCTCGCCGTAGCTCTGCATAACGCTCTTGATGTCGGCGGCTTCGGAGGGAGAGAAGATAGACTTGTACCGTTCCATGGCGAAATGGATAATCGCTTCAATGGCTCGCCGAAACTCCATGTGGAAAAGTAAGATTTTTATAAAAGTGCCTACGAAAAATTAATATGCATATGGTTGGCTTATAATATGAAGCCGTGAAGATGGAATTATGGGGTTTCATAACGACTGATGAACGGGTTTATAGGTTGCCGCGATATATGGCTGGCATCTGTTCATTTATTTTTTATAGGTACTTTGTTATATTCTAAATTGTTGATTATTAACTGTCTTTTCTATTTGTTATGGAAAACAGGCATTTTATATTGAAATTTTTGCAGAAATATTTTGCTGATTTAAAAAATGTGCTTAACTTTGTGGTGTACTAATATACTAATACACCATGCTTGAAATTAATGACATCACCTATTCTTATAGTAAACGTAAGAATCCGGTTGTAAAAAATTATTCTCTCTCAATCCTTCCCGGCACCATCTGTGGACTTCTTGGGAGGAACGGGGCTGGAAAATCTACATTGCTTTACCTCATCACGGGTCTGTTGAAACCGCAGCAAGGATCGATAAGCTATAATGGATTTACTCCATGGAATCGTCAGGTGGGTTTTCTAAATGATGTGTTCATTGTGCCTGAAGAATTTTTCCTTCCCAATGTAAAGCTTTCAGAGTTTGTGAAAACTATGACTCCTTTCTATCCAAAATTTAGGATGGATGATCTGGAGAAACATCTTTACACTTTTGAAATGACTCCAGATGTTCATCTTGGACAATTGTCTATGGGACAGAAAAAACGCGTTTTTATAAGTTTTGCACTCGCTTGCAACACATCTCTCCTTATTCTTGATGAACCTACGAATGGTCTTGATATTCCCGGAAAAAGACTTTTTAGGAAGGCTGTTCTTAACGGGATGACAGACGACCGGACTATTATTATCTCTACTCATCAGGTTTATGATGTGGAAAAAATAATCGATCATGTGGTGATCACTGACACTGATGGAGTTCTTCTTGATTCTAAAATGTTTGATATCTCTAACAAACTTAAATTCTCTTTCACAACTGATAGAAACCGTGCGTCAGAAGCTTTGGTAGCACTTGATGCTCCCGGAGGGGCAAATATTGTGGAAGTATCTGATGGCAATGAAGAAACAGAGATAAATCTTGAAACACTTTTCGAGCTTACCAGGCAGAACCCTGAAATAATTACCCGGCTTTTCCCAAATGATTTCAAAAACTAACCTGAAACATATCGTTGATGATTATGAATAATATAAATAATAGTTCTTCAAATGGAAATTTCATGAAGAACGTTCATCTTGAATTCGTACAGAATAAGAAGACGCTCCTTTTATGCGTCTTAAGTATATGGGCGCTATATATATTTGCCGGTTTTTGTATGGGCTGGAAAGGAATGGGTGGGGGAACTGCCGAGATTATTACATTCTCAATCATGGCTATGTTTATTTCCACGATAGTAGCGTCTATGGCGTTTTCAAATATGAAAACTAAGGAACAAAGGATTTTCAATCTTATGATTCCTGCTTCTGTAGAATCAAAGTTTTTCACTCGTTGGATTGCTGTGGTTCCATTATTGTTTATCGTTCTTCTCTCGGGTTTTTATCTGGGAGATTTTGCAAGAATCGGCACGAGGCTGATGGAAGGTGAAGCTCTTGGTTCTAACTATATGAATATCATTAATCCTTTCTGTTTCTATACGGGATATGGTGATCCGGATGGGGCATTGATATGTTGCCTGGCTTTTGGTAGCTATTTTTTCAACCAATCATTATATTTCCTCGGTGCAATATTATGGCCGAAGCTTTCGTTTCTTAAGACGTTTGCAGCTTTATATGTTTTGCAGACAGTATGTGGGTTTATATTTATGTTCAACTACAATTCTTTTGCCTTATCTTTTATAGATGGACATGGTATAACCACATTGTGGATAATTGCGTCTGTAATGATAATGTTAACGTTAACATGCTATTGTCTGGCGTATCTGAAATTTAAGAACAGTCAAGTTGTTTATAAACTGTTTTAAAGTATCAAAATGGATTTCAACGAAAATAAACCTATATATCTGCAAATCACCGACGGGATTATGGATGATATCCTATCAGGAGTATATCCTCCGGAAGGAAGATTGCCTTCTGTAAGGGAATATGCCGCCAAAGTGGAGGTGAACGCCAACACTGTTATGCGTTCCTACGATTGGCTTCAGCAGCAAAGCATAATATTCAATAAAAGAGGGATTGGATTTTTTGTGATGGCTGAGGCTACAAAAAAGATTCTTGAGATGAGAAAAGAGATTTTTTTCAAAGAGGAAGCATCTTATTTTTTCGGTAGATTGTCAAGCTTCGGTTTGTCACCGGAAGATGTCTCGTCTCTCTATTCTAAATATATATCCGACAGTAAGCAAACCATTAAATAATCCAATAAATAAACTTTGTCCCTTCAAAAGGGATTGCCTAAGACCGGAGTGTGAGTGATTCATATTCCGGTCTGTTTTTATTTAAGAGTATGTTTACTTTTGAATTATGTTATGATTTGAGAATATTTATATAATCCTCAACTTTTGCAAGCGAAAGTTGAAATAAATTATTTGCGAAAGAGAGAGGATTTTGCTAACTTTGCAGTCCGTTATGGTATACGGATTTGACAACGACAAGTATCTTAAGATACAGTCCGAACACATTAAGGAAAGAATTTCCAAGTTCGGAAACAAGCTTTATCTCGAATTGGGAGGAAAGCTTTTCGATGACCACCACGCAAGTCGTGTTTTGCCCGGTTTTCAACCGGATAGCAAACTCAGAATGCTTCAGCAACTAAAAGATCAGGCTGAAATTGTCATCGTGATTAGTGCCCTTGACATTGAAAAAAACAAAGTAAGAAACGACCTTGGCATCACCTATGACATGGACGTGCTTCGCTTACGCACGGAGTTCCAGAACCGTGGGTTTATGGTCAGTTCTGTTGTCGTCACTCACTACAACGGACAGATCAGTGCCGATGCTTTCCGTCAGCGTCTCGAAAGAATGGGCATAATTGTCTATTATCATTACACAATCGAGGGGTATCCCAACAATGTGGGTCTCATTGCTTCTGATGAAGGTTTTGGCAACAATGACTACATTGAGACTACGCGTCCTCTTGTTATAGTGACTGCTCCGGGTCCGGGCAGCGGTAAGATGGCGGTATGTCTTAGTCAGCTATACAACGAGCATAAGAGGGGAGTGGAGGCAGGATACGCAAAGTTTGAGACTTTCCCTGTATGGAGTCTTCCGTTGAAACATCCTGTAAATATTGCGTATGAAGCAGCTACTGCAGACCTCAACGATGTCAATATGATCGATCCTTTCCATCTTGAGGCGTATGGGAAGACGGCTATCAACTATAATCGTGACATTGAGATTTTCCCGGTGCTTAATGCTTTGTTTGAAGGTATCTATGGAGAAAATCCGTACAAATCACCTACTGATATGGGTGTCAACATGGTAGGGTTCTGTATAAGCGATGATGAGGTGTGTTGCAATGCATCGAAAAATGAGATAATACGTCGTTACTTTACTGCCCTTAATCATCTCGCACAAGGTGACGGAAATGATGATGAGGTCAATAAGATTGCTCTCCTTTTCAAGCAGGCTAAAATTGATATATCTTATCGTAAACCCGTAAAAGCGGCTCGTGATCGTGCTCAAATTAGCGGATTGCCCTGTTCGGCTATCGAACTTGGTGACGGCACTATTATCACCGCAGAGACAAGCGAACTCCTTGGACCGAGTTCTGCGCTTATTCTTAATGCTATCAAACATCTTGCCGGCATTGACCACAACGTTAAGTTGATCCCTCAAGAAATGATTGAGCCGATTCAGCATACCAAGACTAATTATCTTAGAAGTAAAAATCCACGTTTGCATTCTGACGAAGTGCTTGTGGCGCTTTCCGTGTTGAGCACTCGGAATGAAAACTGCCGTAAGGCTTTGGAAAAGCTACCGGAATTATACGGATGCCAGATGCATTCCACTGTAATGCTGGGTGAAGTGGATCATAAAATTTTCAAGAAATTGGGTGTCGGTTTGACTTGCGATCCGGCGAGAAAAAACTGACAGATTTCAATAAAGGTGGATCTTACCTAATTTAGTTGAAAAGAATAAAAATGAAGCAATCTGCCAAATCCGCGTCGTGGTGGTTCTGTGCCCGTGCTTAGCGAGGGGGAGTCTGTTTAATACAAAATACACCTATATTAGCAATAATGGCTTTTTCAACTAATGTTGGTGAGAACAATAAAGGTTGACGATAGAGAATATTTATACAGAAATTGCGTGGCATTCTTTTAATGTCACGCAATTTTTTTAGTTTGTACTAATGACATTTAGACCAATATATATAATTAAGGAGTATTGATGTGTAAATTTATAAATGCTTATTAACAGCTTAGTTAATGAAATATAAAATCTAATAGTAGATTAAACTTATCTGATTTGTCTTGGTCAAAGAATCGTAAACAGGACAAAATAACGAAATAACCAACAAATCATTTAAAGATATGAAGAAAGTAATTTTGAGTCTCGCAATCCTCGTTGCAACATCTTTCGCGTCGTTTGCAGCAACCGACAATAAGACAGAAAATACAACATCGGTTTGCAAGTCTAAGACAGAATGTCCCGTAAACGGCACTTGCCCTGACAATAGCTCATGTACGGCGAAGAAAGAAAAGACTCCTAAATGCTGCAAGGCGTTTGAAGGTATTGACCTTTCCGCTGAGCAAAAGGCGAAGCTCGCTGAACTCCGCAAGAGTTGCATAGCTGACAGAGAGAAGAATAAAGTCTCAAAAGATAAGAAGAGCAATCTTTCTGACGAACAGAAAAAACAATTGAAGGCGGAACGTAAGGCTAAACATTTTGAGGCGCGTAAGAAATACCTTGAGAATGTAAAGGCAATTCTCACTCCGGAACAATACAATCAATTTCTTGAGAATAGCTATCTTTCAAGCCATCACAAAAAAGCCGATATGAAAGGTAAAGGCGCAAAAATGCATCGCAAAGGTGATGGTAAAAGATTTGGTTGTAAGGGAGATAAGAATAAGATGGCAAGTAAGACCGACCGTCAAAACAAAAATGCTGCCTGAGCATAAATATTCAACCACAAGAGGATGCAGTTCAGTTTGAATGCATCCTCTTTTTTATGTTAAAACCTGATCGCTCGGATCAATCCGGTAATATGTTTTCCAAGTCTGCTTCCAATACATAGACTGATGTCGGCTTTTTATCAAGAGCGACTTCTCCGTCTCCCTGAAATGTTTTTTGAACAAACAGATGTAATTTTTTCTCCTTTTGCCAAAGATCTGTATCAAATGATGGCTCCCACGCGTCAACGCTGAATGCCGTCAGGTCTTTCGTTTCCCATTTACCTGCAGGTCCTGTAGCGGTGGATGTTGTTGTGATACATCCTCCTCTTTCAAGATCGCGATAGATGACACATATGTTTTTCCCCTCCGCAACTATTCGTGGTCTGGAAATAGGGATCATCTTTGTGCCTCCTCCCGAAAGTGAAAATGGAGTAAGCCTATATGAGATTGTCGTGTTGTGCCAACGTTTGCCATCGTTCCACACAAGGCGGTATTGTGGAATGTCGCTTCCTTCAGACCTCCAATAAGACACGATATACGGTAAAGAATTGCTGTCGGCGGTCATGGATGTCTGATTTATAAGTTCGGAATTCTGAGGAATTCTGCAAGCATATTCTGCGTTTGATGCCGTGATAGGCAGATTGTATTCAGTGCCGTCTGATTTAAGCCATGTCTTGCCTCCATCAGTAGATTTCGCATAGCATAGGTCATGATTGGTTTCCACAAGCCATGATTCTCTCCAGACCCATGATACGTGTATCACATTGTTTTCATCTATATATAGTTGCCAATATGGGCTCCTTTCCTCTTCTCCGTCGATAAGTGAGTCTTGCACTCTTACCCACTTCTTATCTTTTACGTCGTAACGGTTGATAGCCATATTCCCTCTTCCTGACGCTCCCGAACGATAGACAAATAGAAGGTCTCCGTTATTCATGGAGTAAAATTCAGGGTATGTCACTTTTCCCTCGTCAATGCCGGTCATTGTCATCATTTCTCCCAATTCAATGCTCTCGGGAGCTACGCTTTTTGCATAATGCAGAGGGTGTCCGTGATGATCGAACGCTACGTGAATAAAACCATTCCCGTCTATTCCCATGCTGATAATATTGTGCCCGTCATTGACGTTCCCATTATATTGTGTCTTGTTTATAGTCCATATTTCATCTCCGTGTTTACGTTTCCCTAAGGTAAGATATCCTTCAGGGTCATAATATGAGATGTATTGGTTATTTTTATAAGTGACAATCGGGTTTGTACGGAAAACAGCTGTGTTGACTGATGTGCCGCTATATCCTTTCCCTGCTTCTATAAGTTTGGATTTACCTGCGTCTTCTGTAAGTCCGTTATAATATATCACCGGAGTCCCATCGCTTTCAAATGAAATAGGGAGCCATAGATGCCGAGAGTCCGGAAGGTTTTTCGGATTCCATATGTCTGCCATAAAAATAAGATTATCACCTTCATGAAGTATTGATGTGCCCTGTCCTCCGAAAGTAATCTCCGCTCCCGGACCTTTAAATGGTGTAGGAAGCTGATGCCACTCTCCAAATAGATCATCTGCCCACATCATGCGTGCCTCATTGGGTGCCCATCCGGTACATCCGGAAGTGATCATCCAATACTTGCCGTTCTTTTTGAAGATAGTAGGCGCCTCATTGTGTCCACCCGGAAACAATCTGACATATTTCCCGGTATGCTTGGTATATGTTTTGTCAAGTTCAGCTATATGAAGTGTGAGATTCTCCTCAGATGAATAAATATGATATGCTTTGCCGTCTTCATCGATAAAAATGGTCATGTCGCGAGCCATCTGACCTCCGGGGAGGTCTCTGAAAGTTAGCATTCCGTTTTCGATATCTTTCCGCCATTCTGGTGTCCACCATTCTTGTTGAAGTCTGGAATCATCCGGTTTTTGAGATTTTTTTAGATTAATAGGCAATTTCCCGGGATTGACGCGTGCGCTTTTCAATGGTTTGAACGGACCTAAAGGATTGTCTGCAATAGCCACGCCTGCATGGGCGGCGGCATATCCTTGACCTTTAAGTTCATGGTGAAACCACATTACATATTTCCCGGTCTTTGGATTGTAGACCACTTTTGGGCGTTCTATGGTCGATCCCCGTTCTACTATGGCATCTCTTTCTTCACTGACAGGCATAACAATGCCATGGTTTTCCCAGTTTTTAAGATCGGTTGATGAATAGCATGCCACGCCTTCTTGAGGTGCATTATTCATCCTGTTTTCTCCATACCAATAATACACTCCGTCAGGAGCTTTAAGAATGGCGCCGCCATGGCAGTTTATATGCTTCCCGTCAGTGTCTTTCCACACTCCACCCTTGTCGGGAGCCAATTCTCCCATGATTGTGCCTGAGATGGCGACGAGGGAGAATAAAAACATTGTCAATCTTTTTAACATTTTATATAGGTCATTATTCCGTTTTTTTCAACTGGCTTCCCTTCTCAATCTTGTTTTGATCCGAATTCTTGAAATCGATCACCCTGTTACTCATGCTGAGTACCCTGATTGAGTCTGCTTTTATTGCCTGAAGTTTCGACCTGTGGGTGTCGTGTAGCTCCGGGTCATCGATTAGATCTTGAAGTGGTTCTACAATTAGAGAAAGAGGCGTATGAAGTTCATTTCCCATATTTTGCCCTATATCTTGTGGCATATTTTTTCTTCCATTATTATGGTTGGATTGCTTTTTCTTTACAACACGGTTTTCTGCTCTGTGATGACGGGTGTCATGATGAAACAACATTACCCATAGAATGGCAACTGCTGCAATGATGTAAATGAGTATAGCCCACCATGTCTTATAGAAGGGAGGGTTGATCTTGATTGTAAGAAGTGTTTCCGGAGTGGACCACTCTCCACCGAACGACCGGCTGCTTATCCTGAATTTATAAGTGCCGGGCTTGAGATTTCGATAAGTGACTTCATGAGCACCTCCAATAGGTGACCATAAATCGTTTACACCTTCCATGTTGTATCTCAATTCTGTGTTGACCACCTTTGTGAAATCCTGATAATGGAACTGCAACCGGATTGTATTGAGACTGTGCGAAAGTTTGATGATTTCAGAGTTCACCGGAATGGTGACACCTTTATTCATATCTTCTTCTCTGCTATCATATGCTTGCAGTGTGTTTATTGCGATCTCGCCTTTATTGTATTTTGTGTGAGAGAGATTGCCGGGATTGAAAAATGCAAGTCCGTTGAGCGATCCGAAAAAGACTGTACCGTCCGGTTTGACACATGAACTGCCTTCAAGAAATGATTTGAGCGACGATCTGTGGCAATGTGTATACGTGTCAGTTTTCTTGGTTTGGGGATTGTAGCAGGAAATGCCATTTTCTGAACTCATCCATATCCTGCCGTTATTATCTTCTTCAATAGATTTGATATTGATCGAGCCTCCCCCCTGGGCGATTGCATGTCTTTTGATTTCGCCATGATTGTCTGGCGACATGCTTACCACACCTCTTCTTGTGGCGATCCATATTTGACCTCTTGAATCTTCAAAAACATCGTTGATTGTGTTTGAAGGGAGACCGTTGTTGACGTTTAATATCTTGGTTTCATTTCGTTCGAGGTCGGCAATCGTGAGACCTTCGGCAAATGACCCGATATATATTTTGCCGGTTTTGTCTTTATTAATACATGTCACGTTCTTGCCAAGAATGATTTCATTGAGTTTTTTGTCAGGTTTCGCTTCGAGATTTCCATTGATACGGTAAATTCCATTGTGTGTTCCTGCGAGTATGTCGCCGTTTTTGTCTTCAATGAAACACCTCACTTCTTTATCAATAGAATTTATCTCCCGCATGGAATGGTTTGACATGTCAAATACGTATGCACCTGAATTTAATGTGCCTATCCAAAGATTGTTTCTGCTGTCGGCATATAATCCTTTGGCTGGAGTGTTTTGGACAATTACCCCCTGCGGAAGTTGAAATCTTTCCGGAAGTTTATCGCTGAGATGGGCTATTTCTCGTTCACCTGCGATCCAGATATCTCCCTTTTTGTCAGTTGTAATGCTCCAAACAGCCGGATGAGGAGGGGTGGCGTCATATTGCCCGAATATTGTGACCTGGCAGATAATAGGGGAGTCGTAGCATGCCACGTCGATACCGTCACTCTGATACCCTATCCATTTGTTCCCATAGGAATCTTCAAAAATAGTGTTGGGTGATGATGAATATAATTTTTGTCCGGGATTCCCGAAAAAATATGGCGTGTGATTTACGAATTTCGTATTCTCATCAATTTTCTCGTCTTTAGCTATAATGCTGATGCCTCCTTGTGCTGTAGCTACCCATAGATTTCCATTTTTTATCCTGCGTATGCTTCTCACGGCACCTGGTAGAATGGATGTGGAGTTGTCATTGTGAGTGTATGATATAAATTTATTGGTAGAAGGGTTGTAGACTGAAAGACCATTCTCGGTCCCGATCCATATCAAGCCTTGTATGTCTTCGTAAATGGCATAAATTGTATTTCCCGAGATGGTATTATTGTTCCCAGGTTCATGTTTATAGTTGTTAAATTTGCGGGAGCCAAGATCTATGACGGTAAACCCTTCGTTTTCATGACCCACATACATTTTGTCGCCTGCTTTGTTTTCAGTCAGGCATAGGATTTCCATCGGAAATCCGGCAGGTCTTGTGTTGAACAGAAGCTTGGTTTCTCCAGTAGCGGGATCAAGTTTTTCAGGGAGTGTCTCATAATGCACCACCCAGATTTTATTATCGGAAGATAGTGAGAGCGACGTTATTTCCGGATTATTTATTCCTCCTTCAAAAGGTTTGATTGTTCCGTCATAATAATCGTAAACGTACAATCCGTCGTGTTGTGATCCTATCCACACTTTATCTGGATCGGTAGGGTCTGCTGCCACGCAATTAAGGTCGGTTGTGCCCAAACCGGAATTTTCAGAGTTGAATGTCTGGAATCCGCTTCCTTCAAACCTGTTTAACCCGGCGCTGGTCACTACCCATACATAACCGTGTTTGTCTTGACCTATTCCTCTGATATAGTTGCTTTCCAAGCCGTCTTGATTTCCAAGATGGAACTTGTAGAAGCGTTTTACACCCGAAGCAGTAAGTGAAAGAGAGATCATTGTCGTGAAAAGAAAGATCAGAATCGTTCTCATGGCGATTGAGCTTTAAAAATTAGCCGAATAGAATAAATTATAACTTTGGTTGCAAATTTAGCCAATTTTTTTCTAATTGCATAATTAAATCTATTTTAGATAGCTTAATTTGTAATATTTTGATTCCGATTGTCTTTTTTCTCTTGCAACATTTCTTTTGGGGTGACTCCGAATTCTTTTTTAAAAACTCTTCTGAAATATGCCGAACTGTTGAATCCTGTCAGGAATGGTATTTCTGCGGGATCAACTTCCTCACTCATCAGCAGTTGCTTAGCCTTGTTAAGTTTTATTTTTCTTGTGAATTCCACCGGTGTCAATCCTGTGATACTTTTCACTTTCCTATATAGTGTGGAATGGCTCATACACATTTTGTCTGTCAGGAACGGCATATCCATATCCTAGATTTCTATATTGTCTTCCACAAGTTTGTGAAGTCTGGCTATAAATTCTTTATCAAGAGGGGACAGCTGTATGCTTCCGGATTCTTGTTGCTCGGTTGCATTTGAAGTCTCTTCATAATTTGCAGGGCTGACGGATTTATCGTCAGAATGCATTATGAATTTCATTGATAACCTGTGGCGGGTGTCAAGGATATTGTTTATCCTTGCTTGGAGCAGTTTGGCGCTGAACGGTTTTGTCATATATGAATCTGCCCCTGAATTATATCCTTCCTCCTTGTCGAGCATAGAATCTTTTGCTGTCAGCAGTATCACAGGTATGTGGCTTGTAGCCATGTCCGATTTTATGGCGTTACACAATTCTATCCCATCCATTTCCGGCATCATTATGTCGCTCACCACAATATCGGGAAGCGTCTCTCTCACTTTCTCAAGACCCTCCTTACCGTTTTCCGCGCATACCACGTTATATGTGGATGCAAATGCATTGGCTATGTAGTCTCTTACGTCTTCGTCATCTTCTACTATTAAAAGGGTTAGATGTTCCGGAGTTGCCGAGATTTCAGTATTTTTAGTTCCTGTTTCCGCTTCTATTGTTTCTGTAACTTCTTTATGCAGTGCGGAAGGATAACTGTTGTCTCTTACAAAGCGGATGGTGAATATGCTCCCTTTCCCTTTTTCTGATTCTACTCGTATAGTGGCTGCATGCAGATCCACAAGATTTTTCGTAAGAGCCAATCCTATGCCGGTGCCCGCAATTTTTTTATTGTGTTTTGCCTGATAATATCTCTTGAAGATATGCGGCAATTCTTCAGGGGCAATCCCTTCGCCGGTGTCTTTCACGCTGAGATCCACATAGTTTATTCTGTCGATTTCTTTTGGTTTTAATGAAAGGGTTATATCTCCTTTCCTTGTATATTTTATAGCGTTTCCAAGCAGATTGTTGAGCATTGTGGTGATCATTTCCGGATCGTAATACATCTCGACATTCTCCATATCTGAGACATCGATCGAGATGTTAAGGTTTTTATTGCTGTTGAGCTCTTTGAATCTTAATCCTATTTCTCTTACAAAGTTGGCAAGATTTCCTGACACTACTTCAAGACGGCGGTTCCTTGTCTCTGTTTTCCTGAATTCAAGTATACCGTTGATAAGATTGAGCAGCCGCATTGAACTTCCACGGATCACTTGCAGACGCGAACGATGCTTGTCTTTAAGTTCCGGATCATTGATAAGATCTTCTATAGGTCCGATTATAAGTGAGAGGGGGGTGCGTAGTTCGTGAGTTATATTAGTAAAAAATACGAGCCGTTCCTCATTTAAGATATTATTGTTTTTATTGTTTTCTTTTTCTATGGCGAGATCTTTTTCAAGATTCAATTTCGATTTATAAAAATGTATTGCTATGTATATCAACAATACAGCGATCGCTATATATAAGGTTATAGCCCACCACGTCAGATATATCGGCGGCTCGATCTTTATTGTTATCAGTATTTCCGGTTGTGACCATTCTCCTCCGAAAGTACGGCTGCTCACTTGAAATCTGTATGTGCCGGGTTTAAGATTTCTATACACAGCTTCATTGCTGTCTCCAGTTTCCGACCATACGTCGTTCACTCCTTGCATGTTGTATCTCAGCTCTGTATTGATAGCTTTAGTGACATCTACATAATTAAACTTGAGGGTGAAAGTATTGTAATTATGAGGTAGTGTCACGACGTCTGAATTGACAGGTATGGAGATCACTTTATTATGGTCATCAGAGTCATTGTCGTGGGCAAGTATGGAATTGACGCGGATTTCCCCTTTTTTATAAGGGTAGTCCTTGACTGATGCCGGATTAAATTGTGCAATCCCGTCAAGTGACCCGAAAAACAGTGTTCCGTCTTCCCCTTTACATGAGCTCCCTTCAAGGAATGCTGTTAAATAAAGAAACCGCAAATTAGGACACTATGCAGAGTTCGGCAGCGATGTCTT